>NC_018748.1:3198772-3518649 GCF_000263195.1 Emticicia oligotrophica DSM 17448
GGTGGGAAACTTGCCCTCCATACTAAGCAAAAACTCCATTTTGCTACTTTTCTCCCCTGATTTGTAATCAATTGACCTTTCAGGGAATAGGTCAGTGATTTTTCCTGTTAATGTTACCATTTTTTATGGTATTTAAAATGAATAAAAATATAAATAAATTGCAGTTTGCAAAATTGCAAGTCTGCAAATCTGCAATTTCACAGATTGAGTTTTTGGTATTTACCAAACCCTATTTTTTTGAGGGTCTTACCCTCTTCACTTTTAAGCAAGTCATCAACGGTTCTTTCAGAAAGTTGAAATTTATCTTTTATAGCAATAGCTTGGCTTCTGATAAACTCATTAGGTAAATTCTGAATGAAAGCATTTTTGCTTGCTTTTTGACCTATGCCATTTTTGGGTAATTGATTGAAAATCAACAAACTATGCTCAAACAAAACTCTAATGAGTGAAGTGGCAATATCAAAGTCTTTATCTGAACACGTTTGTAAATTTCTAATATCTTTATTTTCAAATTTTCTTAATGCTGTCAGAATCATACACATTCTAAAGGTCATTAAGCCCATGCGATAGACAATACTTGCTGCATTATCTCCATGATAAGTTGCTTTTGTCAATAACTCTTTGAAAAGTTCATCAAATTCTGCCCATTGCTCATTAGATAATAAAATTTCTGTTGGACTGGATTCCAAATATTTAACTAAATCATACACTTGATTAGATAATTTACTGAAATAAGCATCATAATTTTGATTATTTACCTTTGGTGCAGGACTTTGCCATATCAAATCAGTTTGAAAAGCATAAAACAGAAACCTGCTAAATAATCCATCTTCGACACTATGGATTAGGCTATTTAGTTGTGAAGGTGTTCCTGTTAGAATAGTGGAAATCTTAGGTTCTTTCACTTCAATAAACTCATCACCTGCTTTCCGTGCCATTGAATAACTTTCATGGTGAAAAGCACCTCTAAGCAAAGGAGAGAAGCCTCCCCACTCTTGCTTATTGGCTTGACTCATGATGTCTGTTTCAGTTTCACAGATGATACCATTGCCCTTGTTGTAATTCAAAAGTTGCAATAACCTTGTATTTGAAGTATTTGCTGGTATTAAAATAGCTTTGAGAAAACAGGGCTTAGGCTTACTTGGCAGTATTCCTGAGCCACTTCGAAGTTGATTTTCATATTTGGCTAAATCAATCTCATATTGTGTTTTTTTCTGTTTACTATCTTGGAAAACAGCATCATGATATGTTTCTGCAAGTTTTTTTGCATACTTCATTGTACCTTTACCACTTGCAGGCGGTGCAATTACCATAGTGAAAAGGTTAGTAAAAACTTTTTCATTTTTGTAGAGTCCTGTCACATTTGGAAGGCATCCACTTAATACACCGATAGCACTAAGAAGGAATACATCTTTTGCTCGTGGTTCTTCAAATACACTACATCCATCTTTCAAGATTTGTGGCAGTTGCTCAAAAATATCATTTGAGAATGCTGGGGTTTCCTTCAATGAATTAGGGGTGTTGCTTTCAGTGGTATCACTTTCAAGCTCTTCATTTTGTAAATTACAAAGTTGCAAACTTGCAAATTCTGCAAACTTGCCAAATTCATGAGATTTTGAATAAGCACTGTGAAAACAGGTTTTTACTTCCTCCTTACCTAAATCAAAGTTCAGCAAAGCGTAGTTTAAGGCTTCTGATTGCTCGATGCCTTTTCTGTTGCAGTTGGATGCAAATAGGTGTAAAAAGTTGTTTCGATTACCTTTATAATACCCCTCTTTTTGTTCTGTAAAGCCCTTGATTTCATCTAATAAACTACCTTCAACATGGTTTTGAATAGTCCTAAGAGGTTTTTCAGATTGCTTTTGCTCATTAGTATCAACCTTAAAAATCGTGCTGGCATCATTATAAAAAGCATTAGTATCATGACTAAAAAAGCATAGTCTTGCAAGGTCTTTACATTTAGCATCAGCTTGAATACCTAACTCTTTTTCAAAGTATTTTTGAACCTGTTGATACGCTTTTGAGTGATTATCTTGGTCTGTATCCACCTCCACAAAAACCTTTAAACCATTGCCACTTGGACTTACAAAACAAGCCTTAGTAAATTGATTGGTAATTGCTAACTCATAAGCAATATCTAACAAATCAGCTTCGATTTTATCAAAATCAAGGTGGATAATCTTACTGTAAACTTGGAGGTTTTCAGTGTGCCGTTGATTAGTAAAAGTGCCACATGGAGTAAATGCAGGTAGTTTTTTCTTCAATTCCTCTTGTACTTCTTCATTAGCAGCTCTGAGGGCATCAATCGAGGTTTTATACTCATTCGATTTAATAATCTCAATAACCTGTTTGAGACTTAATTCATCAATTAGGTTAGTGAAGTTTCTAAAAATACTATGCAGCATTTATCCTCCTTTTTCTATAATTTGCTACTAAGTTTGATGCTGTCTCTTTTTTACCTTTTGCCAAATAGTCTTCTAAATCTTGTTCTGTGAACAAAACTTTTTTAGATACTTTAATGAATCTGATTGCACGCTTTGATGTTAGCCCATAAAGTGTTTGTGGGGCTATTTTTAGATACTCGGCAGCTTCTTTTATACCAAAATATTTTGATTTTGGAGTTTGAGTGCTGGCTATTGAGTGGCTTTTGAGCATTTCTGAAAACTGGTCAGAAATAGCCTCTGTAATTGATTTTGATAGATTTTGGACGAATTGTTCTATCGAATTTTGGATTTGTTTATCCATTGTTTTTATAATTAATTTAAACAATGAACCAAAGTTAATCTATGTAAAAATCCATAACTAATGACAAGGTAATGATTTGAAGGCATTTGGTAACCTTATGCTATCTTTTAAGATATAATGTTTTGATTATCAGTGTTTTGTATTTTGATTTTATTTAACTTGATAATTTTTAAAGAGTGGGTTTCGTCAGCAGTCCAGATTAACTTAAATAATATTTTCTTTACTGAAATAGTAAAATGTAATGAGAATGAATGAAAAAAGTCTAAAAATGAATCATTTTTATTAATGAATCAGTTTTTAGACTTGTATTATCTTAATTTCAATCTAATTGAATTGGGTCAGAAGGTTCGCATATTGCTTTTTAGTTTCATCTTCAAAGCTATCAAGATAAGATTGAGTAGTGATAAGGTTACTATGTCCTAATGCTTCTGAAATAAATACCGTTGAAATACCTTTTCTTTTTAGTACAGTTGCAAATGAGTGTCTTGCAGAGTAGAAAAGGGGCATTTTTTCAAAACCAAGTTTCAATCCTATCTTCTTCATGTAGGTATTAATCAACTTGTTTGTATATTGAATTAACTCTCTTTCTCTTTTTGGAGTAACCTTTGGTTCAAGGATTGGCAATAAATAATCATCAGGATTATTACTTCTATTCTTCCACTTATCAATAATTTCTTTGGCTTTATCTGATAATATAATTGTTATGGCACTTTGATTTGATTTTGTTGAAAGTTGAGTTTTGGCTCTAATGAATGTAATTTTATCAGATTCAAGATTTTTAATTTTGAGTCTTGCTAAGTCTTTTAGATTAATTCCTTGGCATAAATATGATAAGCACCACAAATCTTTTGCTTTATCTTCTGATGTTCCAGTGATAGTTTCATAATTAACAATCTTCTCAATCTCAGATAGTGTTAAGGCTTTCTTGATGTTTCTGCTGGCTGGTATTTGAAATTTGTTTTTCTTGAATGGATATAGCTCTTTTGCAATTATCCCATTTTCAATAGCTTGATTATATATTGTTCTGAGACTTCTTAAATAGATACCAATAGTGGTAGATGAGTTTCCTTCATTTAACATTGATTTTTCATAATCATTTAAGAATTTTGGTGTAATATCTTCAAATGTCAATTTTTTCTTAAACTTCTTTAATGAATTTGATGCACAGGTGTAAGAATCAGCAGTAGAAACCCTGCTTTGGCTTTTTAATGCAGAAATATAGTTTTCAAAATTTTTGTAAACATCTTTTGATTTTACCTGCTCTTCTGGGTTGACAAAAAAAGTGTCTTTAAATTTATCAAAAGTGAATTCATTAATTTTACTTCCAACTTCTTCTGCTTTTTGTTTAATGGCTTCACAGTTAAGTCTTACATCTTTCAACCATTCATCTCTTAGCTTTGAAGAAAATAGTTTTTCAAATTGTTCTTTTGACAAGTCTATCCCAATACTATAAGTTCTATTTTGCCTATTGAAAATGACCCTCAACTTCAAAGGGTATTTGCCTTCAATATTAGCTTTTCTTGTGTCTTGAATTATTGCAAAGGTAGGTTTAAGGATTCCCATGTAGAAGATTATTATTTAAATAGTTGCACAACATTTTGCACAACAAATTTAATAATAATTGATATATTTGCAAAACAATCCATAAAATTAAGTGTGGTATTATGTTGATTATAAGTGAGTTGCATAAAAATTGATAAATATGTATAAGTGTATAGCAACTGACTCATAATCAGTAGGTGCCTGGTTCGATCCCAGGTGGGCCCACAGAAAAAAAGCCTGATAATCAAGTGATTGTCAGGCTTTTTTGTATTTACTATACCGACTGTTAAATTTAAAAGATTTTTGAGCTTTTGATTTTTTCTTAATTGAAAGACACCTAATAAAAATATAACTCAAGCCTAAAAGGCTTGAGTTATATGGTCGTTGGAATATGTACCAACTATAAACAAACTCTATAAAATCATACTGAACTATTCAAATGTTCAGATTGCTTAATGATAAACCAAATTTAATGCGTTTGAAAGTAAAACAGATGAATAATGGTTTTATACTGCTTTAGATGGTGATGAAGTGCTTTTAGTATGATTGGGAAGCTTAATTGAAACGGTTGTTCCTACCCCAATTTGGCTATTTATTTCAAAAGAACCCTTATGATTCTCTATCATTTCTTTGCAAAGAGAAATGCCTAGACCAGTACCTTTCTCACCATTAGTCCCATTATTAAGTTTGGGTTTTAAGAATATGTGTGTTAAATCTTCTTGTTGAATGCCTATGCCGTTATCTTCAATAGTAACTAAAGTATCATCTACTTGTTGAAGTGCACTTATTACAATTTGACCATTATTTTGTGTAAATTTAATAGCATTGTTTAATAGGTTACGGATCGTAATTTTTATTTGTTGTTCATCTCCCCAAATACTTAAATCGTTCGTGAAATTAGTTGACAATTTTATATTTTTTTGGATGAGAGCTTCTTTGTATAGTAATAATGTTTCATTGATTAGATTACTAAATAGAATATTTTGATAATTAGGTTTGGTATTTTTGATTTGTGAAAAAGAGTAGATTAATAAATTATCTAACAATAAGTGCATACTATTAACATTTTCACTGAGTCTTTGTGAAAGGGTTTTAAATTTCTCTTTACTGATATTATTACTTTCAAATAGTTGAAGTAAACCTTTTAGTGAAATGATAGGTCCTCGTAGATCATGTGCGATAATACTAAATAATTGGTTCTTAACATTATTTGAAATTTTTAGCTCGGCTGCTTGTTGCTCAATAATATCTTTCTTACTTTGTAGCTGGTTGTTAAAATCAGCTAATGTTTCGTAATCTCTTTTATAATAGAATACTGCGATAAGTGCAACTACAACCATAGAGATAACAACCGTTAGATCATCAAAGACTTCTGAAAGTTCCATTGGAATAAAGTTATAACGTATAACTTTGAAAATAAAGAGTAATGATAAGTTTGATATAATACCAATGTTCCTAGAAATTGTATTATCAAATAGTCCACATAAAGCAATAATCGGTATAAAAGCATTCTCTAAATTCCCTCTGATAACCTGACTTTGCAAATTATTATAAACCATTCCAGATAAAATACAAATTGCAGGAAAGTAGATAAAGTGAGTTGCTAATTTTACATAACTTTTTTTTAAAAAGTAAAAAGTGGGTAAACAGCAAAAGATTAAATATATTATATTCAATTTAGGGTGCCCAATTTTATCTCTGAAGCTAATGTATGTGTAGATGATATTAATAATCGTAAATACGAATAAAGTTACCCTTAAAAACATAATTTGCCTTTTTAAAAAAGAGCTATTACTAAGGTTAGAATAGTTAATCATATGTATAAAAGTTAGTAAAGTATAAGGCAATATTAAGACAAGTTTTCTAAGAATTCACTAATAAACTACGTAATTTATCACCCAGCCACGTTGTTTGAATACTTTTGCGTTTATGTATGAATAAAGTTTGTATATAATTGCATATCAAAATCAATAACAATTTACGAATCTTTAATGAGTTATTCAGCGAATGTTTTTTCTAACTAATTCATTTCGAATTAACTACTAGAAAATCAAGATTTTTTGAAATTGTTATTTATTAATACTGATACTTGGCGTATTGACAATGCACTTTGTAATTATTAAGTGCATTGTCAACCGTAAAGGGTTTATTGCTAGCTATGTTGGCAATAGTATTACTCATTCATAAGTATTTTAAATAGTTTACAGAATGATGGAAAGTGTAAGACCTATTCTTAATAATAAAATTCATATTCAGGTAATTTTTAAGAAAAATCAAAAATGGTACCTTCATTCAGATGTATCATCTTGGGTAATTATTGATGAAGATACTGTTAATGAATTGTTAAATAGATATGAACAATTAGTGTTCATTAATCTGAATACTATTATCAATATTGATTATGTGAATGGCATAAATTACATAGATATAGCTAAGGAATGTATCTTAATTAATGGGCAGATGCATATTATTTCAAAGCGATATATGCCTTTGTTGAAGCACGTATTAAAAGAAAAATACCCAAATCTATTCTCATCAATCCAACTCCATACAAAAGAATCATATTTGAGGAGAGTCAATAGCAAAAGAAAAGTACATACTCAACATATAAAATATTTGCTGAGAAAGGGCAGTAGAACCATCATCTTTTACGATGATGGAACAAGTGATTATTTTTACGAAACACTAAAATATTTTTATGAATATGTACTAGAGCATAATGACTTTATAAAGGTCAAAAGAGATTGTATTGTTAATATCAGATTTATAAATAATTGTAAAATTGATACTAAAACAAAAACAGGGGAGATACTTGTAGACTCAGAAGTAATTTCTATTTCTAGAAGGAATCTACAAGTATTTAAGAGATTTATGCAAAACCAAATGCATAAAAAAGACAATACGTTTACCTTTGCTCCAAGAATTGATTAAGTTCTTTGCGATAATGCCTTCCCAAAGGAATATGGTTATCACCCACCATCACTATATTATTGCTTAATTCAATTCTATTAATATATTGTTTATTAATTAAAAAAGCTTTGTGGACTCTTAAAAATCTTGAATCTAAATTTTCTATTAAGGACCTAAGAGATTTTTTACGAGCATACTTTTTGTTTGACTTTGTGTGAATAAAGCAGTAATTCCCATTTGCTTCTATCCATTCAATTTCATTAAAATTGATTTTCTTTACTTGTTGCTGGCTGCCTCTAACTGTTATAAAACTTTCATCTTGAGGTTGAGCAATTGGATATTTGCTAATGAGTAAGTCTAGTGCTGCTAATAATGAAAACTTATGGAATGGTTTTACAATGTAAGTGCTTTTGGAGACTTTAGTGGATAAATTGAAAATTTCCTCATCTAAATGACTGCTCATAAAAATAGTGAGAAAATCGTTATTAGCATTTTCAAAAAGATACGGAAAGACGGTTGAGTCTTGGATACGAATATCACTAATAACTATGTCAGGTTTGAAGCCTTCGATAATTGCTTGGGCTTTGTTTATGGTATTGGCAGTGCCAATAAGTTCGTATTGAGAATCTTCAATAATAGATTCTACAAAAAGTGACCAAACTGGGTCATCTTCAATAATCATAACTTTTACACTCATAGAACATTAATTTAAGTATTTTCGCATTAAAAATAGTTTTTTATACAATATACATCACTTGCGAGAAAAAAAATACAACAATTGGTGATAATCAGCATGAAATGGTTATAAAATGAAATATATTCCTTGTTTAATTACTAAGTGGTATTTGTACTACCACTAAAAGTAACTTTTAGGTGATAATTGAAATTAATTTTGAATTATTTAAAAGGCTACTTGTTATTAAGTGGCATTGTAATAATAAATGTCACAATAAGTGGTGACATAATACATAAAATGGTGATATAATGCATTTTCTTGCCTTTTGCTTATAATCCCTTTAATCTGAATAAATCCTTTCCAATAACCTAAGAAGTCATGTATGATTAATGGCTTTTGTCACTTTCACTTTGTTACTCATCTACTTTTAAGTGACTTTTTCTTTCAAATTTGTCTTAATAGATTTAAAACGATTGATAATATGGATTCATTACTAAGCTCCTTTTTTCAAAAAGAAAAACTAAATTTAGATAATATTGTGTGTCTGCAAGGCCATGTAAATTATACAAAAATTTATTTGCTAGATAGAAGACCCATAATGGTTGCCAAAACGTTGAAATATTTTGAAAGAACATTCGTTGGTACCCAATTGAATCGTTTTTATAGACCCAATAAAACTTTTATTATTAACCTAGACCAAGTTCAAAGTGTAGAGGAAATTAATAATGTCGTTCTTGTTGAATTGACTAATAATATCAGACTTCCAATATCACGAAGAAAAAAGAAAGATTTTATTAAGTTAAGAGATATTAACTAATCTAAATTATAATTATTTATGTAAATAATTGTAATAAACAACCTCTATCTTACGAATAGGCATGGATTTATTTGTATTTTTAATCTTTAATACGAGCCGATTTATTTTTTAATTGGATTTACTTTGGGGTAAAAAACTTCAGAATTGAATAAATTTTTTAGACTTTGAAAATACTTATGACAAGAATTTAGTAAAAGTATAATTGTACAATACAATATTTTAGGTTAATAAAAAATAACAGTTAAAGTAGAGAAACATAATCAAAATTACATCAAAAAAAGGCTATAATTTTATTTGACTAATAATTTTCGATTTTATGCTGTCTGTAAATTAAATAGCAATAATGAAAGTATTTCATGCCATTTTCTAAAAATATGTAAGATGACAAAAATACAATGACCCTACAAATATGGTTGGTGACGCTGAATAATGAATTTAAATAGCAATTTATATTTAAAACCTCAATATTTGTTAGATATTGGTAAAAGGAAATGGTACTTTTATTTCAGTGTTTCTTCTTAAGTTTAGTAATCTACCTTTGCTTATTAATAGTCATTTACAAAAAATTATATTTCATTGACATTATTTATTGAAATTTTGAATCTTAATGTCTATATTTTACTTAATGCTATGAAAAAACAATTACTTCTTCTATTAATCTTTTTCGCAAATTTAGCATCTGCACAACATAAGCCTTACATGCAATTTCGAGATTATCATGTTTTGTCAAATTTAGATAGCCTCCAGCAGGTACTTAATTCGCAATTCGATAAAGCATCTAATGAATATCTAAATACTTTGATAGAATTGGAAATGAGTAGAAGATACTATTCTAATGATTTTGGTAAAGATTTAGATAGAATAAAGAAATGTGCTTTATTAAATAAAAATAGGAACGCACTTGCAATGTGCCATTTCTTGTTTGCTGCAAAATTGGTTTTTGATGATACTGAACAGTCCTCTAAAAATGCTTTAGAAGCTTTGAAGTTCTTTACACAACAAAAAGATACCTCAGGAATAATAAATTGTAATTTTTTATTGATTTCCTTATCAAATGAGTATCCTTCCTATTACTATGAAAGAAACAATAAGAAGAGCTATCTATTTAAAGAAGTATTTAATTATTTTGAACAAACCAGTAATGTTTGTGATAAGTTGATAATAATAACCATTTGTTTGAATTATGGACACAATTTCGGATTAACCGTCAAGGAACAATTAGAATTATATCAAAAAAGTTTAAAGCTTTTCAAAAATAATCCTCAATATAATTATCTACGTTCAAGAATTTATTATTCACTTGCCAATGTCTATTACAGAACGAAGGATAAGCATGGTAATTATAAGAAAAAGATACAATGGTGTTATTTAAAATCGTACGAGACTTTAGCTTCAAAGTATACTAGAGGTGCTGTTTCTGCTTTATCAAATTTGAGTGAAAGTTTTACATATACCAGAGAGTTTAAAAAAAGTGAAAATTATTTAAAACAAGCTATCGCTTTATACAAAGAATTAAAAATTAGTACACCTTATTTCCCATTTATGTTATATAACCAACTTTCAAATATCCAATATGAATTAAAAGACTATAAAAATGCTTATGAAACAAGGTTGATTGTTGAAGAAGTACAGAACAGAATCAATCAAAATTTGAAGACTAGAGAGTTAGAAGATTTATTGACAAAATATGAAACAGAGAAGAGAGATGCTGCTATTAAAAATTTAGAACTACAAAATCAGATAAGTGATGTACGATCACGGCAAAGTTATATAGTTATTATTTTAGCGTTTGTAATTATATTTATCATAAGTTTATTGCTATTCAGATTGAGTATAGTTAATAAAAACCTAAAAAAACTAACTAAAAGTCGAGATAAGCTCTTTACCATTATTTCTCATGATCTAAGAAGTCCACTTAGTTCGTACCAGCGTTATGCTGAGATTGTAAGTTATTTGGTGAGAAAAAAGCAATTCGAACGCTTGAGTACAGTACTCACACAAATAGATGAAATAGGACTACATTTAGCGGCTATGTTGAATAATTTATTAGAGTGGGGTATTGTACAACAGAAACAAATTAGACTAAATGTTTCTACAGTCAATTCAAGTGAATTTGTGAGCAATCTACTACCAATTTACCGACACATGGCATCGTTAAAAGAAATAAAAATTATTGAAGAAATAGAAGAATGTGAAATAAGTATAGACCAGCACATCTTAGGTTTAATAGTTAGGAATTTGCTTGATAATGCAATCAAATATAGTGGAATAGGTGGTAAAATCTTACTTAATGGTTTTAGGCAAGGGGATTCATTTGTATTAGTGTTTAGTAATTATTGTGAAGGCATGACCGAACTTCAACAAACGAAAATAGCCTCATTGTTTAATGACGATTATGATTTTGAATTTGGAGAAGATGGTTTGGGTGTTGGTCTTTTATTGATTAAGGAATTTGTTAAGAAAAAGGTTGCCAATATAAGGTTTACTTACGATATAGATAATTATGTAATCTTTAAAGTTGTAATACCTAATGCATTTCCGGCTAGTAGATTTAATTAAATCGATTGCTTTGTCACCTTTGCCTGCATTTTGTCACCTTATGTATTGATGATATGAGGTAATATTGTTCGAAAGTGTTTTACTTTGCTTCTGTAATTTAGTATTACAAAAACTTTCATAATTTTTATGAAAGTTTCACTCAATAGTAATTGAACATGGAGATAAGCACTGCTCCTGCTCTCTGTGCTTGCTTATCTCCAATGTTTTTTAGTACTCCAAATATAATTTTTTCAATAATTCTCCAAAATGTTAGTTTACGTTACATATATTAGGCATTCATTTTGAATATTCTTCTTTCGTTTCTAATGTTATAAGTTTACACACAAATAAGCAAGATATGAATTATAGATGAATTCTATGAATTTATTAAAAAAAAACAACATATTATTACTTAAGATTATTTGCAAGAATTTTGTGAGTTAATAGACTTAAAGCTTCTTTGCTTTTGGTGTTTTATCAATAATAATATTGGTAATCTTGTTTTTGTGGTTGAATCATTCATCTTCAAAATGTCTTATCAAGCTAGAGGCTGAACATGGGACTATTCCAAAATTCGTAGTGTTTGTACAGATTTAATACTTTATCTTTATTTATATTTTTTTATTTTACCAAATTAAAAAATCCCTTCAATCATAATATTTAGTAATATTTGTTTTAGAATATACACTTTATAACCATTGAGTGTATTTTATAACCCCCGCGTGGCAGTTTATAAAAGTTTGGATAAAAATTGGCTTAATAAAAACAATAAAGATCTTTACATAACTCCTTGTGTAGAGATTCACTCAATAGTAATTAAACACAGGGATAAACACAGTATAAGAGGCTTGTTTATCCTAAGTGTTTCAAACATCTTCATTTTTTTTGGCACACTTATTGCCAAGCCGTTTTTTTTTAGCCGACTTTTTTAAGTCGGCCTGTATTTATTTTTTATAACCTTCACCTGTAGTTTGTCACCAATGTATTAAGTCTATTCGTAGTCATGGTCTCAAAGTGGATATTGATTTAAGAAATTGCCTAAAACATTTAATTCTTAATTCTGAAATTTTCTTTTGAATTGAATAAAATGTAGGTTTTATGTTACTACCAATGTTTTTATTAATTGGTTGTTGGCATAGTAGTTATAAATAGCAATGATTAAATTAAAGAAAAATGAGAGATTTATTTATAATGACTCAGGTCTGTGAGATACTATATTATTCTAATTATCAAAGATATTTATTAATAAACCGCCTTTGGGGCAAGTACAATTTAAAATATCAATATCTTCATTTATACAATTCAATCAGGGTATTATTTAGCATCAAAGAGAATAATTTTTTCGAAAGAATTAATAAAAGACAGCCTATTAAATGGTTTTTTGTAGACTTCGAAGATTCTTCCTAATGAAATGATTGTAATAAGTCAATTACAAAACTAATACTAAACTAGCCATAGAGAATTTAATTGTCATTTCCTTTTACTCATCTACAAAGAAGGGTATTCCCATAATTCTCAAAAGTATCATATCGCATTTTTAATAGTATCTGGGATAGATATCAATGATACTTATTTTTCTCGTGGTCAATTTCGCAAATTAAAATAATCATAAACCAAAATAGTAAAAAAATGAAACAACAATTTACAAGCAACAAGGTTCGAAAGTTCCATGTTGGGATGCTCCTTGTTCTAATTGGATGTCTGACAACCATGAAGCTACAAGCTCAGAGCCCCGGCGGGATTTCCTCCGGTCTTGCTGGTTGGTGGAAGGCCAATCAAGGTGCTACAACAACGACATGGGCTGACGCAAGTGGAAAGGGTAGAAATGCAAAGCAGGGTAGTGGATTTACTGGAGTGACAATTAATCCAAACATTGCTAATTATAACCCTGCTTATGTTATGGGTTCAAATACAGTATGGTATTATGACCCTAAACCTATTTACCCTCAAGGAGTAGGTTATAATAAAATGACTGTTTTCGGGGTTGGACTTACCCCAGCAGGTAAACGTACTACTTTTTGGGGAGAGGTTGGGGGATCATGTAGTCGCTCACTTTTAATGAAAAATGATAATGACTACATTTATTTTGATGCACCATATTCACACCAAATTTCTAAACAAAATACTATTTCAAATAGGACCCAAATATTGCTTGGGAAGAGAGATGATAAATTAGGATGGCTTTATCAAGATGGACTTCAAGTAGCTAGTGCAACTAACTTTAATAATCTTGCATGTTACTCGGGTACAAATGAAACATCGTACTATAATCGCTTATTTGCCTCTTGGGATAATTATCACTCTACTGATGGTAATATATCAGAGATAATTGTTTATACAACCGCGTTAACAGATGCACAAATGGCACAAGTACAAAGTTACTTAGCTATTAAATATGGTATTACTTTGGATGCTTCTGTTGGAGACTATTTAGCATCTGATGGATCAGTAATTTATGCACGTGGAGGCAGTTTATTCCCATATACAACTTATATTAATAATATTGCAGGTGTTGGGCGTGATGATGGTTCAGGATTAGAACAACGCCAGTCAACATCAAATATTGTAGGAATTCCTCAATTGATAATTTCAAATGACGAATTAGGTGTTTCTACTTCCAATAGTAATAACAACGGAAACTTTTCAGCTGATTTAAGTTTTTTAGTATGGGGCGATGATGGCGGGGCAATGGCTCAACAATCAAATGATGTACCTGCCTTATACAGCGGTTCAAAAAGATTGTCACGAGAATGGATGGCACAAAGTGTAAACCATGGGTCTGATGCTGTTACACTACAAATTGATTTGAACAGTGCATTAGATGCAGGTGTGAATGCAAGTCGATTAAAACTAATGATTGATACTGACGGTAATGGAAACTTTACAGATGGTGATATTGTGTATGTAGATTGTTCATCTTTGTCTGGCGGGATTGCTACTTTTAATAACGTACAGTTCCCAGATGGAGTAACCACCTTTACTATTTTGACGAGTGCATTAAAAGGTGGCTTAACTTTAGGAGATTGTTCAACTTCAACGGTTGTTTCTTCGGCGAGTAGTGCGGCAGGTATTAAAAAATTATATGCAAATAATACTAATCAAACTGCCTTTTTGAAAGTACCCATCAAAACAAATTTAACTGGACCCATTACAGTTAAAATCTCAGGAGACCCTACAATAACATTGAACGGTACAAGTCCTTACCAAACAACACTTATTACTAATCAAAACTTTATTTATATACCTATTAAATATAATGGTACTGGTACCGCTTCAACGAGAAGTATAATTATTGAAACTCCTAATAGTGGTAGCGATATCACGAGCCTTACAACTGCTACCTGTAACGCCCCAGTTCCTATAAACTTGCCACCATCAACATTTACACTAAACTGTACTGGTGCAATTTTTTCACCAGCAAACTATACTCAAAATACAAGTAAAAAAGGTTTTATTCGTGTTAATTTAGGCAGTGCAACTGCGGGGACAGATACACTCAAAATAAGTTCTTCACCAGTAGGCTTTTCAATAGACCCAGCGGCCTCAGGCTATGTTTCAGGTGTGCCAGGGCAGTCGGTTGTGATAACAGCAGGCCAAACCTCGATTGACATTCCAATTGAATTTACTGGTACAACATCAGGCTTACATACAATTACGATAAGTGATACACACGGGGCTTCTTGTACTACAACTAATACGGTTCTAGCACCCAAAGCAGTATATAATTTTGGAGATTGTAGTACAGCAACTATTACTCCTGGAACAACAGATTCACCTTTAAAAGCTGATGGTACAAACCAAATTACATCTATGGTAATACCTATAACTGTTACGACTCCAGGGTTAGATACTTTACAGTTAACAGGGACCGGTTTTACCCCTACTTCTTATCCAGTTAATTTGACAGCAGGCCAAACATCAATTACAATTCCATTAACTTTCAATGGATCAAATGCTGATGTACCTGCGGATCCATCTGACCCCACACCACAAGGTACTACACCAATAAATGTGGCCTCTCTGATTGCAGGAAATGCTTGTGATGTAACTGCATTTATTGAAGCCAAATCAGCAGTTGTTCAGTCAATGGATTGTGTTGGTGCTACCCAAAGTGGCTCATTTACAGCTAATGGCGTTACAGGTCAAATTGGATACATTATGATGCCCGTAACTGTAACAGAGGCAGGTTATATACACTTTACATTGAGTGGTGATAGCCGATTCAAAATGAGTCCAAGCCCTCAAACGGTTATAGCACCTGCTGGAACAAATATTTTGAAAATTAAAGTGATTTATAATGGTGCATCTCAAGCCGGAACAGCAAATGTCACATTGTCGGCAAAAGAGATTTTGGGGACTACTTGCCCAGTTACATTAACTATTGATAATACAGTAGGAGAGTTTACAATGAATTGTAATGGTAATGTATTAACAGTAACACCGGCAACTGGTAGTGATTTTTATAATGATGGTAGCAACCAAAATGGAACAATTGCTATACCAATTACTGTAACCAAAGCAGGTAATGTAACCTTTACATTGTCAGGTTCAACAAACATGAAAACGAATCCATCTCCATATTCTACTTCAGTTACAGTTGGACAAACTACTTTAAATATACCTGTAATCTATAATGGGGCAGGTGCTGCAGATGTTGTTCAGACAGTCCAGATTAATTCTGCAATGGCTTCTCAAGGTGCATGCTCGGCAAATTACACACCAATTGTTAGAGCTGGAACATTTAAGTGGGGTAATTGTTCAAATTCTACAGTTACTTATCCAACAACTTTGGGTGGGTTCCAAGCTAATAATACCACACAGACAGGATCAATGCAAATTCCAATTACCAATGCAACTGCAGGACCTGTATCATTAAGTTTAACTTCACCAGGTTTTACTACAAATCCAAATCCTTTTGTAGTTACACTAACCGCAGGACAGACGGTTATCAATGTGCCATTTACTTATGATGGAACTGGTCAATCTGGTGGACGAGTGCTTACGGCAACATCTACAAATGCAACAAACAATTCAACCGCACCTTGTTCTCCTCAAGTAAATATTGTATCAGACCAAGGTATAATAACATTTGGTAATTGTTCTGCTGCTACCTCTACTGGTTACTTAGTTGCAAATACTACACCTTTGCAAGAGGGAACCATCACATTGCCAATCACAGCCAGTAAATCAGGCCCTGTTACTTTTAATTTGACTGGCACTAACTTTGTAATGAAAGAAAATCCTTTTGTTAGAGATGTTGTAGCTGGGGTTACTACAAGTGTTACTATTCCATTTTATTATGATGGATTAGGGGCTGCCAGTTTTCGTACTTTAACAGTAACTTCTCCTACTAATAATGGTTCAAGTTCATGTTTGCCAACAATAAAAGTTTGGTCTGCTTATGCAAGTTATTCTTTAAGTTGTGGAAGTAGTGTTATAAGTGCAGTAGCAACATTGGGTAAATTCCAAGCAGGGGGGGGCGTCGGACAAACAGGAACCATAACAATCCCAATAAATGTTACTCAAAATGGATCTGCTTCATTTTATGTGGTTGGTTCAGGCTTTAATTCAAATCCTGTGCCTTTTATTACAGATTTAACAGTGGGTCAAACTTCAGTTTCAATTCCAGTTGTATATGATGGTTCTGGTGTAGGGCGTACTCAGCAGTTGGCTGTAACGCAAAGCCCAGGTTCTCAGTCTTGTACAAATATTACGGCTAATGTTGTGGGGGTAACAACTCCTATTGTTGTATCAAATCCCAACCCAATAGTAGCAGGGCAGCAAACTACCTTTACGATGACAGGTTGTGATTCTCCAGGAATAATTTCTTGGTATAACAATGGTGTGTTGATATCTGGTGCTACAAATAGTACATTAGTAGTAATTCCTGCGGTAGGTGATAGCTATACAGCTATATGTACAGTAAATGGAGTGCCAAGTTCGCCATCTACGCCAGTAACTGTACCACCTCTTGCACCAACGGTCACAACAAGCCCTAATCCAGTAGTTGCTAATCAACAAACTACGTTTACATCAACAGGTTGTAATGCCCCAGGAGTAGTTTCGTGGTATAGAAATGGCGTTCTTATATCGGGAGCAACAAACAGCCAATATGTAGTAATTCCTTCTGCAGGTGAAAGTTATACCTCGGTATGTACTGTTAATGGTGTCTCAAGTGCTCAATCAACTCCAGTTATTGTACCGCAAGAAGGGCCAGTAATTACAACAAATCCTAATCCAATAGTGGCTGGACAACCTACAACATTTACAGCAACAGGATGTGCAGGAACTGTCTCGTGGTATAAAAATGGCGTACTTATTTCTGGAGCTAATCTTTCAACTTATGGGCCTGTTACCGTACAATCAGGTGAAAGTTATACATCAGTATGTACAGTAAATGGAGTACCAAGCTCACCATCTACTCCAGTGATTATACCAAGTGCAACAAGTAGTTCGCTAAGTATGAAAGTATTCCTACAAGGACCTTTGTCAGGAACAAGCATGACAACTATTTTAAGCACACCACCACAACAACAACCTGGGGCTCAAATTCTGCTTCCAACTAGTGATCCTTACGGTAAAGGGGCAATTGCAACTAACACTACCTTAGTAACGGATTGGGTTTTAGTAGAGTTGAGAAACGGAACAAATGGTTCTAATATAGTTGAAAGTGTAGCGGCACTTTTATCAAGTGATGGCACTATACGAAACCCAGATGGCACAACACCATTGAAGTTTGTCACAACATCAGGTAATTATTATGTTGCAGTACGTCATCGTAATCACTTGGGTGTTATGACTCAAAGTCCAGTAGCTATAAGTTCAACAGCTCAAAGTATTGATTTTACATCTCCAAGTACACCTACGTTTGGTACAAATGCACAAAAAGTTGTAGGCTCAGTGATGGCAATGTGGGCTGGTAATGCAACAGGTATTAATAGTGCTAGCCCAGATAAGGTTTCTTATACAGGTTTAGGGTCTGATTTGTCTGCATTAAAAAATGTAATCGGATCAAATCTGACACAATCTATAAGTGGATATTTAAATGCTGATTTGAACTTAGACGGCAGAGTAAATTATACAGGATTGGGAACAGATTTATCAGTGCTCAAAGGAGTACTAAATCAAGTTCCGGGTAATGTGTTGGGTTTAACTTATACTTTAACCCAAACTTTTTGATCTTAATGAAAGTATGAGTCATCTCTACTTTTCAAAAGACACCAATTAAGTTTTATATATTTTACTCAAACATTATGTTTAGTTCCGTAAGAACGCACCACATATTTCTAAATATGGCGTTTTTACGGAACTTTAATAGCACATTTAGATTTTTCACTAAGCCACGAATTTTTCATTTCCAACACAATTAACATTATTCTGTATTTTATCGATTATTATAAGCATTTCATTACCATAATCTGTGGTTTTAAATCTGTTTTATCAAAATGGACTAAAAATAGCTAGCTCTAGTTTTTTATCAATATCTGTTTATTTTATAACCATAGTATGTAGTTTGTAACCATAATTTGATGTAGTTATTCTGAGTGGCTTAAAAATGGCTTTTTAAATAATATAAAACTTTTCACATTACAAAGTATGTAATGGTGAGATCTAGAGTAATCATACATGTGGGCAAATACAGAAATTTGAGTTTATTTCGCCCCATGTTTCTAAAATTTTTCTCATGTTTTTTGGCACATTTATTGATAGGAGGGGATGGCTTTTTTACAAACAGGCGTGCATAAATAAATTGCTTTTTGTAACCATGACTT
Source organism: Emticicia oligotrophica DSM 17448 (assembly GCF_000263195.1). Lineage (GTDB taxonomy): Bacteria > Bacteroidota > Bacteroidia > Cytophagales > Spirosomataceae > Emticicia > Emticicia oligotrophica. Next base: position 3,217,773 of record NC_018748.1, read on the forward strand.
GTTGTTCGCCACCAGCATAGGTGTCCATTTAGTAATTATGGCTTCAAAATGGCACTAATAATTGAATAAACTAGAATTATTATAAAACGTTAAATTTTAAGGATTGTACAATATAAACATTTAGAAAATAGAATTTTATTAATTCTTATAATCCAATCTGATTGATACCATTTTTAATGTCTATGATTGAGTTATTAAGTAAAATAAGATTGAACAAAATATACCAAAAGTAAAAAATAAACCTTAAAGTAAAATGAAAAATTTATTCGCTAAGACCACTCTCTATAGCTTTTCTTTGCTATCGGATTGGAGGAAGAATGACAGGAAATTAACACAATTCATTGATTCAAAATACAGAATCATTCCACCCAAAAATCTTCTTCAAAAACTATGTTTAGGTTGATACGTTAATCCTATCATACCTGTTTTGGAGTAGTCCTCCAATTTTAATCCTATATACAAATTAAACCGTATTGAAAATACGGTGCTGAAATGTCTTTGCCTTATGGGTAATCAAATATTGGTTTTAGACATTTATACAAACATAAAAAAATGAAACATTATTTATTGACGATGATATTTTTCCTCGCAGAGAAATTTGGTTTAAATGTAAAATTATTTCTTTCAGAAGACCGAGTAATAATGAATCAGGCTATGGTTCTAATTCCAAGGAAGATAATTTATACACTGAAAATTAAATTATTAAATGTGATTGAATGGGATTCGGGCTAATTAGCAAATAAATATCACGGTAGTTCCTCAATTATTGAAGGGGCATTTTTTATTTCTTTATTTAATAATTAACATTTATGTATAACAAAGATACATTTTTAAAGCTTATACGAAAAAAGTTGCTTTTAACATTGGCTGTTTTTTTGGTATTTGTACTAAATGGCTGGGCACAAGGTGGCCCAGCTGGCGTAAGCTCAACTAATTTGGCATTTTGGTCAAAAGTAGATGACGGTACTGCCTTATCAGGTACTGTAACTCAATGGAAGGATAATTCCCCAAAACCTAACCCAATTGAAGTAGGAGGCACAGCAGGCACTGTAACTAAATTTGCCCCAAATGCAGCTCATAATTTTCAGCCATATTTTTCTAATTTTAGTGATATTAGTTACTTCTATGATGTAGCCTCATCAATAAATCCAAATACAAATACTGGAACCAGAGATGGATTAAATACATCCTATACTACATTTGCTGCTGTCACTCCATTTGTAAGTGCAACAAATGGGGGGCTTTTTGGTTTAGATGATGAAACTACACTTGGGGCTGAGCCTGGTTTTTTTCTTGGGGGCTCTGTTAGTGAATTTGGTGGAAATTATAATGTGCGTTTTTTTTGTTTTTCATGTGGTGCAACAAATAGAGGTACTTCGGCAAAAATTAAGAAAGAAGGAACCGTGCTTTCTTGGACATTGGATCATACTTTAAATGATTTGAAAATAGGACTCAATGGTTTAAGCCAACAATTTACCGTTCCTGATATTGGATTAGTTGGAAATAAATTTGTAATCGGGAGAAATAGTTATGGAGCTTGGAGTGGAGCAGCAAAAGCTGATATCCAAGAAATTATTTGGTTTAACAGAACCTTAAGTACAACCGAGGTACAAAGAGTTGAATCATATTTAGCAACAAAATATGGAGCAACACTTACAGCACATAATTATATAAACTCTGCTGGTCAAAGCTATTGGACTTTAGGAGGAGATTATGATAATGCCATATTTGGTATTACACGAGATTCTGAGGCAGGGTTAAACGTAAAACAGTCAACCAGTACAGCTGTTACTGGTGCCAACTTACTGACGGTTGGAATTGATAATACAATAAGCACGAGTAACGCGGCACATACTGGGTTAATAGATGCTGACAAAGGTGCTTTAATGTTTGGCTGGAATGCCCAAACTGGTTTATCTCCTTTGCCAGCAACTGGCTCTGGTTGTACACTTTCTGATCCTAATTTGGCAATTACCAATGCTATTTGGAAGGTAGTAGAGACTGGTACAGTTGAATCAACCAAATTAATGGCCGATATTGGTACAATTACTGGTGCATTTTTTAACCCTACCAAAGCGGTTTATATGCAAATTTGTGCTGATTCAACCTTTGATAATGCTGCAGATCCTACAACTAATCCTGTAATTAAAATTTTAATGGTGAAAGACCCTGTTACAGGAAAATACGTTACAAATTATAATTTTAATGGTACAGTCTATATTCGCTTTTTGGTAAGCACTGCTCCTTTGGGTACAGTGTGTACAGGAGATAAAAACTATTTATGGTATAATCAAGGTTGGAACACGAATGGAACAAGAACAAGAACTTCTACTATTGGTGATCAACAATTTGCCATTACAGTAACAGATCCAGGTAGTGTACTCTATTCACACTCTCCGGATGCTTTAAATTTTGGATATAATGGATTAGGAAAACATTTGTATTTAGAAAGAAATAATGAAGGTGCAAGTGTGGTAACTACCAATATTTTAATGCAAAAACCAGGTACAACTACGAGTTTACCGGCGAATGGAGCAACTTTTACCATTTATGATATAGACGAATGGTATGGGAGTGATGTGGTAAAAGTATATGGTAGCTTTAGTGGTACACCTGTTACACCAAAGATTGCCACCAATAATCCTACGGCTTTAAGTGTTTCAGGTAATACAATTACTGGTTTGAGATGGGTTGATGTTAGTTTGCAAAGTGCTGCATACATAACTTTTGACCAGCCAATTGATAGAATTTGGATTGAGTGGACTAAGACAAAAAGTGGTTATCAAGACATTCGTATTTCGGACTTTAAGATCAAATGTCAGGAACCAATCCCTCCTGTAGTTCATCCTGATAATGTTTATGTTTCAAAAGCAGTAGATGTAGATACATCAGAAGTAGATGCTCCTTTCAAATATACATTTAGAATTCAGAATGATAATTGTACAGCACAAACCATTAGTTTTTCTGATGTGCTTCCTCAAACAGCGGGCACGGTTTCATGGGTTGATGGCTCACTTTCAATGGTAGGCGTTACAGGAAGTAGTAATGCTTACGGTAATACATCAACTTTGTCATTTTCTACGTTGAATGTCCCTGTAGGTGTTTCTTACATTTATGCTAGTGCCAAGGGAACATCTCCTGGTAAAATAAATAATCAGGCGAGTTTTACCGTCACAACTGCAGGTAGTTTAGGAGGAACATACCAATCTTCTAATGCTTCGGCTTCGGGTGATACGACAGATGCTCCTACACAAACTTGGATTGTTAAGACCAAAGTAGATGCCAAGCTTACAGTGAAAAAGACCGTGGATATTTGGGATTTAGCACAAACTGGACCATCAGGATCTCCTGTAATGACGATTGATAGTACCCAACAAAATAAGAAAATTAGATATGAATATACTATAACTAACCCTAATACGGTAGCTATCTTAACTGATTTTACGGATAATCTTCCTACAACATCAGCAGGTAAGGCAACTTTTGTGGCTAGTTCAGTAAATAATCCATCTGGTACAGCCAATGCTTATGGGGGTACTACATCTTTACGTATTACGAATTTGAACATTCCTGCTTCAGGAACTGTAATTTTCAGAGCAGATGTAAATGTAGGAACCATTGCAGTTGGGGATACCGTAAAAAATATTGCACACGTACAAGTACAACCAAGCAATAGCTCATATTTAGCTTTAGATTACCCATCAAATGCTACAACAGCAAATCCGGGTGGGGTGCCTGTAAATACAAAAATTATTTTATGTACCCCAGTAGCTGCACCAACATTAGCTTCTACAAGTAGAAAAAATGTCTGTCCTGCACAAACAGTTGACTTAACAGCAGCACCTGCAATTGTATCAAGTACTTGTCCATCAGGATATACTTTAGAGTGGCATAGTGGTTCACCTGCTACACCAAGCAACCTCGTGACAGCAACAGCAGTTCCAGCGGGTACTTATTATGCGTTTTGTAAAGCAAGTGCCCAAACGTGTTATAGTTCGCCTTCTGCACCATTTATTGTGACAATAGATCCGCTGCCAGCAGGTCCAACAGCATCAATTACCGGTACAAAGGGAACATCAGGTGCACCATTGTGTGCAGGAGATTCGACTTCTTTATCAGCCACCTGTGCTTCTGGTCAAACACTCGCTTGGAAAAATGGTTCGCTTACAATTGGCTCAACTAATCCAATTTATGTAAAACCTAACGTTACGACTACATATACAGCAACATGTACAAATATTACAACGGGTTGTGTATCAGATACTGCGACAGCGGCATCAAAAATAAAAGTATTTGTAAATCTTGTGTCTGGTGCACCAGGTGCAGTAACAAACTCTACTAATGGAGCTACAATTTGTGCGGGCACGTCTGTTACACTTAATGCATCATGTACTAATTCTGGCGAGGTTCCAGCATGGTTTAATAAAGAAACAAATGCCTTAATTGTAACAGGTAATGGTGCAACTGTAAAACCAACAGTAACGACAACCTATACTGCAAAATGTTTCAATTCTGCAACGGGTTGTTATACCCCGACGACTTCAAGCGTTGATCAAACAGTTACAGTTTATCCAGTAGTTTCAGCTCCAACTGGAACCACAAGTTCAGTAAGTGGTACTACTGTTTGTGATGGGACGGTTGTCTCGCTAACAGCTTCTTGTGCAAATGGAAGTAATGTTGTATGGTACAATAGTAGTTCGGTACAAGTTGGAACGGGCTCTCCTTTAAATGTGACTGCGAGTAATTCAAGTAGTGTTACAGCGGTAAATACATATACAGCAACTTGTAAGAGTATTACAACAGGTCTTTGTGAGTCAAGCTTAGCTTCGGCTGGAACAACTTCTTTCAATGTTTATCCTAACATTGCTCCTGCAAGTAATGTCTCAACAACATCAGGCAATACGACCATTTGTTCAGGGACAGCAATTAATTTACAAGCAATTTGTTCTTCAGGTACAACAGTTGCTTGGTTTAATAAGAATAATGGTGCATTAATTACTACTGGCAGCCCACTACAGGTAATCCCTATGGAAACAACTACCTATACAGCAAGATGTCAGAGTACTTCAAATAGTTGTTACAGTTCAGCTCCAACAAGTTCAGATGTTACGATAACCGTTGTTAGCCAACCAAGTTCTCCAACGGGTGTATCTTCTTCTGGAGGGACAACAATTTGTCCAGGGGCAACTACAACAATCGCTGCTAATTGTGCATCAGGTACGGCAGTAAGTTGGTATATCAACAATGCTTTTGCAATAAGTGGCTCTCCAATATTAGTTCAACCTACAACAACAACAACATATGAAGCACGTTGTAAAAGTTCAACAGGCACATGTGAAAGTGTTTCAATAGTTAACTCAAATACAACAATCTCAATCATTGTTTCAGGACCACCTGAACCAGGTTTGGGGAATGTAACAGCCACAGCCACAACAATTTGTATGAATGGAAGTTCAACTATTAACGCAACTTGTCCAAGTGGTTATACTGTAAATTTGTATAAAGACAATGTATTTACAGGGATAAGCTCAACAACCAATATCTTATCACAATTAGTTTCACCAACTAGTACATCAGTTTACCAAGCAACTTGTGTTGCCCCAGTATCAGCGGGTGGTTGTCAGAGTGCACTTAGTACTGCTTCTTCGGTTACTGTTACAGTTCAAAACTGTGTAATAAATGGTAATTTTAATCCAACGAACTCAACACCTGGAGGCTCATCAACATCAGGTAATGCTTCAACGGAGATTACGCCAACAGGTGGTATAGGACCATATTCATACAGTAATGGAACAAATGATCCACAATGTATAGCACCAAATGGAGCTTTACCATTACCGGCAAGTAGTAACCTTGTTGTTCAAAGTAATGGAGCGTACTCATTCACAGCACCAACCACACCAGGAACATACTATTACTGTATAAAGGTTTGTGATTCATCGACACCAACTCCTGTTTGTAAGGTTGCGGTTTATACAACCACTGTTATAGCAACTAATGGTCTTTTGAATATGAAAGTATTCTTACAAGGTCCATTGTCAGGAACAAACATGACAACTATTTTAAGCACACCAAAACCACAACAACCTGGGGTTCCAATTCTTCTTCCAACAAGTGATCCTTATGGAAAAGGTGCAATTGCAACGAACACTACCTCAGTAACTGATTGGGTGTTAGTAGAATTGAGAAATGGAACAAATGGTTCTAATATAGTTGAGAGTGTTGCGGCTTTATTATCAAGTGATGGCACTATACGAAACCCAGATGGTACAACACCATTGAAGTTTTCCACAACATCAGGTAATTATTATGTTGCCGTACGTCACCGTAATCACTTGGGTGTTATGACTCAAAGTCCAGTAGCTTTAAGTTCAACAGCTCAAAGTATTGATTTTACATCTCCAAGCACGCTTGTATATACCCCAAGTGGTTCAAACCCACGAAAACAAATGCCTTCTGGAGTAATGGCCATGTGGGCGGGTAATGCAACAGGTATTTATAGTACAAACCCTGATAAAGTATCCTATACAGGTTTAGGATCGGATTTGTCGGCATTGAAAACTGAAATTGGTTCAGATTTATCTAAAATCGTTGATGGATATCTGAAAGGTGATTTGAACCTAGATGGAAAAGTTAATTATACAAGTTTGGGTACTGATTTATCACTACTAAAAAGTGTATTAAATGGTGTGCCAGGAAATACTTTGGGCTTAGCATATATTTTATCCCAAGTTTTTTAGATGAGTAATTTATTAGAGCATACCCAATAAAAGTATGCTCTAATTTAATTCTATACTGGTTTTAAGTCTAAAACATTTATTTAAACAAAATAACAATGAAATCAATCAATTTTACATTGAAAGAAGTAATGTTATTTCTATTATTTATAGGAATAACAGTAATTGCTAAAGCACAATCAACTGTAGTGGCTGGAACTATGTCGGTAAAATATTCGGTTACTGATTTAAAGTATCATGTATATTTTACACCAACATCCAGTGGTTCAGGGTCAATCGGAAATGGCTCCTCAATCAGTATTACAGCACCAGCTGGCAATACATTAACTTTTACCAATTTCACTTCTGTAACGAGTAATTGGGTTCAAGGTGGTATTAATAAAGTAGGTGGTGGTACACCAGGAACAGGTTCTTCAAGTCTTAGCTATTGGAATTTTTATACTAATACTGATTATGGCGTTAATTTTGTAGCAGGTACTCCAGTAGAGTTATTTAATTTTAGCTCAGCTGGTTCATGTAATGGAAGTTCTCTCAATATAAACACCTCTACAGATACTCAAATTGAATCGGCACAGTATGGCAGTGTGATTTTAGACCTTTCTGGTTCTGTAAATCAAGCAGGTGACTTAACCCTTACAAATGTTGATAGTCCGAATAGTGCTTTTTGCGTTCCTCCAAGTCCTTCGATGTCTTGTACGACAAATACATTAAGTCCAAATGTCTTCACTTTAGGTACGCCAAGTACGTCAACTTACACTATTGCTTTAAGTAATATTACTCCAGGAGTATATCGTTTTGCTCAAACTTCAGCAGGTAATTTTACTACCGTACCTGAATTATATAACATTACTTTAGTAGCTAATCAAACAAGTGTTCAAATTCCAATTAAATATGATGGAGGTGGGGCAGTTGGTTCTCAAAACCTAACATTGATAATGATTGACCCTAATGTAAATGAAACAACAGCTTCTTGTACTCAAACCGCAACTATCAATGCTGCGGCGGTAGTTTCAGTTTCAAATCCAACTATTCCTAAAACAGTTAGTACAAATAGTGGTCAACAAACAGGAACGGCATCAACAGAAATGAATCCTTCAGGAGCAACTTCTTATATCTATAGTATAATTGCTTGTTCACCGACTCCAGCAGGCACAACTGCTTTGCCAGCAAGTAGTAATCTAATAATGACAAATCCAAATAATGGAGTGTATTCATATACAACTCCTACAACTGCAGGAACCTATTCTTATTGTATTAAAGTATGTGATGCTAATAATTCAAATAATTGTGCTACTACTACTTATACGCTCAATGTATCTGCAGTATGTAATGCAGGAAGTGTTGCTCCATCGGTTCGTTAATGAATTGATTATCATGCAAAATGATTTTGGAAAATGAAATCATCGGCAAATATGATTTGGTAGAACAATTCATAATATATTGATTATTAGTTCATTAAATTTTTATTATGGAAAGAATATGAATACTTTGACAACAAATATCAAAATAGCTCGCCTATTGAAAAGTGCTTTGGTGCTGTTTCTGATTTTTGTGAGGATATACTCTTACGGACAGATAGTTGTAAATAATGATTGTAGTAATATTTCAAGTCCTACAACTATTGACCTAACTAAGCACGTAATAGATAATCATCCCACAGGAACAACATTGACATGGCATACAGGCACTCCTGCTACGTCGAGTAATAAGTACCTCGGTGATCCTACAAAGGCACCCGCTTCTTCAGCAGGAATAGACTACTATGCGGCCTATGAAGATGTATCTACAGGTACACCTTGTTACAGTCCCACTAGTAGTGTTATTAGAGGAGTATTAGTGAATTGCACTGGTATCCCGCTTACTAATACATGTCCAACAACATTTGTTGATTTGACAAACCATGTTACGGGAACTCCACCCGCTGGTTCAACTTTAGTTTGGATAAAAGGATTACCACTTAATATCTCAAATCAAGTAAGTAACCCTTCACAGGTTGCAGAAAATGGTGATTATTACGCAGCATTTTACGATGCTGTAAATAATTGTTTTAGTCCAGTAGGTGCACCCATTACAGTCACAATTAATACTTGTGCAAATGTTACGTTAGCAAATGTATGTCCATCGACTTCTGTTGATTTGACATCTCATGCAAGCCCATTAACAAGTACAGGAGGTGCTCCGTTGAAATGGTTTACTTCAAGTACACCATCTACTTCAACAATGGTTGTTGATCCATCAAATGTAAGTACTTCAGGAACATATTATCCAGCATATTATGATGCTGTGAATAACTGTTTTAGTCCATCAGGTAGTGGAGTGGTTGTAACAATTAGTTCGTGTCAAACTTTAAATCCTGATTTAAGTGTAGGACAACCTGGAATTCCAATAAATGGGAATGTTAGCACTAATGATAGTAATGTTCCTTCTGGTACTACCTATGGGACACCAATACCAGCATCAAATAATCCGAGTAGTTGTGTACCAGTAATGGCAAGCAATGGAAGTTATACATTTACATGTACTACTCCTGGCGATTATAATTTTGAAGTTCCAGTATGTCCAGCCGGAGTAAGTGTAGATTGTCCTACTGTGCCTTTAAAAGTAACGGTTAGTGATCCAAAAACACCTAATGCAAATGGTCCAATTGTTAATCCAGATATTGCAAGTACTTTGGCTGATAATCCTGTAATTGTAAAGACATTAGCTAACGATGTAGGTGGAAATCCATCCGAACCTTTGAGCCCATCGAGTGTAAGTGTAGTAGAACAACCTAAACATGGAACAGCAAGTGTTGATCCGTTAACAGGAAATATTACTTATATTCCTACACCAGGTTTTGTTGGAAGCGATACTTTGACTTACAAGGTTTGTGATACAGGTGTACCAGCAAGCTGTGGTACAGCTCAGCAGATTTTCACTGTATTACCTACGAACTCTCCAAATACTACCGTGGCATCTGATGATTTCATCGTTGCTATTGTAAATACACCAGTCAATGGTAATGTAAGCATTAATGATGGAGATCCAGAGGGAAATACACAAACAGTGGTAGCAGGAACAATTCCAACCGCAGGGGGTAATTTAGCGTTAAGTTCAAATGGAACTTATACATTTACTCCTGCAAATGGTTTTACAGGTTCAGTAGATATTCCATATACAACATGTGATAATGGAACACCACAAGCATGTGCAAAAGCAACTTTACACATAAATGTGGTACCAGCTTGTATTAAGCCATTATTAACTGTACAAAACATCACATGTACTGGTTCATCATATACTGTTACTTTCAGCAGTGAAGGCACAGTAACAACCAATAATGGTACGATTAGTGGTAACACTTTGACTGTGAGTTCGGGTAATTCGACGTTAACTGCAACTTCAAGTTGTGGCGAGGTAACATCAATGGTAGTTACGGCACCGAGTTGTCCTGTCCCAGCAACGTGTACACAAATTGCAAGCCTAAGTGTAGGCAATGCTTTATGTACAGGTACTGGTACTTATACAGTAAGTTTTTCTGCATTAAATGGTACTGTAACAAGTAGTGTAGGAACGATATCAGGAAATTCAGTGTCTGGGATACCTGTTGGCACTAATGTTGTATTGACTTTAACACCAACTGAAGCAACGTGTAGTGGACAAAGTGTAACAGTAACATCACCAGCATCATGCGTAACACCGAGTTGTACAGATGGTAGTGTAGGAATCAGTTACAGTACAGTATGTAACAATGATGGTACATATAATATTAATTTTACAACATCAATTTCAAATACAATCGTAACATCAAGTACTAATAGTTTTGTAAATTTAACTGGTACCGTAACCCTTACGGTAACGAAGCCAGGTTGTAGCCCAAATTATGTTGATGTAACACCTCCAACATGTAGTATTTGTCAGCCACCTACTTCTGTAGTTGCTAATCCGAATACAATTTGCTCTGGAGCAAGTAGTAATCTATCTGCTAATTGTTCTACAGGTACATTGGTATGGTTCTCAGATGCTAATTTATCTACCATTGTGAGTAGCCAAGTAAATCCAACAACAACAACAACTTATTATGGAATATGTATAAATGGGGCTTGTAAAAGTTCGCCAACTTCAGTTGTAGTAAATGTAAATCCATCTGTTGTAGTAAATAGTAATAACTTTACAAAAACAGATCCTACTGCTTGTGATGGAAATACGGGAACGATAAAAGTTTGTAATTTAGTTGCGGGAAGAAGTTATTCTATTGCTTTTAATAAGAACAATAATGCTCAAAATCCATTAACTTATACAGCTGATGCTAATGGGTGTGTGACTTTAAGTGGTTTATCTGCAGGAGTTTATAATAACTTTAATATTACGGATGTTCTAAGTACTTGTACTTCAGGAGTAATCTCAGGAGTATCCATTGAATTAGTAGAACCGACTAAAGCAACTATCCATTTGGGAGTAAAGTCAGACCCGACAGCATGTTCGGCTTATGACGGAACATTTACTGTTAGTGGATTAGCACCGAATACTACTTATGTGTTGAATTATTTGAAGGATGGTTTCATTCAGACTCCAATTACCTTTACATCAGTAAATACTTCTTATACAGTTGGTGGTTTAACTGCTGGAAATTACAGCGATATTAAAGTTAGTAATGCTGGTTGTTTTTCTAATTCTATTTCTGCTGTATTGAGCGATCCAGCTGCTGTTGCTTTAGCTTTAGGAGTATCTACTAATCCAAGTTCTTGTGGTGCTAATGATGGTTCAATTATTTTAACAGGTTTGGTTTCAGGAACAACATACACAATAAAATATAAGAAAAATGGAGTTTTGCAAGCACCTATTAGTTATACCGCAACAACCAGTTCTTATACGATTACTGGTCTAACTGCAGGATTGTATAGCAATATTACAGTTTCGAATGGTAATTGCGTTTCAAATAGTTTAATGGAAAACTTAACAGATCCAGGTGCTAATATTATAGCCTTAGGAACAGTTACAAATCCAACACTATGTGGTAAGAATGATGGTTCTTTCATTATTAGTGGGCTAACTAATGGATTAAACTATACTTTAAATTACCTGAAAGATGGAGTGCAACAAACACCAATTTCATTTACTGCAACAGGATCGACATTTACATTATCTGGTTTATTAGCGGGTAATTATACTGGTATTAACTTGACGCATGGAGGTTGTATTTCTAATACCTTAAGTGCTCAGTTAATGAATCCTGGAGGTGCAATAATTGATGTTATAGCATTTGATGCTCAAACATGTATGCCAGGGAATGATGGTACTCTATTGATTACTGGCTTATCTCAGGGTTTGAATTACACTTTAAATTATATGAAGAATGGTGTTGCACAAAGCTCAATCAATTTTAATGCAACAACGACTTCATATTTAATCTTAGGTCTTACTCAAGGTGTATATTCAAACATTAATGTTTCACAAGGAGGTTGTATTTCTAATAGTGTAAGTGGCACAGTATTGCCAGCTTCGCAAAGTGTCGCTCCAATATTTAGTGAATCTATTGTTTATACTGATTGTGCAATTTGTAGTGCAGATTTAACCCAAATTAAGTCAAGAAATTTACCAGCAGGAACCACTCTTGAATGGCATTCTTCGTTGCCTGTATCGCCAAGTAATCTTGTTTCCTCTTCTGCAGTATCAGAAGGAACTTATTATGCAACATTTTACAATGCAGCTTCGAAATGCTATAGTGCAACAACCTCTATCACAGTGATACAAAAACCATGTGCTAATTCAGATGTTGTAACAATAATTGATGGCTCTACAAAAATTATTAATGTATTAGCTAATGATAAAAATCCAGACTGTACACAAGCTGATTTAGCGAGGATAAGTACTCCTTCAATTATTTCGTATCCTACAAAAGGTAGTTTTGTAATAAATCTTGACGGAACAATTTCTTATACTCCAAATGCAAATACAACGGGGACAGATTCGTTTATTTATCAGATTTGTGATAAAGCGAACCCAATGGTATGCGACACTGCAATGGTAACTATCAATATTGGGTGTAGTAAACCATTATTGACAATCGAGTCAATATCGTGTAATGTGAATGGCACATATAATGTGACTTTTAGTAGCGATGGAGTAGTATCTAGTAATGCAGGTAGTATCACAGGTACAAGTGTACTGAATGTTCCAAGTGGTACAAATGTGCGTTTGACTTCAACAAATGGTTGTGGCACAACAAGTATGGTTGATGTGAATTCACCGAATTGTCCAACATCAAATTGTGCAAGTCCAATGAGTTTAAGTGTTGGTCAGGCGGTTTGTACTGGAACAGGTAGTTATATCGTATCATATACGATAGTAAATGGCACACTAAACGTAAGTAGTGGAGCAAGTGTCCAACAAACATTTGTTAATGGAAGTGTTATTAGTGGAACGGTGACTGTCTCATCACTGACAAACGTAACTTTGACAGCTACATCGACAAGTAGTTCATGCGGTAGTCAAGTGATTACTGTTGTAGCACCTACTAATTGTGGTACTCCAAGTTGTAATGACGGCGATGTTGGAATCTCATACAGTACAAGCTGTAATGGCAATGGTTCATATAATATCAATTATTCAGTAGTTTCGGGTACAAGTGTGACATCGAGTACAGGAAGTTTTGTAAACTTAACTGGTAGTGTAACCTTAACTGTTACTGAGAATGGTTGTAGTCCAAAGACTATAATAGTCACGCCTCCTTCATGTATTGTAAATAATGATGTTAAATTACAGTTAAAAGTATTCTTACAAGGGGCATTTTTTAATCCGAGTGGTGCAACTGATAATTTGATGCGAGATGATTTACGAACATTGGGCGTTTTACCAACGATTGAACCTTACTCAGGAATGGCTAATAGTAGATTCACTAAAGTTGCAGATGCAGGTGGGCAATCTATTGGTGCAGGAGTCTTGACAAATTCAGGTTCAGACGCCATTGTAGACTGGGTATTTGTTGAACTTCGCGATGCCTCAAATCCAACTACTATCCTAAAAACGAGAGCTGCGTTGGTTCAAAGAGATGGTGATGTTGTTGAGGCAACTGATGGGCTTACACCAGTTACATTCTCAGGTGCAGTTGGTACCAGTTACTATGTTTCGATTAAACACAGAAACCATTTAGGGGCAATGACTGCCAGTCCAATTTTAATGACCGCTACTGGAACGGTTGTTGATTTTACAACCATGACAGCTTCTCAATTATGGGATAGTGGCCTAGTGCTTACAGATGGAAGTCTTGGTTCTTATAATGGTTCGGAAGAAGTTATAGTTGGTAATGGAAAAATGGCTTTATGGGCGGGTAATACAAGAAATACTGATAATAAAGAGAAATACTCTGGTACTTCACCTGACCCAGCAACTGTTTTATCGCAAGTAATTACGTACCCTGCGAATACAGGTGGGCTTTATAATTATGATTATGTAACCCCTGTGTACATGATTGGTGATATAAACTTAGATGGAAAAGTGAAGTATGCCGGAACATTCTCTGATACTGCATTTACTTTGTTTAATATCATTAATAAATATCCAAATAACTTTACTAACAAGCTTTACAACTTTGATTTTATGGTAGAGCAAATCCCGTGATTAAGTAAATGATTTATATAAGTAAGTGGAGGGTTTTCTCCGCTTACTTATCACTCAAAACATTTTTAAACTAATAAATATATGAAAAAGATTTTTTTTATAGCCTTTTTAGGAGTTCTGTCACTCACTTCCTTTGCACAAGGAACAATTGATCTGACTGTTCGGTGGAATATTTCTCTTAATAGATATGAAGTATATGCAAAACCTACTTTTACAAGTAATTCTTTTACTTGGGGTAATTCACAAGTATCTATTGTAGTGCCAGCTTCTACACCTGATGCTTCTCTCAATGTAACTTCAGTTAATGCGGGTGGTTGGTCAACTTTTAACAAAATATATGCACCCGCTGCTGCATCAACGCTCGACTTTTACTCGGTGATTTCTTCAGGCCAGCCTGTTTCCTTAACTGCTGGTCAAGAGACACTTCTTTTTAGTTTTACCTTTCCTGATGGCGTTTGTAGAAATGGTGTTCGCCTTTTTGTAAATAATTCAGATCCATCGTCCTCTGCAAGTGGTATGCAAGGTGGAGATTTTAAGAATACTATAGATAATGGCTTAGTGACGGATGTATATAATGTAAACTATAATAATACTGGAACAACTTGTTCAAACTGTACAATTGTAGCACCCGAATTAATTAAGTAAGGTACTTAACTTAAGTATTTGTCACCTGAAAATTTTATATCTCATGAGAAATCGAAAAAATATATTTAAGAAGTTTTTATTAGGGTGTTTTATTATGTTTGGTACCTATGAGGTAAATGCTCAGATAGTGTGTGATTATAGTAGTTCAAGTGTAACTTTTAATATTGGAACAACTGCCTCATTGCCTCAAAATGCTCTAACGAAATATTTGTTAGTTGATCATACCACCAATGCAATTGTTCAGATTTCAACAAGCCCAAGTTTTTCAGGAATTGTACAAAGTAAGGTTTATGATGTCTATGCGTTTAGTTATGTAAATGATAATACAGTTACTGGATTAACGGTAGGTTCTCCATTAAGTGCTGTAACTGCTTCATGTAGTGATTTTTCAAATCCATTGACTGTAAGAATTTGTCCTCCTACAAATTCAGGACAGTGTGATTTTACTACTTCAAGCTTTACTGTGAAAACCCAAACAACTCCTCCAACAAATGGAACAACACAATACATACTCGCCGATTTAACAGGCACAATTCTACAAATTAATTCTGTACCCACTTTTTCAGGGCTTTCAGGTAGTAATACTTATAATGTTTTGGCTATTAGTTACACCGAAAGTGTATCAAATTTAATTATAGGGGGTAACTACAATAATATTACTGGAAACTGTTTTGATTTATCAAATCCATTGCCTGTAAGTGTTTGTGTTTGTAAACCCATTTGTTTATCTGTTACGACGGTAAAAATTAAGTAGTATTAATTTATCTATAAATCAAAAGGAATGAAAGGAATTAGAAAAATAGCCATGCTACTATCTATTAGTAGTATAGCACATGCACAAAGAGGGATTGAACTTACTTTGAAACACAGTGCAAATTCCAATAGATATGAAGTTTATGCAAAACCAAATTTTTCAAAACGAAATTTTCTATTAGGACCCTCTCAAATAACTTTAGTGTTACCCTCAGAAGTAGCTGATGAAAAATTAAGAATTTCAAATGTAGATGGCGGGACTTGGGAAGATAATTCTGTGGTTTATAAGCCACTCGCGAATGAGCGAAATGATTATCATGGAGTAGCAACAATGGGTGCTAAAACTGATTTAGTAGAGGGAAATGAGACACTATTGTTTAGTTTTTCTTTGCCTAAAAATATTAAATCATCAGAAGTACGTTTATTTGATAACAATGAAGATCCTAATTCCTCTGCACCAGGGATGCAGGGTGGGGATTTTTCAAATACTTTAAATGATGCTATCGCTGGAGATTTTTATCTTGGAAATTATAAAGAAACTTCTAAGAAAACAGTAAACCCTAAGGATAAAAAGAAAGAACTCTTAGATTTTGAGGATACAGGTTTAGTGTTGTTTCCAAATACAACTAAAGATGATTTTAAAGTTTCGTTGAGTGAAGTAAGTGAAGAAGAACTCGTGACATTAATTCTTAGTACAGAAACTGGAAGGATTATTATGGAAGTAAAGACTAACAAAAAGGATTTAGAAGAGAAAATATTACATGTGCCTTCCGAATTACCAAGCCAGAATTTAGTAGTGAGGGTAAAAACTGAAAAAAAACTCTTTGGTCGAAAGTTAATTCTCGATAGAGAATAAAATAAAATTAAATTTTTAATAAGATAGGTGGTATCCATATAAAATGGATACAAGGCTGTGCTTTAACTATGAGTTTTAGAAAACGACAAAAAATGCCAGAAAACCTAACTAAAAGGTTGCTTATTTCAAAATAAGCACAACTATCAATCATCACATAAAAGACTCGTTTAGGCTTTTTATGTAAAAAAGTAAACTAACTGTTAATATCCTTCATCAAATCAGAGAAATCTGATTTTGATAAGCATAAATATAATATTGGGATGAAGAATCTTTATATACATCATTTACTGTTTGTTTTTTTATCAGTACAACTAATTTTTGGAGGTATTAATGCCGAGGCTAAGAGCGAAGCTATTGGATTGGCAGTAAAGAAAAACAAAAGGAATAATATTCTAAGACTTCTATCTAAACTTGAGACAGATTTAACAGATGTTTCTCTCTCTCAAACCACTAGTGGTTCTTATGTAACCACTGGTAGTAATGTTACATTTACGCTTACTCTTAATAATGAAGGACAAACAAATATTTCTGGTCTTGAAATAACTGATATACTACCTTCTGAGTTATCCCTATTAAATGTATCTCCAAGTATAGGAACTACTAGTATCTTGAATAATATTATAACTTGGAGGATAGATAACTTTCCCGCCTTTTCGACGCCGATTACCTTAAATATCACTGCAAAAGTCAATAGTTCTGGAGTGTTCAATAATTTCGCGGAAGTAACGGCGATGAATGAAACAGATATTGATAGTAAACCTAAAAACAATGTGTTGGTAGAAGATGATATCGCAATTGCTTGTACAAGTGTACCATATAGATATTGTTCGGGAGCTCAGATAGAGATAAGTGCATCAGCAACGTCAGGGTACAACAATTATCAATGGTATAGAAATGGTGAAATAATAGTAGGGGCTACAAGTCAGAGCTACACGATCACAAGCGAAGGGAGTTACACATACACAGCAGACGTAAGTGTGGGTACTTCGAGTTGTACTGGGACTTTATGTTGTCCAATTGTTGTAGAGCGTTACCCTGAAATTGTTTTGACAGGAATTCAGACCTCACCAAGCTGTGGTAACAGCAATGGAAGTGTAAGTTTAACGGCAACTGGCGGAACGGGTAGTTACAGTTATAGTCGAGATGGTGTTAACTATTTCAGTACGAATATATTTAGTGGTTTAGTGGCGGGTACCTACAATTTTTATGTAAGAGACGGCATCGGATGTGTGGGAAATACAACAGTTACGTTAGTGAGCAATGATAGTAATATTAGCTTGGTAGCGACTCAGACGTCACCAAGTTGTGGTAACAGCAATGGAAGTGTGAGTTTAACGGCAACTGGCGGAACGGGTAGTTACAGTTATAGTAGAGATGGGATTAACTATTTCAGTACGAATATATTCAGTGGTTTAGTAGCGGGTACCTACAATTTTTATGTGAAAGATGGCAGTGGATGTGTGGGAAGTATGACGTTGACATTAGTAAGTAATAACAGTAGTCTTAGTTTGACAGGAATTCAGACCTCACCAAGTTGTGGCAACAGCAATGGAAGTGTGAGTTTAACGGCAACTGGCGGAACGGGCAGTTACAGTTATAAGTCGAGATGGTGTTAACTATTTCAGTACGAATGTATTCAGTGGTTTAGTAGCGGGTACCTACAATTTTTATGTGAAAGATGGCAGCGGATGTGTGGGAAGTACAACAGTTACGTTAGTGAGCAATGATAGTAATATTAGCTTGGTAGCGACTCAGACCTCACCAAGTTGTGGCAACGGCAATGGAAGTGTGAGTTTAACGGCAACTGGCGGAACGGGTAGTTATAGTTACAGCCGCGATGGGATTAACTATTTCAGTACAAATGTATTCAGTGGTTTAGTAGCAGGAACCTACAATTTTTATGTGAAAGACGGCAGTGGATGTGTAGGAAGTATGACCTTGACATTAGTAAGTAATAACAGTAGTCTTAGCTTGACAGGAATTCAGACCTCACCAAGTTGTGGCAACAGCAATGGAAGTGTGAGTTTAACGGCAACTGGAGGAACGGGCAGTTACAGTTATAGTAGAGATGGGATTAACTATTTCAGTACGAATGTATTCAGTGGTTTAGTAGCAGGTACCTACAATTTTTATGTGAAAGATGGCAGTGGATGTGTGGGAAATACAACAGTTACGTTAGTGAGCAATAACAGTAGTCTTAGTTTGACAGGAATTCAGACCTCACCAAGTTGTGGTAACAGCAATGGAAGTGTGAGTTTAACGGCAACTGGAGGAACGGGTAGTTACAGTTACAGCCGCGATGGGATTAACTATTTCAGTACGAATGTATTCAGTGGTTTAGTAGCGGGTACCTACAATTTTTTATGTGAAAGACGGCAGTGGATGTGTAGGAAGTATGACCTTGACATTAGTAAGTAATAACAGTAGTCTTAGTTTGACAGGAATTCAGACCTCACCAAGCTGTGGTAACAGCAATGGAAGTGTGAGTTTAACGGCAACTGGCGGAACGGGCAGTTACAGTTATAGTAGAGATGGAATTAACTATTTCAGTACGAATGTATTCAGTGGTTTAGTAGCGGGTACCTACAATTTTTTATGTGAAAGACGGCAGTGGATGTGTAGGAAGTATGACCTTGACATTAGTAAGTAATAACAGTAGTCTTAGTTTGACAGGAATTCAGACCTCACCAAGTTGTGGCAACAGCAATGGAAGTGTGAGTTTAACGGCAACTGGAGGAACGGGCAGTTACAGTTATAGTAGAGATGGGATTAACTATTTCAGTACGAATGTATTCAGTGGTTTAGTAGCAGGTACCTACAATTTTTATGTGAAAGATGGCAGTGGATGTGTGGGAAATACAACAGTTACGTTAGTGAGACAATAACAGTAGTCTTAGTTTGACAGGAATTCAGACCTCACCAAGTTGTGGCAACAGCAATGGAAGTGTGAGTTTAATGGCAACTGGAGGAACGGGTAGTTACAGTTATAGTAGAGATGGGATTAACTATTTCAGTACGAATGTATTCAGTGGTTTAGTAGCGGGTACCTACAATTTTTATGTGAAAGATGGCAGCGGATGTGTGGGAAGTACAACAGTTACGTTAGTGAGCAATGATAGTAATATTAGCTTGGTAGCGACTCAGACCTCACCAAGTTGTGGCAACGGCAATGGAAGTGTGAGTTTAACGGCAACTGGCGGAACGGGTAGTTATAGTTACAGCCGCGATGGGATTAACTATTTCAGTACAAATGTATTCAGTGGTTTAGTAGCAGGAACCTACAATTTTTATGTGAAAGACGGCAGTGGATGTGTGGGAAGTACAACAGTTACGTTAGTAAGTAATAACAGTAGTCTTAGTTTGACAGGAATTCAGACCTCACCAAGTTGTGGTAACAGCAATGGAAGTGTGAGTTTAACGGCAACTGGCGGAACGGGCAGTTACAGTTATAGTAGAGATGGAATTAACTATTTCAGTACAAATGTATTCAGTGGTTTAGTAGCAGGAACCTACAATTTTTATGTGAAAGATGGCAGCGGATGTGTGGGAAGTATGACGTTGACATTAGTAAGTAATAACAGTAGTCTTAGTTTGACAGGAATTCAGACCTCACCAAGTTGTGGCAACAGCAATGGAAGTGTGAGTTTAACGGCAACTGGCGGAACGGGCAGTTATAGTTACAGCCGAGATGGTGTTAACTATTTCAGTACGAATGTATTCAGTGGTTTAGTAGCGGGTACCTACAATTTTTATGTGAAAGATGGCAGCGGATGTGTGGGAAGTACAACAGTTACGTTAGTAAGTAATAACAGTAGTCTTAGTTTGACAGGAATTCAGACCTCACCAAGTTGTGGCAACGGCAATGGAAGTGTGAGTTTAACGGCAACTGGCGGAACGGGCAGTTATAGTTACAGCCGAGATGGGATTAACTATTTCAGTACGAATGTATTCAGTGGTTTAGTAGCAGGTACCTACAATTTTTATGTGAAAGACGGCAGTGGATGTGTAGGAAGTATGACCTTGACATTAGTAAGTAATAACAGTAGTCTTAGTTTGACAGGAATTCAGACCTCACCAAGTTGTGGTAACAGCAATGGAAGTG
This sequence comes from Emticicia oligotrophica DSM 17448, assembly GCF_000263195.1. Taxonomy (GTDB): domain Bacteria; phylum Bacteroidota; class Bacteroidia; order Cytophagales; family Spirosomataceae; genus Emticicia; species Emticicia oligotrophica. Next base: position 3,238,465 of record NC_018748.1, read on the forward strand.
TGAGTTTAACGGCAACTGGAGGAACGGGCAGTTACAGTTACAGTAGAGATGGGATTAACTATTTCAGTACGAATGTATTCAGTGGTTTAGTAGCAGGTACCTACAATTTTTATGTGAAAGACGGCAGTGGATGTGTGGGAAATACAACAGTTACGTTAGTGAGCAATAATAGTAGTCTTAGTTTGACAGGAATTCAGACGTCACCAAGTTGTGGTAACAGCAATGGAAGTGTGAGTTTAATGGCAACTGGCGGAACGGGCAGTTACAGTTATAGTAGAGATGGGATTAACTATTTCAGTACGAATGTATTCAGTGGTTTAGTAGCGGGTACCTACAATTTTATGTGAAAGACGGCAGCGGATGTGTGGGAAGTATGACCTTGACATTAGTAAGTAATAACAGTAGTCTTAGTTTGACAGGAATTCAGACCTCACCAAGTTGTGGTAACAGCAATGGAAGTGTGAGTTTAACGGCAACTGGCGGAACGGGTAGTTACAGTTATAGTAGAGATGGTGTTAACTATTTCAGTACGAATCGTATTCAGTGGTTTAGTAGCAGGTACCTACAATTTTATGTAAGAGACGGCATCGGATGTGTGGGAAATACAACAGTTACGTTAGTGAGCAATGATAGTAATATTAGCTTGGTAGCGACTCAGACGTCACCAAGTTGTGGTAACAGCAATGGAAGTGTGAGTTTAACGGCAACTGGCGGAACGGGTAGTTACAGTTATAGTAGAGATGGGATTAACTATTTCAGTACAAATGTATTCAGTGGTTTAGTAGCGGGTACATATAATTTTTACGTAAGAGATGGGAGTGGGTGTTTAGGAAGTACATCGATTACGCTTGTAAATAGCAGTAGTAATCTTATTTTATCGTCGGTAGCTACGTGTGCTAACGGTACAAGTAATGTGACTTTAACCGCTACTGGAGGTATTAATCCATACCAATTTAATGAAGGAGGGTCAGGATTTGTAAGTAGTAATGTATTTACTAATGTATCAAATGGAAGTCATACATATACAGTTAGAGATGGGCAGGGGTGTACTGCTACAACGAGTGTAGAGGTAAATTGTCCAACAGAATGTACAAGTGTACCATATAGATATTGTTCGGGAGCTCAAATAGAGATAAGTGCATCAGCAACGTCAGGGTACAACAATTATCAATGGTATAGAAATGGTGAAATAATAGTAGGGGCTACAAGTCAGAGCTACACGATCACAAGCGAAGGGAGTTACACATATACAGCAGACGTAAGTGTGGGTACTTCGAGTTGTACTGGGACTTTATGTTGTCCAATTGTTGTAGAGCGTTACCCTGAAATTGTTTTGACAGGAATTCAGACCTCACCAAGTTGTGGTAACAGTAATGGAAGTGTAAGTTTAACGGCAACTGGCGGAACGGGTAGTTACAGTTATAGTAGAGATGGTGTTAACTATTTCAGTACGAATATATTTAGTGGTTTAGTAGCAGGTACCTACAATTTTTATGTAAGAGACGGCATCGGATGTGTGGGAAATACAACAGTTACGTTAGTGAGCAATGATAGTAATATTAGCTTGGTAGCGACTCAGACCTCACCAAGTTGTGGCAACAGCAACGGAAGTGTGAGTTTAACGGCAACTGGCGGAACGGGTAGTTACAGTTATAGTAGAGATGGGATTAACTATTTCAGTACGAATGTATTCAGTGGTTTAGTAGCAGGTACCTACAATTTTTATGTGAAAGATGGCAGTGGATGTATGGGAAGTATGACCTTGACATTAGTAAGTAATAACAGTAGTCTTAGTTTGACAGGAATTCAGACCTCACCAAGTTGTGGTAACAGCAATGGAAGTGTGAGTTTAACGGCAACTGGCGGAACGGGTAGTTACAGTTATAGTAGAGATGGGATTAACTATTTCAGTACGAATGTATTCAGTGGTTTAGTAGCGGGTACCTACAATTTTTATGTGAAAGACGGCAGTGGATGTGTAGGAAGTATGACCTTGACATTAGTAAGTAATAACAGTAGTCTTAGTTTGACAGGAATTCAGACCTCACCAAGTTGTGGTAACAGCAATGGAAGTGTGAGTTTAATGGCAACTGGAGGAACGGGCAGTTACAGTTATAGTAGAGATGGGATTAACTATTTCAGTACGAATGTATTCAGTGGTTTAGTAGCAGGTACCTACAATTTTTATGTGAAAGACGGCAGTGGATGTGTAGGAAGTATGACCTTGACATTAGTAAGTAATAACAGTAGTCTTAGTTTGACAGGAATTCAGACCTCACCAAGTTGTGGTAACAGCAATGGAAGTGTGAGTTTAACGGCAACTGGCGGAACGGGCAGTTACAGTTATAGTAGAGATGGGATTAACTATTTCAGTACGAATATATTCAGTGGTTTAGTAGCAGGTACCTACAATTTTTATGTGAAAGACGGCAGCGGATGTGTGGGAAGTATGACCTTGACATTAGTAAGTAATAACAGTAGTCTTAGTTTGACAGGAATTCAGACCTCACCAAGCTGTGGTAACAGCAATGGAAGTGTGAGTTTAACGGCAACTGGCGGAACGGGTAGTTACAGTTATAGTAGAGATGGGATTAACTATTTCAGTACAAATGTATTCAGTGGTTTAGTAGCAGGTACCTACAATTTTTATGTGAAAGATGGCAGCGGATGTGTGGGAAGTACAACAGTTACGTTAGTGAGCAATGATAGTAATATTAGCTTGGTAGCGACTCAGACCTCACCAAGTTGTGGTAACAGTAATGGAAGTGTGGGTTTAACGGCAACTGGCGGAACGGGCAGTTACAGTTATAGTAGAGATGGGATTAACTATTTCAGTACGAATGTATTCAGTGGTTTAGTAGCAGGTACCTACAATTTTTATGTGAAAGATGGCAGTGGATGTGTGGGAAGTATGACGTTGACATTAGTAAGTAATAACAGTAGTCTTAGTTTGACAGGAATTCAGACCTCACCAAGTTGTGGTAACAGCAATGGAAGTGTGAGTTTAACGGCAACTGGCGGAACGGGTAGTTACAGTTATAGTAGAGATGGTGTTAACTATTTCAGTACGAATGTATTCAGTGGTTTAGTAGCAGGTACCTACAATTTTTATGTGAAAGACGGCAGCGGATGTGTGGGAAGTATGACCTTGACATTAGTAAGTAATAATAGTAGTCTTAGTTTGACAGGAATTCAGACCTCACCAAGTTGTGGTAACAGCAATGGAAGTGTGAGTTTAACGGCAACTGGAGGAACGGGTAGTTACAGTTATAGTAGAGATGGGATTAACTATTTCAGTACGAATGTATTCAGTGGTTTAGTAGCAGGTACCTACAATTTTTATGTGAAAGATGGCAGTGGATGTGTGGGAAGTACAACAGTTACGTTAGTAAGTAATAACAGTAGTCTTAGTTTGACAGGAATTCAGACCTCACCAAGTTGTGGTAACAGCAATGGAAGTGTGAGTTTAACGGCAACTGGCGGAACGGGTAGTTACAGTTACAGTAGAGATGGGATTAACTATTTCAGTACGAATGTATTCAGTGATTTAGTAGCAGGTACCTACAATTTTTATGTGAAAGACGGCAGCGGATGTGTGGGAAGTATGACCTTGACATTAGTAAGTAATAACAGTAGTTTTAATTTGACAGGAATTCAGACCTCACCAAGTTGTGGTAACAGCAATGGAAGTGTGAGTTTAACGGCAACTGGCGGAACGGGTAGTTACAGTTATAGTAGAGATGGTGTTAACTATTTCAGTACGAATGTATTCAGTGGTTTAGTAGCAGGTACCTACAATTTTTATGTGAAAGACGGCAGCGGATGTGTGGGAAGTATGACCTTGACATTAGTAAGTAATAACAGTAGTCTTAGTTTGACAGGAATTCAGACCTCGCCAAGTTGTGGTAACAGCAATGGAAGTGTGAGTTTAACGGCAACTGGCGGAACGGGTAGTTACAGTTATAGTAGAGATGGGATTAACTATTTCAGTACAAATGTATTCAGTGGTTTAGTAGCGGGTACCTACAATTTTTATGTGAAAGACGGCAGTGGATGTGTAGGAAGTATGACCTTGACATTAGTAAGTAATAACAGTAGTCTTAGCTTGACAGGAATTCAGACCTCACCAAGTTGTGGTAACAGCAATGGAAGTGTGAGTTTAACGGCAACTGGCGGAACGGGCAGTTACAGTTATAGTAGAGATGGGATTAACTATTTCAGTACAAATGTATTCAGTGGTTTAGTAGCAGGAACCTACAATTTTTATGTGAAAGATGGCAGCGGATGTGTGGGAAGTATGACGTTGACATTAGTAAGTAATAACAGTAGTCTTAGTTTGACAGGAATTCAGACCTCACCAAGTTGTGGCAACAGCAATGGAAGTGTGAGTTTAACGGCAACTGGCGGAACGGGCAGTTATAGTTACAGCCGAGATGGTGTTAACTATTTCAGTACAAATGTATTCAGTGGTTTAGTAGCGGGTACCTACAATTTTTATGTGAAAGACGGCAGTGGATGTGTGGGAAGTATGACCTTGACATTAGTAAGTAATAACAGTAGTCTTAGCTTGACAGGAATTCAGACCTCACCAAGTTGTGGTAACAGCAATGGAAGTGTGAGTTTAACGGCAACTGGCGGAACGGGCAGTTACAGTTACAGTAGAGATGGGATTAACTATTTCAGTACGAATGTATTCAGTGGTTTAGTAGCAGGTACCTACAATTTTTATGTGAAAGATGGCAGTGGATGTGTGGGAAGTATGACCTTGACATTAGTAAGTAATAACAGTAGTCTTAGTTTGACAGGAATTCAGACCTCACCAAGTTGTGGTAACAGCAATGGAAGTGTGAGTTTAATGGCAACTGGAGGAACGGGTAGTTACAGTTATAGTAGAGATGGGATTAACTATTTCAGTACGAATATATTTAGTGGTTTAGTAGCAGGAACCTACAATTTTTATGTAAGAGACGGCATCGGATGTGTGGGAAGTACAACAGTTACGTTAGTGAGCAATGATAGTAATATTAGCTTGGTAGCGACTCAGACCTCACCAAGCTGTGGCAACAGCAATGGAAGTGTGAGTTTAACGGCAACTGGAGGAACGGGCAGTTACAGTTATAGTAGAGATGGTGTTAACTATTTCAGTACGAATGTATTCAGTGGTTTAGTAGCAGGTACCTACAATTTTTATGTGAAAGATGGCAGCGGATGTGTGGGAAGTATGACGTTGACATTAGTAAGTAATAACAGTAGTCTTAGTTTGACAGGAATTCAGACCTCACCAAGTTGTGGTAACAGCAATGGAAGTGTGAGTTTAACGGCAACTGGCGGAACGGGCAGTTACAGTTATAGTAGAGATGGGATTAACTATTTCAGTACGAATGTATTCAGTGGTTTAGTAGCAGGTACCTACAATTTTTATGTGAAAGATGGCAGTGGATGTGTGGGAAGTATGACGTTGACATTAGTAAGTAATAACAGTAGTCTTAGTTTGACAGGAATTCAGACCTCACCAAGTTGTGGTAACAGCAATGGAAGTGTGAGTTTAACGGCAACTGGCGGAACGGGTAGTTATAGTTACAGCCGCGATGGGATTAACTATTTCAGTACAAATGTATTCAGTGGTTTAGTAGCAGGTACCTACAATTTTTATGTGAAAGATGGCAGTGGATGTGTGGGAAGTACAACAGTTACGTTAGTAAATGATAATATTAATCCTTCTACACCATTAGTTACTACAAACTTGACAAACTTATGTGTAAATGAGGTTGCAAATTTGACAGTTAGTAATTGTACGGGTACGGTTATTTGGAGTACAGGAAGTACTCAGAATTCTATTACAGTAAGCGAGAGTGGTAGTTACAGTGCAACTTGTACGAACGCATGTGGGGTGAGTACACGCTCAAATGTAGTACAAATAAGCAAGGGTACATCTCCAGTAGCACCTATCATTGTCAGTGATAAAACTGATATATGTGTAAATGAGGTTGCAAATCTGACAGTTAGTAATTGTACGGGTACGGTTATTTGGAGTACAGGAAGTACTCAGAGCTCGATTACAGTAGGCGAGAGTGGTAGTTACAGTGCAACATGTACGAATGCGTGTGGGGTGAGTGCACGCTCAAATGTAGTACAAATAAGCAAGGGTACATCTCCAGTAGCACCTATCATTGTCAGTGATAAAACTGATATATGTGTAAATGAGGTTGCAAATCTGACAGTTAGTAATTGTACGGGTACGGTTATTTGGAGTACAGGAAGTACTCAGAGCTCGGTTACAGTAGGCGAGAGTGGTAGTTACAGTGCAACATGTACGAATGCGTGTGGGGTGAGTGCACGCTCAAATGTAGTACAAATAAGTAAAGGTATAATTCCAAGTGCTCCTAATTTTGCAATGGAAAGTACAATTTGTTGTGAAGGCTCCCATGTAAAGTTAATAGCAACATGTAGTGTGGGTAGTATTGTTTGGAGCTCAGGTGAAACGGATGCTGAAATAAAAGTTTACAAGAGTGGTATTTATACAGCAACTTGTATAAATGCATGTGGAAGTGTCGAGGGACAAAAAAATGTCACAATCATAAATGTACCGCCACCAATGGTAGCTGTTATTACAAGTAGTAAACCGAGTATCTGTGAAGGTGAATTTACAACTTTGACCGCTATTGGATGTAATGGTTCTGTTGTTTGGAATACAGGGGTGTCTGGTAGTATCATAACTGTTAATAAAGTGGGAGTTTATACCGCAAAATGTATGAATATTTGCGGTGAAAGTCTAAATAGTAATGAGTTATTAATAAGCTCTAGCACTAGACCATCATCACCATTGATTAGTAGTGATAGAACAATTTTATGTACAGGAGAAACAGCAACATTAATTGCAACGGGCTGTAGTGGAAATGTGAAATGGAGTACAGGGGCAACAGGTAGTAGCTTAACAATAAGAACTTCAGGCAGTTACACAGCCACGTGTATGAATAATTGTGGAGAAAGTAGTGCAAGTAATGTGGTAGTAATCACGACGGGCAATGTACCATCATCACCATCGATTAGTAGTGATAGAGCAAGTTTATGTACAGGAGAAACAGCAACATTAATTGCAACGGGCTGTAGTGGAAATGTGAAATGGAGTACAGGGTCTACAGGTAGTAGCTTAACAATAAGTACTTTGGGCAGCTACACAGCCACGTGTATGAATAATTGTGGAGAAAGTAGTGCAAGTAATGTGGTAGTAATCACGACGGGCAATGTACCATCATCACCATCGATAAGTAGTGATAGAACAATTTTATGTACAGGAGAAACAACAACATTAATTGCAACGGGCTGTAGTGGAAATGTGAAATGGAGTACAGGGTCTACAGGTAGTAGCTTAACAATAAGTACTTCGGGCAGTTACACAGCCACGTGTATGAATAATTGTGGAGAAAGTAGTGCAAGTAATGTGGTAGTAATCACGACGGGCAATGTACCATCATCACCATCGATAAGTAGTGATAGAACAATTTTATGTACAGGAGAAACAGCGACATTAGTTTCAACGGGCTGTAGTGGAAATGTGAAATGGAGTACAGGGTCTACAGGTAGTAGCTTAACAATAAGTACTTTGGGCAGTTACACAGCCACGTGTATGAATAATTGTGGAGAAAGTAGTGCAAGTAATGTGGTAGTAATCACGACGGGCAATGTACCATCATCACCATCGATAAGTAGTGATAGAACAATTTTATGTACAGGAGAAACAGCGACATTAGTTTCAACGGGCTGTAGTGGAAATGTGAAATGGAGTACAGGGTCTACAGGTAGTAGCTTAACAATAAGAACTTCGGGCAGTTACACAGCCACGTGTATGAATAATTGTGGAGAAAGTAGTGCAAGTAATGTGGTAGTAATCACAACGGGCAATGTACCATCATCACCACTGATTAATGCGGATAAGGTTACTGTCTGTGGAAGTGAGGCAGTTACATTAACGGCTACTGGCTGTAATGGGCAAGTTGTATGGAATACTAATCAAACAGGAAGCATTGTCAAGGTTACTCCAATGAGTAATATGGTTTATTCTGCAAAATGTATAGAAGTAAGTGGTGGATGTGAAAGTTTAAGTAGTTCGATAGAAATAAAAGTTAATAACATAAGTGGAAATTTACTTGTAACTGGTCCTACAGATGTTTGTGAAGGAGAAGAAGTTACCTTAAAAGCAAGTGGATGTAATCAGTTAGTTATTTGGTCAAATGGTGCGACTGGAAGTTCAATTTCAGTTATAGCAAATGCTTCTCAAACATATACAGCAAAATGTGTAAGTGCAAATCAAACAATTTGCGATTTCCCAGAAGGAAATATCACGCTTAAAACTGTAGGAGGTTCATCAGAAGCAGGTATAACCACACGTTATTTATTATTAGATGAAAGTGGTAAAATTTTGAAAATAAATTCAATACCAACTTTTGCAGATGTATTAAAAGGTAATTATAGAGCTTCTGCAATTGCTTATTCTTCAAGTATCGAAGGTTTATCAATTGGAAATAATATTGAGAATGTTATTGCTATATGTTTGGGTAGAACGAATATCAATTTATCTGTTTGTAATACTCCAATTGAAGGATGTACTTCTACAGGACAAATCGCTATAAATGTAAAAACGAAGCCAACGGCACCAAACATTATTGTAGATAAAACTAATATTTGTAACAATGAACAAGCCCAACTTAATGCAACGGGTTGCAATGGTAATGTTTTGTGGAATAATGGAGCAACTGGAACTCAAATTCAAGTGTCTGCCATTGGTAGTTATTTTGCAAATTGTCAAAATGATTGTGGAATGAGTGCTAACTCAAATACAATACTAATTGGCTCTGATTGTGGTGTATGTAAGGTTACTACTCCAACAATTACAGCGTCAAAAACAAATATTTGTAAGTCAGAAACAATTACATTGACTTCAACAAATTGTGAGGGTACTATCATTTGGTCAAATGGCCAATCAGGTTCAAGTATAACGGTAAAACCAGTAACTACCTCTACCTATACGGCTGTTTGTAAGGTTTCCAATACTTGTATTAGTAAAGTATCAAATACAGTTCTAATCAAATTAGGGGTTGTTGATGTACCTACTTTAGCGTGTAGTACTACTTTAGTTTGTATTGGAGAAACTGCTACACTTAAAGCTTATGGCTGTGATGGTGAAGTAATTTGGTCAAATGGTAGTATAGGAACTACAATTTCTGTTAAGCCGGATGGATTTACAACTTATAGTGCCAAATGTAAAATTGGCGAATGTGTAAGTATAAGTTCAGAACATATTGCCATTCCAATTGGTCGTCCAAATCAACCATTTGTATCTTGCCAAAATAGCGTTTTATGTTCAGGAGGAGAAGCTACGTTAACTGCCTCAGGTTGTGTTGGTATAATTGAATGGTCTGATGGCCAAAGTGGTGCTGTTATCAAAGTATCTCCGAAAATAGAGAAGACTATATATTCAGCAATTTGTAAATCAATAAGCGGTTTATGTGAAAGTCAAAAATCAAATGAGGTAACTGTAACAGTGGCAAAAGGTGTGTCTTCACCTAAAGTAATTAGTGAAATAAACAATGTTTGTCCATATAATACGGCAGACCTCAATAGTGCTATTTTAAGTGAATCTACTTCAGAAGGAGGTCAAATGGAGTTTCATATAACAAGTTCTCCCAACTCTCCACTTGTGACAAATCCGAGTGTGGTTACAGCGGGTACATACTATGTTTTTGAGAGAAGTGGCCTCGGATGTTACAGTGACTTTACAAGTATTAAAGTGAATAATAAAAACTGTGAAGGGGAGGGTGTCGTTGTTGAACCTGGTCGAGATATAGTTGATATAGCTGTGAAGAAAATTGCTTCTTCGAAGGAGATACCTTTAAATGAACTTGTAACATATAAATTGGTAGTTAAGAATGTTGGTAATAATACGGCAACGGGCATAACTGTAAGAGATATTTTGCCAAATAGTTTAAAGTTTGAATTCGCTGGCTCGAATATTACCTATAAAAATGGAATTATCTTAGCTCCTATTGATACTTTGAAAGCAGGCGATAGCACTATATTTACCTATACTACAAGGGTTATGGTGGCAGGAAAAATTATTAATAAAGCTGAATTATATAAAATTAATGAAATAGATAATGTTTTATCAAACAATTCAAGTGAGTGTATTATTAATGACCCAATACAAAATCAAAAAATTGGCATTAGTAAAGTTTGTGAACCGGCTATTTTAGTGAAAGATAAAACTTACGATGTCCCATTTGTTATTTATGTTACAAATTTAGGCGGAGTTGATTTGAATAATGTACAGGTAAAGGATGATTTAGACCGTGCATTTGGTAATGGAGCTATAATCTTAAATGATACAATTAAAATAAATACAGATAAAGGTTTAGTAGCAAATCTAACATATACAGGTCGTGGGACAAATACTAACTTATTGATTGACTCCCTGAGTAGTATTAAAGTTGGTCAAAAATTAGCATTGAGATTTACAGTTAGGGTAGATTTAGCTAACGCAAATGTTTCAAATTTCTTTAATATAGCAGAAGCAAGTTCGGCAAATAATGTAGATACATCAACTAATGGTATAAATCCAGACCCAGATGGAGATGGAGACCCAAGCAATAATGATGAACCTACTCCGATTCAATTTAAAATTAATACTATTCCAGATCAGCCTGCACTTGGAATTGCATTATCGGTTTACGATACTATTAAAGTAAGCAACACTTGCTATAAGGTCACATACTTAGCTTTGGTTAAGAACATTGGCGATATTCAATTGAAAAATGTTCAAGTAATAGACAGTTTAGCTAAAACTTTTGAGAAAAGTGAATCATTCCAATTAATTGGAAATCCTCGTACTGGTTTAAATAGTACTCTGAAAGTGAATCCTTATTTTGATGGGAAAGAGAATGCTAACTTACTAATTGCAGATTCGACCAGTACATTGGAGGTAGGGCAAATAGATTCTGTATTTTACACAGTAAGTATTTGTAATGGAAATTACAAAGGTGAGTACGCTAGTAATGCTTTCGCGAAGGCAATTGGAAATGGTAAAATAGTATCCGATGTATCTAATGCAGGAGTAGAAATTAGAGTTGACGAAAATGATCCTACGGCAATAGAATTCCCAAGTAATATAGGCGAGCTGATTATACCTTCTGGTTTTTCTCCAAATGGGGATGGTAAAAATGATATATTCATCATTTCTACACCAGTAGGAACAAATATAGAATATTTGGAGGTATATAATCGTTGGGGACAATTGGTGTACAAAGATAAGGATGGTGAAGTAGCGAAAACAGGCTGGGATGGCAAAAGTAATCAAGGGTTAAGATTCGACAAAGAAGGTTTACCAGATGGTACTTACTATTATGCATTGAAGTTGAGTAATGAAAAAGAGCAAAGAGTTAATTTCTTTACTTTAGTAAGATAAATCTCAAAACTGAAGTTAGCTAACAAAACTATTTAATAATCCGAATTAGTAGGTGTATTTGTCTGAAATTATTGGTTAAAGGTTTGGTTTTCCACTCTTTAACCAATAATACTTTCAACAAAAGTATACTTGAAAATACTTCAGTTTTTATACTGTTTTTTTATTATAATTAAATTAAATATCAATATGAAGAACGTGTTGTTTATTGTTTTAGCGTTTGTTTTTACAATAAAAGTGTGTTATTCGCAAGTGCCTGAGCCTATATCGGTTGGTTTTGCTTCTGTATCAACCCTAGATTGGAAAAAGATTCTGATTAATGTAATACGAACAGACAATATAAACGTAACTAAATATATTTACTTTAGGGCTGAAGATAATTCAAACGATTATAAAGAAATTGGGCGTTCTAATTCAAATTCATTTACAGATATTAATGTGGATGTTAATAGTCGGTCGTATTGTTATAAAGTTAGCTATATAGATAACAATGGGAAGCAAGCAGAATTATCTGAGCCATTTTGCAGTATTTATCTTTCTAATGAAAATGCAAATATTATTAAATGGACACCTTTCTCTAAATTAAAAGATGCAGAACCTGTAGAATATTATGTTGATATTGTTAATAATAATGGTTCGATAAATCGTAAGACTTTGTTCAAAACAAACGAACTATCAGCTACATTTAATAAAATTGATAGATTAGAACAAGAATTTGATATGTATGATGAAGCAAAAGTAAGAATCAGAGCAATTCAACCAACCTCTTTCAAAGTTGCTGGTATACCGTATGTAAACCTTCCTCTTGAGGTTTATTCAAATATTCTGACAATTAAACCGGCTCCATCTATTTTTCTCCCGACTGCCTTTACACCAAATGGAGACGGAATGAATGATGAGTTTTTAGCACAAGGAAAAGGCATTGTAGAATTTGAAATGGTAATCTATGATAAATGGGGAGGTATTATTTTTGAAAGTAAGGATATTACTCAAGGTTGGAGGGGTCTGCAACCAGATAATGATACACCCAGTATGATGGGTAATTATATTTATAAAGTAAAAGCGAAAAATAAACACGACAAAACCATTGAAAAGACTGGAGTTGTATCATTAATTAGATGATTTTTCGTTGATATTACAACTGAAAAGTATTTAAATTGTAATTCAGAAACAAAAATATAGAATAATAATATTGGGAATTGTAAAGTTACGTTCACAAAAAATGGCACACTGATTCTCGCTGAAAATGTAAAAATATCTGTGAAAATTAGCTTTGATAAATCTAAAATCTTTGTGGTTTAAAATTTAAAACAACAACTTTTTTATTCCTAAAAATTTGAATAAAACTAAATTCATAATCATAGCTATTCATCAACAAATGATAGATCACGACAAAAATCCTCTTTTATTTTTGAAATAGCCCATAAGGCAGCACAAAAGAAAATGAAGTCAAGAATAAAAACACTCATGAGTAAATCCTTAACAATTAAGTTTAGTATTGGGATTATAAGCGAAAATAAGAAAACCGATGCACGGCCTGCTCCAAATACTAAGGTTGTAGCCAATGCACGAATATTTGTTCCAAACTGTTCAATAGTTAGAGCCAAAAGCTCGAATTGATAAGTTACGAAGATTCCAAAAAGGAAATTAATTATTAAAAAACTATGAATGCTGGTAGGCTTGATAAAAGCGTAAATAGAAGCAAGGATGAGTAACAAAGTAATACAAAGTGTAATTGCTTTCTTTCTACTTTTGATTTTCTTGCTAAGTAAACTGATGAAAATGAGGCCTAATCCACCACCAATAGAAAAAAATAATAGGCTTTGTCCTGCACTTACTTTCAATTCTTTAAAATAAGTGGTTCCAACAAAAATCGAAGATGCTGTTACTAAGTAGCTTGGTAAGATACAAATAATTAAATAATAAATTTTGCGTTTCCGAAGTAAAGGAAGAATTAGCGATTTTTTTAATTGATTTTTTAACTGATTACTTTTTAAAAAAATATCCGATTCGAAGGTAGAGAATCTAAAAAACATAATTAAAAGTCCCAATAATCCACCCATGATGTAAAGAGTACGCCAGTGAAATGATTTCGCTAAAATACTCAGGAGAAACATGCCCATAAAACCACAAAATGCGATGAAGATAATTAGAAATGTACGTTTCTCTCGCGAGAAAATTTCGCAGATTAACACTAATCCGATTCCCAATTCAGAGGCTACACCTAGCCCAACTACGAATCGTAAAACTTGAAAAAGATAATAATTATGTACTAAACCACTAAGGAAAGTTGCTACAGAGTATGTACCTACTGAAATGAAAAGCATAGCCATCCTTCCTCTTCTATCAGCAAGAGAACCAAATAGAATTACTCCCAAAAATATACCAACATGCTGAATAATGAGTAATGTACTATTAGCCGAAGCTAACTGTGCTTCAGCAATTCCAAAATCTAAAAATGGCTCTTTTTTAAATACGTAGGTTAGGTTTACACAAAAAACATTTCCAAGATAACCCAAGCCTGCTGTTAATAAAGTAAGATGCCTTGGCATTAAACCTATTTTTTCCAGCTTCACAGATTTAAAATTTAAGTTAACTTGATTGTAAGTAAACACTGTATTCTGGCTACTAAAAGTGACCTGTTTTATAATAGCTGAAAGATGTTAGAAGTTTAATTCTAAATCGTCAATCAAATTTATACAAAAAATGTGTGAGTCTAGGTGAATTACCTTTAAGATTTTTTAGATTTTTTCAGTAGAAATAAATTTGGCTGTAAAAAAATACAATAATAGGCCAATCAAAACACCAATACTATCAGCAAGAGCATCGTACCAATCAAAGTTACGATGAAACGATTGTGGTAAAATACCTTGCCAGAACTCGATAAAAATGCCATACAAAATGCCAATAATAAGTGTTTTTGCATATTGTCGAAAAACAAATTGATGGCAAAATGCCCAGCCTGCAAACACAATAAAATGAGCACTTTTATCATTTCCTTTGGGTAGTTGCTCACTAGGCATTGAGCATAAGATAAAAATAATGAGTGTGATGCAAAAAGCTAAATATCTATTGCTGAGCAATTTGTTTACTAATTCTTTCAATTTCATCTAATAGTGCAACTAAGTGTTTTTCTGAAGTTAGCGGATTCATTAACGAGACACGAAGATAAAGATTTTCTCTTAAAGTAGTTTGTACTATATAGAATTTCCCTTCTTGAAGTAATTGTTTTCTGATGGCTGAGTTAATAACATTTGACTCTTGATTAGGTAAAATAATTCTGAAACAAACGATATTGCTTTCGGGCTCAACGGCAAGTTCAAAATTAGGTCTGGCTTTAATTAGTGCCACAAACTTTTCAGCTAAACCATGTAAATAATCTACATTTTCTGTAAATATTTCTTCCCCATGAGCTTTCAAGATTGAATAGACTTTTAGGCTCATCATGAGTTTGGTACATTCAAACGTACGTTTCCCCGAATTAAACCAATCTTTTGAATATTGATTTGCCCAAAGATATTGAGCTTTTTGCTGGAAAGTTTTGAAAGAATCTTCATCACGTTTGAAGATAAGTGCAGTGGTTAATGCTGGTGTCATGAGCATTTTATGCCAATCAATAACAACTGAGTCAGCGTTTTCAATACCTTTAACTTTATATTTGTATTTTTCTGAGAAAACTACCGCACCGCCGTGTGCTCCATCAACATGAAACCAGAGTTGATGTTTTTGAGCAAATTTTCCTATTTCTTCCAAATTATCATAGCTTCCAGACGAAGTTGAGCAAGCACTTCCCACGACACAAATTACTTTAAAGCCATTATTGGTTGCTTCTTGATAGTATTTTTCCAATAAATCGGTTCTAATTTGTAGACGGTCGTTGGTGGGTACTTTTATAATGCCTGCATTACCCATTCCCATAATTCGAGCAGCTCTATCAATGCAATAATGTGCTTCTTCCGAAACCATAACGGCTAGTTTATCGGTGTTGCCTTCTTCCCAAACATCAGTTTTGGCTGCTCGGGCAGTAAGTAGAGCGGTTAGGTTTGCGAGTGTACCGCCTGAAGTAAGTAAACCACCTGAATTTTTATCAAAACCGATTTTCTTTGCTAATAATTCTGATAATATTCGTTCGAGTGGATTTGAAACCAAGCCCATTTCATAAACAGCCATACCATTATTAAGCATTCCCGAAAGCATACTTGCAATAGCAGTGATGGGTAATGGTGGTGTAACTTGGTGACCCATGTATTGTGGGTGATGCAAGTGTGTAGATTGCTCAATTACTGTTTTGAAGAAATCTTCAACATTTTCTTGTCCTTTTTCGTAATCAGTTTGCCAAAAGCTAAATGATTCGTCGGGTTCTTTATAAGGAATCACATGCTGGAGGTCTTGATTTTGAGCTGATTCTAGATAATCAGCCAATAAATCAACTAGTGAGTGAGCTTGTTGGCGAAAGTTTTCTGATGAAAAGGCTTGTTGAAGTTTTTTCATAATGTTTTTTTAGAAATCAAAGTTTAAGCCAATATTCCAGTTAAAATCGCTTTGGGGTTTTGTGATAAGCGGTTTTACTGCTTGCATTGAAATTGAAATCGGTAGATTTTTAAACGACCAAATTGCAATTCCAGATACAAAAAGACCATTAAAAGGAATACTATTATCAATAAAAAATAAATTAGGGCGAAGTGTCAATTTTAAATCTTTGTTTATACGAATCTTATTGATACTCGCTGAAAGACTGTAGAAATAACCATATTTTACAGCATCAATATCCATACCTTTAGTATACCAGCACAATGCTTGTATGCTTGCATTTTCAGCTACTTTATAGCTAACTGCACCTTCAAACTCTAAGTATTTATTGGCTCTTTGCACTTCAAAAGTTTGGGCATTTTCGGTAATACTTGTTCGTTTGAAAAATAAAGACCAGTTTAACCCAGTTCGAAAAGTAAATTTATTACTTGGAAATTGTACTCTCAACCAGCTATTCGAAACCCACGGCTTACCATCAATTCCATAATTGAAAGCTGGAGAAAACGAAAAATTCCCTTTTCTGATAGAAAAACTAGTCATTAGTGCAGGTTTTCCTAAAGCAAATGCGGGTACTGGTGAAATACCATTGTTCGTAAGTTGGATATTCCCTGAAATCTGAATAGGATTTTTCTGGGTTTGAACAGAATCAGTCTTTTCTTCAGAAAACGCATTAAAAGTAATAAAACAAGCTAAGTAAATAAATAAAAATGATTTCATTTTGTTTGTTGAGAAAGTGTAATGAAGTGAATAAGCAATATTATTTGTCGGAATCTTTCATCGCATAACTGATATTTAATACTACTATTTGTTTTCATTTGCAAAACAATCACTTATTTTTGATAACAAAAAATACTTAATTTTGATTATTTGATGCTTAAAATGAATTATTGATGGATTTTCGAACAATTGAACATTTTTTAAAACTTACGGAAACGCTAAATTTTAGAAAAGCAGCAGAGGATATATATATTGCTCAACCAGCCTTGAGCCGTCAGATAATGGCTTTAGAAGAAGAATTAGGGGTTGTATTATTTGACCGAAACAAGCGAAATGTGGCACTGACACCCGCAGGTGAATATTTTAAGGAAGAATGTGAAAGAATTTTAGAAGATTTTGAGCGAGTAAAACAACGTACTTTTCAAGTCCATAAAGGCGAGGGTGGAGAAATTAAAATTGCCCATTCGAGTTCCTCGATGCAGTTTTTATTACCGAATATTTTGGCAAAAATTCAAGCAGAAATGCCTTTGATGAAGACTATTTTGAATGAAACAACCAATATTTATGGCATTAATGCACTGATTAATCGAACCATGGATGTTACTTTTGGGCCGAATATGATTGTGCCGAAAGAACTAAATACACGTACAATTTACGTAGAAAATTTTGTGCTTATTTTACCACAAAATCACCATTTGAATACCAATAATTTTGAGTCATTGGCACAAGTGGCCGACGAAAATTTTATTTTACCGCCAAGAAGTGAAAGCTCAGGATACGTTGAAAGTCTAGAAGCTTTGTGCCAATCGTATGGGTTTATTCCCAAAGTAGCTTATCAATCAGGTAATTCAAATACTGTTTTGAGGTTGGTTGAAGCTGGCGTAGGTATTTCGATTGAACCCAAATCTGCTTTGAGTGGACAAAATATGAACGTTAAATACATCGAATTAAGTAATATTCCTACCAAAGCAGCCATGTTGATGGTTTGGCTTCGTGGAAGAGAAAAAGACTTAAAGCCATTTTTTGAAATTGTCGATAAAGTAATGGCGACCTTTAAGATTTGACATTTATTTTATGTAGATGTCAAATCTTGAAGGTCTATGCTTAACTTTAATTTGTGATTAAAATGAATGAATTTGCCCTAGAGGGGTTTCATATTGGTAGAAATATATGTTAGAATCTTCTCCAATGCCCCATCGGGGCGAACGATAGGGCTTTAAAGAAGGTTACATTATTTAACTCCTAAGGAGTATTTATTAGTTTTTACTTATTGACCATGAGAGCTTTATGTAATCTTCAAGCTCATTTTATGCTTAGTATTTTTTCAAAGCCTTCAATAATATGTCATTTTCTTTACGAGTACCTACCGAGATTCGAATACAATTATCACAAAGCAATACATTCGAACGTAGTCGAGTAATGATTTTTTGCTCAATTAAATAGTGAAAAATCTGATTTGCTTCAGTGAATTTTACCAAAAGTTGATTTGAATCTGATGGATAAATGTGTTGAACGATGCTCAAATCTGTCAGTTTTTTATGTAGGCGTTCACGCTCTTTCAAAATTTGTTTGACATACTTATCTTTCTTTTCTTCTTTGCCTAAAGCGGCATAAAGTAGCTTTTGCGTTACGCCATTGAGGTTATAAGGATATTTGATTTTATTTAAAACCTTGATAATTTCTTCAGAGGCAAAACCCATACCCAAACGTAAAGCGGCTAATCCCCAAGCTTTTGAGAATGTTTGCATAACCACTAAGTTTGGATAAGTATCGAGCAATTGGGTGAAAGATTCTTCGGTAGCAAAATCAATATAAGCTTCATCTACAACTACTAAACCTGTCTTGAAATTATCTAAGATATGCAAAATAGAAGCTCGCTCAATGATATTTCCAGATGGATTATTGGGCGAACAAATCCAAATAATTTTAGTATTTGCATCAGCCGTTTCTAATACTTTTTTCGTATCTACTTGAAAATCAGGCGTAAGTGGAACTTGTTTTACATCCACGTTTTGTACATCAGCACAAACCTTATACATGCCGTATGTGGGTGGTAAAATCAGAATATTATCTTGTTTTGGTTCGCAAGTAGCACGGATAATTAAATCAATCGCCTCATCAGAACCATTACCCAAGAATATTTGGCCCGGGCGTACTTTTTTAATTTTAGCTAATTTTTCTTTTACTACTGCTTGGTAAGGGTCTGGGTAACGATTGTATTTTCCAGAAATCACCGAACCAAAAGGATTTTCGTTGGCATCTAAAAATGTACCTTCTGAACCCGAGTATTCATCACGAGCAGAAGAGTAGGGTGTAAGCGAAAGAATATGTGGACGAATGACTTTATCTAATGAAAACATAAGCTAAATAAATAATTTAAGATTGATATATGGCAAATTTTAAGAATAATTGCCTCGCTAAAGATTTACTTTCTAACTTTGTTACAAAATTTCAAAAGAATATTATGTTATCCAAAGAAAATATTGCCGAATACTTCCAAACACTTCAAGATAATATTTGTCAGGCCCTTGAAATGACCGATGGGAAAGGGAAATTTCAAGAAGATAAATGGGAACACCACAGTGGTGGTGGCGGACGTACACGTGTGATTACAGGTGGAAATATCATTGAAAAAGGTGGTGTTAATTTCTCATCAGTGCAAGGACAGACTTCGGAAGCCTTACAAAAGCAACTAAAACTCGAGGAAAAAGCCGATTATTTCGCTACTGGCGTAAGTATCGTTCAACATCCTGTGAGTCCGATGGTGCCTATTATTCACATGAATGTTCGTTATTTCGAAATGTCAAATGGTATCTCGTGGTTTGGTGGAGGAATTGACTTAACGCCACATTATGTGGTTGATGAAGATGCACGTTGGTTTCATGAGCAATTGAAAAATGTTTGTGATAAGCACGATGCCGAAGCCTACAAAAAATATAAAGAATGGGCCGATAATTATTTCTATATTCCGCATCGTCAAGAAACAAGAGGTGTTGGCGGTATTTTTTTTGATTATTTGAAACCGCAAAGTGTCGAGGAAAAATCCAAAATCTTTGATTTTGTGAAGTCGGTAGGAGAGAGTTTTGCTCCAATATACACCCATTTGATGGCCAAAAATGCCCAAATCCCTTTTATTGAAGAGCACAAAACTTGGCAAATGCTTCGCCGTGGACGCTATGTTGAGTTTAATTTGGCATGGGATAGAGGAACAAAATTCGGACTCGAAACCAATGGCCGAACAGAATCAATTTTGATGAGTTTGCCTCCTGTGGCCAATTGGGTTTATGATTATAAACCCGAAGCAAATAGTTTAGAAGAACGAACTTTGAGCCTTTTGAAAAAAGGAATCGATTGGATATGAGTTGGTTGGATTAGTGTTGGTTTGAAATAAAAGCCCTTCAAAATTCGTATTTGAAGGGCTTTTCTATGAGATTATTAATTTGTGCATTGAAAAATACTACTTCACTGCAGGATAAACTCTTACATAATCTACTTCCATTCGTTGAGGGAAAATGCTATCGTCAATACCTTTTTGGCCACCCCAACCACCACCAATGGCAATATTTAGTAAAATATGGAATTTTTTATCGAAAGGCCATTCTTTCCAATCATTGCTTGGTCGATTAAAGGTGAAGTAAGGTTTACCATCAAGTTCAATAGTAATTTTATCAGGCAACCACTCGCAGGCATACACATGGAAATTATCAGAGACGTCGCTTTCTGCCATAATATTATTGCCTTTATTAGTACCTATTGAGTGGTTGAATGCTTTAGTATGAATATTGCCATGAATTCTGTTTTGGTCGAAACCTACGTGCTCAATGATGTCAATTTCACCATTATCAGGCCAATAACTTGCCCCATAACTTTGTTCAGTGGCGAGCATCCAAGCTGCTGGCCAAGTGCCACGTCCTTTGGGTAATTTTGCTTTTATTTCAATTCGACCATAGAGAAAATCTCCTTTACCTTTACTAACTAAACGAGCCGAGGTATAATCATTATTTTCGTATTTTTCTTTAATTGCTTCAATGATTAGCTTACCATCTTCAACTCGGGCATTTTTTAGGTCTTTCGTATAATATTGTTTTTCTTGGTTTCCCCAACCATGTCCACCAATATCATAACCCCATTTTTTTGAGTCGGGTGCACCCGTATAGTCAAATTCATCAGCCCAAATTGGAGTTGATTTATCTATTTTATACTCAGTTATTGGGTTTTGTGAGGGAAAGATAATAGCATCTTCATTTGGTTTTGTTTGACAAGCTACATAGAGCGACATAACTAAAGTCGAGCTTGCAAGTAAGATTGTTTTTTGCATTATTTTGTTAGGTTGAATTTTCTCAAATTAATATTTCTTCGATGACTCCCGAATAATGAGTTTTGTAGGTAAAACTCTGCTACTGAGTAATTTATTGTTTAATTGGCTTAAGAGAAGGTCGGATGCGGTTAGTCCAATGGCTCTACTTTGGCGTTGAACCGAACTAAGTGGTGGAAATAAGTATTGTGCAATGGGCGAATCATCGAATCCAATAAGAGCGATTTCTTGCGGAATCTTAATATTTCGTTCTCTGATTACCGACATCGCACCTATACATACGTGGTCGTTTACACCAAAAATAGCATCTGGTTTTTCGGCTAAATCAAGCAATGATTGGGTTGGCTCAATAGCACTTTCCACTTCGAAATTTGTCGTAAGAATTAGATTTTCATTCACTTCCAAATCATGTTTTAATAAACAATCACGATACCCATTAAATCTTAGTTCAGAAACCGTCATTCCTTTAGGACCACGCAGGTGAGCAATTCTTCGACAACCAATTTCTATTAGGTGTTGGGTGGCCATAAATGCACCTTCATAGTCATCTACTGTTACGCCCGTACCAGTTGTGCCGTCATATTTCCTATCTATGTAAACGAGCGGGATATTTCGTTTTGTAATGTTCTCAATGTGTTCATAATGCCCTTCATCGTATGTTTCTTGTGAGACAGACAAGAAGATACCATCAACACGATTGGCCAATAAGCGTTCGATGTATTGTTTTTCGAGGGAATAACTTTCGTTAGTTACACAAATATTGAGTAAATATCCAAGCGGCTGAAAAACAGATTGGAGTCCCTCAAGCATAGATGATTCGTGAAAGTGATTGATATTGGGTAAAATTACCCCCAAAGTTTTAGATGACTTGTTGAGCAAGCTCAACGAAATAATATTTCGCTGATACCCCATTCTTTGAGCATACTCTTGAATAGTCTTCCGAGTCTCCTCATTAATCACAGGATTATCGTTTAGTGCTCTCGAAACCGTTGATGGTGAGCATTTAAACTTACGGGCAATATCTTTAATTGTGATTATTTGAGAATTATCTTTCACAGGCATTTAATAAGAGTGGTACGCAAAGTTATATTTTTGGAGCATATTTTTAATGAAATTTAATTTTAAACGCTCAAAAAATGAAAAAAGTATCTGTATTTTTGTTTGAAAAGTTATTACTATACAAGAAAGCTAAGCAATTAGGATTCCGATGTTTAAGAAAATAACATTCATATTGGTTTTGTGTTGGCTAGCGGCTTGTGTTGAACCTTTTAAAACACTTTCGGGTAAATCTCTTGAAAAACTGGTCATCGAAGCTACATTGACCGATGAAGATATTCCACAAAAAATACGAATTTCAAAGTCGATAGATAAAGATGATGTTTCTTTTAGCGAAGGAGTAGATGATTTACAGGTAAAACTAATTGTCAATCAGAAAGAAAGTTTTTTGTTTGAAGCAGTGGGAAATGGTTTTTATTCACTTCCATCTTCTTTTAGAGCCAAAGCCGGAAATATTTATCAATTAATCTTCCAGAAGACAGATGGTACTAAATATCAATCGAACGAACAAATAATGCCACAGCCAATTGAGAAAAGTAAGTTTCATGATTTGTTTTCAAGTAGGGGGATAGAACAGGGTGGCAAGCAGATACCAAGCAATGATGTTTATGCCGATTTTCAAGATTCTCCCACCGAGAAAAATTATTATACATGGTCGTGGAAACTTTGGGAACGTCAGTTTGTATGTCATACTGAGTATTCGGTTGATTATTACTGTAATCAGAATTGTTGGGAAATCATACCGAATCCTACTTGGAATATTTACAGCGATGAATATTCTAATGGGAAGCTGGTTTCTAATAAGTTGATTGCTCAAATTCCTTATTATCAAACTTTAGGTGCATTGCTCGAAATCAAGCAATTGAGTATTACCGAAGATGCCTATAAATTTTTAAAAATGCTCGCTGACCAAGCCGAACGTACAGGTACTTTGGTTGATACTCCACCAGCTGCAATAATAGGTAATGTGAAAAACTTGACTAAAAAGGAAGAGCCAGTTGCTGGATTTTTTATGGTTGGAAGTGCTAATACAGTAAATTATTGGTTAGATAGAAAAAATGTTCCAATAAATATTTCTCCCATTGGATTGTTAGGTCGAAAACCCAATCCAAACAATTTCGGTGCTACATTTGCCTGCATTGAAGGTCCTACTCGTACTCCTCAAAAACCTAAGGGTTGGGTTGATTGAAATTCTTAAAAAAAACTGTGGCACACCTATAAGGTGTGCCACAGTTCGCTTTTCAAAAGCCATTAGTTCAATATGTAGCCTCAAACTATTCTTTTTTCAAACCTCCACCAAAGAAAATCCCCATTTTGATAGTAAGGTGATTTTGATTGAGGTCAATTTTCTGCCCATCAATTAAATTTCGTTGTCCAAAAATAAAATTATAATCAGCCGAAAGTCTGAAATGCCATAAATCAATGCCGAAACGAGGAGAAATACCAAATTTGCCACCACGGGCTAATTCTGGGTAATTATCACCCACGTTATAAGAAGCCGCAGTTGGGCGGAAAAGCCCGAGCCCTAAGCCCATGGTTGGACGAAAATGAGAATCACCAAAATGATAGTCGGAAATAGCTAAAAATGAACTAACCCAACCTAATGAGCCGCCTGATTCGCCAGAATTATTAACTTTTAATCTACCAAGTACGGTACCTTCTATACGCATACCCACCGATACATTATCATTTATCAAATACTTGGGTTCGGTATAAATTCCTAGGCCAAAACCATAGTTTTTAGGTCGTGCATAATGCATGCCAATATCCCATCTGAAAGGTGTATGATATTCTGCTTGTGCGAAAGAGTCAGATAAAATCAAAAGAAAGGCATAAATAAAGAGGAGTTTTTTCACGGTATTAATGTGGTTTTAAATGTATGCTAATTCATCGAATAAACAGGCTTTTCTATTGAATTAGTATATTTAACAAACTATATTTTTTTGTATGCTGACAATCTGTCAGTTTTTTAGGGTTTGGAACAGCCTTTGATAAGTAGGTTTTGACGACTTTCAAAAAAGACGGCGATTTTAATTATTCACTTTACATTATTCATTAAAAATATATTATGGTAGCTGAAAAAGGGACAATTTCGATTAACACGGAAAATATTTTTCCAATCATTAAAAAATTTCTTTATTCTGACCACGAAATCTTCTTGCGTGAATTGGTTTCAAACGCTGTGGATGCCACACAAAAGCTGAAGAAGTTAAGCTCAATGGGCGAGTTTAATGGTGAATTAGGTGATTTAACTATCAAAGTTTCAGTTGATAAAGAAGCCAAAACCATTACAATTTCTGACAAAGGTATCGGTATGAGTGCCGAAGATATAAAGAAATATATCAATCAAATTGCATTTTCAGGAGCGAAGGAATTCTTAGAAAAATACAAAGATACACCTGATACAAATCAAATTATTGGTCAGTTTGGTTTAGGTTTTTATTCGGCGTTTATGGTAGCAGAGAACGTTGAAATTATTACTAAATCATACCGAGATGATGCACCTGCACGTTGGATTTGTGATGGTAGTACTGAATTTGAGATTACTGATGCTGAAAAGGCTGAACGTGGAACTGACATCATTTTGCACGTAGGTGTAGACTCTGAAGAATTTTTAGATAATTTTAGAATTAGTGGTATTTTAGAAAAATACGCTAAATTCTTGCCAGTTGAAATCGAATTTGATGGTAAAGTAATTAATAATCCAAATCCGATTTGGGTGAAATCACCTTCAGATTTGACAGATGAAGATTATAAATCATTTTATAAAGAGCTTTATCCGTTTGGAGAAGACCCATTATTCTGGATTCACCTCAATGTTGATTATCCATTTAACCTTACGGGCGTTTTGTATTTCCCGAAAATCAAAAAAGATTTCCAACTTAATCGCGATAAAGTACAACTATACAGCCGTCAAGTATTCATTACTGATGATGTGAAAGATGTTGTGCCTGAGTTTTTACAATTATTACATGGTGTAATTGATTCGCCAGATATTCCTTTAAATGTTTCTCGTAGTTATTTGCAAGCTGACGGTAATGTGAAGAAAATCAATTCGCACATTACGAAAAAAGTTGCTGATAAATTACAAGAAATTTTCCGTAATGACCGTGCTGGATTTGAAGAGAAATGGGATAGTGTAGGTTTATTTGTGAAATATGGAATTGTATCAGATGATAAATTCTACGACCGTTCGAAAGAGTTTATTCTTTTGAAAAACGTTGATGGAAAACACTTTACATTAGATGAATACCGTGAAAAGGTTCAAGCTTTACAGACCAATAAAGATGAAAGCGTGGTATTCTTATATGCCAATGATGTAAATCAACAAGATGCTTTCATCGCCACTGCAAAAAAACGTGAGTATGATGTATTGGTAATGGATTCCCCACTTGATTCTCACTTCATCAATGCTTTAGAAGCAAAACTAGAAAAAGTTACTTTCAAACGTGTTGACTCTGATAGTATTGATAAGCTAATTGATAAAGGATTAAATCTTGAAAGTGTATTAAGTGAGGATGAAAAGAAAAAAGTTGAGGAATTGTTTAAAGCAGTGGTTGGTACAAATACAGTTCAATTAGAATCTCTTCCTGCAGATGATATGCCAGTAACAATTGTTCAACCTGAATTTATGCGTCGTTGGAGAGATATGCAACGTATTAGCGGGCAAGGAGATATGTTTGGTATGATGCCAATGAACAATAATGTGGTTATTAACACAAACCATAGTTTAGTTGCCAAATTATTAAAAACTGAAGATTCGACTGCACAAAATGCTCTTACTAAACAATTATATGATTTAGCTCTTTTAGCCCAAGGCATGCTTACTGGAGCAGATTTAACTAAATTTGTTGAGCGTACAGTTGCTGGTTTATAAGATTTAAGGAGTAGGGTTTGAAATGAAAAAGTCCTCATTTGAATTTCTCAAGTGAGGACTTTTGTATTATCTATGCTTCTTGCAAAGTTTTTTGTAGAACTTTTTCATAGTATTGTTCATATTTTGGCACAATGGCAGTTATATCAAACTCTTTAGCTCGAGCTAAAGCATTGGCTTTGAATATGGGTAAGTTTTCGTCTTGCAATATGTAAATGGCATTTTTTACCATATCATCTACATCTCCTACGTTGCTCAAAAAGCCTGTAATCCCTTGAACATTCAATTCTGGTAAACCGCCTGTATTCGACGAAATTACTGGTACTTCACAGGCCATTGCTTCTAGAGCCGCTAAACCAAAACTTTCTTTCTCTGAAGGCATTAAAAACAAATCTGCAACAGATAATACTTCTTCGATGGCATCGAGTTTACCTACAAATCGTACATCGTCACAGATACCCAAATCACGGCTTAACTGTTCCATTGGCCCACGCTCAGGTCCATCACCCACTAAAAGAAGCTTACTTGGAATCTGAGTTTTGAGCTTTGCAAATACCTGCATAATATCTTCGATACGTTTTACACGACGAAAATTTGAAGTATGCACTAAAAGTTTTTCATCATTCGGGCAAATAATACGCTTGAAGTGTTCTTTACGTTGTTTTTTGAAGCGTTCTAAATCAACAAAATTAGGAATTACTTCGATTTCTTTTCTAACCTCAAAAGCATCGTAGGTATCTTTTCTCAAATCTGCCGAAACGGTTGTTACACCATCAGATTCGTTAATACTAAATGTAACAACAGGCTCTAAAGAAGCGTCTTTGCCAACAATCGTTATATCGGTGCCGTGAAGGGTTGTAATGATTGGGATGTTGATGCCATGACATTTAAGGATTTGTTTGGCAAGAAAAGCCGAAGTTGCATGCGGAATAGCGTAGTGCACATGAAGCAAATCGAGCTTTTCATATTTTACTACGTCAACCATTTTACCAGCTAGTGCCGACTCGTAAGGAGGGTACTGAAAAAGAGGATAACTGGCAATATTTACCTCATGGTAAAAAATATTTTCATTGAAAAAATCCAAACGAGCAGGTTGAGTATAGGTAATAAAATGAACTTGATGTCCATTTTTGGCAAGACCTTTTCCGAGTTCTGTTGCAACAACTCCACTCCCACCAAAGGTAGGATAACAAACAATTCCGATTTTCATAGATGCGGTTTTTGTACCTTAGTTTTAGCTTTTAGCTTGAGTAATGAGGGGATTAAACCCCTACTTAATAAGTACAACAAATTTTTTTAGAAAAAGTCTCAAAATGAGGTTAAGGATTTATAAAAGATTTGTTGTAAAGTAATATTAAACATTAATTTGACAATACTTTTTATCAAAACTAAGTTTTTTGCCTTATTTAAGTCTGATTGTCGAATAGGATTAATATTTACAGAGCCTTTTTTTTAAATTACCTTAAGGTACTTAACATATAGCTCTGATGGAGTATGATTTTTACCTAAATTTTTAATTCTACCAATATTTAGTTCCGCTGGAACATTTTCTGAATTTGGTGAATACTCTCTATAACTCTAAGGCAAATATTATCAATTCAATAGTTCTTTTTACTTATTATAAAATTGATTTGTATTTGCTTAAAATATTTTGTAGATTTGGTTAAGATGAATTATAGTCTATTAGAAACATTCAAAGCCTTTTTTAAGCTAATTAGGTTTGTAAATATTTTGATTGTAGTACTTACACAGTATATGGTCAGAATCTTTTTAATCGGACCTAAAGGAAATTGGTTTGATTATCTACTCGATATTAAGCAGTTTTTGCTTGTATTTTCTACTATTTCTATTGCTGCGGCAGGTTATATCATTAATGATTATTTTGATGTAAAGATTGATTTGGTAAACAAACCCAATGAAGTAATTATTGGCAAAATCATTAAGCGTAGGCGGGCAATTCTTATTCACCAAATACTCAATGCAATTGGCTTATTAATTGGTCTTTATTTGAGTTGGAAAGTTTTTTTGATTGATTTTGTAGCTATTTCTGCACTTTGGTTTTATTCTGAACGATTCAAGCGAATGGCTTTTATTGGTAACTTTTTAGTAGCATTCTTAACTGCATTTTCTGTCGTTATTGTGGGGGTATATTACCAGAAAAATATAGAATTAGTAAATGTCTATTCTTTGTTTGCTTTTTCGATTTCCTTGATTCGAGAAATCATTAAAGATATGGAAGATATTAGAGGAGATGCTCGCTATGGGTGTCGTACGTTACCAATCATTTGGGGCTTGCGTCAGACTAAGATTTTACTCTATGTTTTTATTGTTTCTTTTGTAATGATTTTACTATCAATGGCGTATTCGCTAAAAAACCATTATCTACTTTATTTCTTTAGTTTTGGTATTTTTCCATTCAGTTGGTTTGTCTATAAACTTTACTGGGCCGATAAACGACGAGACTTTACGTTTTTGAGTAAGGTTTGTAAAATCATTATGCTCATTGGAGTGGCAAGTATGATTTTTATATAGAAAAAAAGCGATGTAGTGAAAACTACATCGCTCTAATTTATTTAACCAAAAATCTTAGTCATTATAAATATCTTCTTTACCGAATTTTTTGCAAAGTAGTGCATATACATTTGCACGGTATTTATTACGGTTAGAAGTTCCCATTTGTGCCATAACTTCAGCAATTGCCGCATCAAGTTCTGGACCATCAGCCAATCCTAACTTACCTATCAAATAATTATCTTTCACGCGAGCTAACTCTTCAGGGTCTCCGCCTGAAACTTTTGAAGAATCTGCATTATAAATAGATGGTCCTAAGCCTTTAGCTACTTTAGTAATCAATTCTTCACTAAGACCTAATCCTAGTTCATTTGATTGAGCAACGTAAGTTTCGATTGCTTCTGCTAATTTACTCATAAATTTTGTTGATTTTGGGGTTTTTAATCGTGAATGTTGCGTAAATTTTAAATAAAAAACTATATTTTCCAAATATTTTGTTGGCTTTTTTCGTGAAAAATTAACCAATTATAAGTTGAATGTAAATAAAACGATATTCTTAGATAAACCACTCACTAAATGCTAATTTTACGTTTGCGTGCCTCAATATTCCAGATTAGATTAATTTGTTTATTTTCAACTATATAGGCCTCATCATACAAATTTACAGTTGGACAAACGTGAAAGGGTACACCATAAAGCACATCTCCAACTTTTATTGAGTCCCAATCTGCTACTGAAATCACACCATGTTCTTCACTTTGCCCGAGAAGTTCATAATTCTCTAAATTTAAAAATTTGATTCTTTTATCAATTGGATTTTCAGCAGCAACCGCCTTATGACCCATATCAATGGTGATAATGCCACGTTTGGGCTTCGAAATTACACGGGTTAGAATCAATGCAGCGTAATCAAAATTTTGTTCAGAAAGTTTATCGCCATAACCCCAATCCCAAAGAACACAAGTTCCGGGGCTGCAATAGGTTTCTTCACGTAAAGCATGAGAGGTAAAAGCAGGTGTACCACCAGCAATCACCATTGGCTTTGGTAGGCCTGCTGCATCAATCGCTTCGAGAAAATGCTTGACATCAACAAATCCTGCATCACATTCTCTTTTTCGCTCATTAAAATCACTTGCTCGTAAATGCCCATCATAAACATGTAAACCATGTATTTTGATATTGGAAGAATGACTAAGTTTTTGGTATAATTCTAAAATTTTATCATCTAATTCATGACCAGACCTATTCATTCCATTATTTACATCCAAAAACACATCTGCTACTAAACCTACTTGGGCAAACGCTGTATTGTGAGCATCGGCACTATCAGAGCAATCAATTAAAGAAGCAATGAAAACATTAGGAAATTTTTGTCTAAGTTTTATTAAACGTTCAATCTTTGGCCCAACTAATTGGTGGGAAATAATCAGGTATTTAGCACCAGCTGTCGCAGTCATTTCTGCTTCGGCAATCGTTGCACATTTAAATTTACTAATACCCGAATTGAGCATCATTTTTACAATTTCGGGCATTTTATTGGTTTTTACGTGCGTAACTAATCGTTCGGTAGAACCAGCAATGGCAATCATCTTATCGATGTTTTTTTGAACTCTTTCTTTATAAATGAGTAGGGAAGGAGAATCTAATTCTTGTTCATTGTCGATTTTGTACCACATTGTATTTTCGTTGAGCTAGGTATCGCTCGGTTAAGAGTTCTGAATACTAAGTTTATGTTGTAATGATTTACAATTCATAAAATTCGATTGGTAAATCATCGGGGTCGGCAAAGAAAGTGAATTTTTTGCCTGTAAATTCATCAATTCTAATTTCTTCTACCTCAATTCCGTTTGCTTCAATTTCAGCTTTTGCTTGGCCAACATTTTCAACTTCAAATGCCAAATGACGCAATCCGCATGCTTCTGGTCGAGATGGACGGGCGGGTGGATTTGGAAAGGAAAATAGTTCGATAATGTAGTTTTCGCCAATAGCTAAATCTAATTTATAAGAATCACGAGCTTCACGATACACTTCTCTGATAATCTGTAAACCAAGAATTTCGGTGTAAAAATGCTTCGATTTTTGGTAGTCGGAAGCAATAATGGCTATGTGGTGTACTTTATTGATTTTTAACATTTTATATAAAAGCTTATTAAAAGGAAGACTTCCCTTTGAGGGAAGTCTTCCTTATTTATACTAATTCAAACATTGCCTCAATTTCAACTGGAATATTTTCAGGAAGCGAACCAAAGCCAACGGCCGAGCGTACGCCAATGCCATTTTCGGTACCCCATACATTCGCAAAAAGTTCGCTGCAACCATTAATTACATAAGGGTGACGCTCAAAATCAGAAGTACAATTGACCATTCCTAAAACTTTTACTACACGTTTAATGCGGTCAAGACTTCCTAAATTAGCCTTAAGGGTTGAAAGCATGGTTAGTCCAACTTGTTGGGCGGCTAATTTACCTGCTTCAATATCCATATCTTCTCCGATACGGCCAATAATGCGTGAACCATCCATTTGAACTGGACCATGGCCAGAAACATAAATAAAATTATCAACGATTAAGCAAGGTTTATAAACACCCATTGGTTTGGGTGGCGGTGGTAATTCGAGCCCAAGTTTTGCAAAGTTTTCTTCTGCTGTCATTTTTTGTTAATGTAAGTTTTCTGACAAAATTACAGTTTTGTCGTTGTCGATTGATTGAAAATTATGATTGATTATACAAATAAATTCAAAATTAGAACGCCAATCAAACCAATGATAGAAACAAGGGTTTCCATGACTGTCCATGTTTTAAGCGTATCTTTAATTGAAAGATTGAAATATTCTTTGAAAAGCCAAAATCCACCATCATTGAGGTGCGAGAACATCAAACTTCCAGCACCAATTGAAAGAACCATAAGTTCGGGCTTTACCCCAGTTTGTTGCTGAATAAGTGGTGCTAAAATACCAACGGCAGTAAGACCTGCAATCGTGGCCGAGCCTACACATACACGCAAAACACCAGCAATAGCCCAGCCTAAAATCAATGGGTTAATATCAAATCCTTGAAGTTGAGCTCCAATGTAATCGCTGGTTCCACTATCTTTTAAAATTTGTTTTAAAGCTCCTGCTCCAGCAATGATTAGTAAGATTCCCGCACTACTTTTAAATGCTTCATCGAGTTGTTTACTAACAATTTTGATATTATTTCCTTGACGAACACCAAGTAGATAAACAGCTAATAATAATGAAATTAACATGCCAATATATGGCTCAGAAATGAGTTTAATCACTTCACTTTCAGGGGCATACTTTTTAATTGCTGAGGTAAAAGTTAGCAAAAAAACGGGCATTAATGCCACTAATAGACTAATAATTAGGCTAGGCTGTTGCTCTTTGGGAATATCTTTGATGGCAAATAAATTATCTTCAATTTTTGGGTTGAATCTTTTTAGGGTTCTGCCAAATAATACCCCAGCAATAGCAATGGCTGGAATGGCAACTATAATTCCGTAAATAAGTGTTTGTCCAACATCGGCTTTTAATTGCGAAGCAATGGCAGCGGGAGATGGATGGGGTGGAAGATAACCATGTGCAACCGAAAGGGCCGTTAACATAGGCATACCCACATATAGTAGTGGTAATCTTGCAGAAGCTGCAATCGAAAAAATAAGTGGTACAACTATGATGAAGCCAGCATTATAGAATAGCGGAATACCAATGATAAATCCTGCCAATGCTAAACCCCACTGTAAATATTTCTGACCAAAAAGTTGAATAAGGGCATCTGTTATTCGTTGAGCTGCCCCACTTTCTGCTACGAGTTTACCAAGCATTGCTCCAAAACCGATGATAAGGATGAGGTCTCCGAGGGTTCCGCCAATGCCTGACTGAATAGATTTACCGATGCTCGAAACATCCATGCCCGTAGCAAGTCCTAGTCCAATGGCTACTAAAATAAATGAAACAAAGGTGTCGAGTTTGACATAGGCTACCAAAAGTATAAGTACTAGAATAGCAAGGAAGGTAAGAAAAATTGGCATTGTGTTAAGTATAGGGTTGAATGATGATGATGCAAGATAATAATTTTAACTAATTATTAGTCTATCGTTTTTGAAGCCAAAAATACTTTCTTTCAAACTTTTTATTAATAGATTCGCTAATGATAAAGTTGGCAAAAAAGTAATGGAAGATTTGAATTAAAAAAACACTAATCAAAATAAAAGAAAGGTAATATTTAGTTAGTAATTAGAGGCAATAATTCTTGCTGCCAATCTTGCAATTTTTTTCCTAAATCGAAAGGAATAATTTGTAAACGCATATCACTTTCATAATCAAATACTTGGAGTGGAGCTTGGAAATTCTCGTTAGAAGGATAAATTAGGAAAAGTTGTTGGGCATTATACTTCTTTCCATAAGCATACATTTGATATAAATCAGTCTGTTCAATTCCATAATTTTGCTTAGATTTCGTGGCATCAATCATTTTCCATTTTGTATCAAAAATAAAAGTATCATTTTTACCTTCCAAAACAATATCAGGTATTAATCGAAACTTTGACTTCTCTAAATGGCTATCAATCAAAAACTTGGTTTTATCTTGTAGTTTTACTTCAAATGATTCGGCAAAATACTTTTTGAAGGCTTTCCCAACATAATTTTCAAATAAAATCTCCATAGGGAAAAGCAGTCCAATTTGTGGTGTAATACCCGCAAACGGAAGAAATGACTGACCACTTATGAAGATTCTAGACCAGTTGATTAATTGCTCATAACGAGTATGTAGTACACTTTTTTTGTTTGCGAGAATGAAATCTTGAATGAGGTTTTGACTAGGGCGAACTTCTTCGAAAATATGAATAGCTCTATTAATTCTCTGTTGAGTTGGTTGACTGTATTTCTGCTTCTGCAGTTGAATTAAGCAATATTTTAGTATCCTATTGGGTGCAATATCAGCACAAAACTCATCGTAAGCTGTATATATGCGTTCGGCTTGAGAAGTATTTCTACGGATGTTTTCGTTTATTAGTATTTTTCCTCTAACAAATAGTTCGTTTGATTCTTGGCGTTCAAAACTTTTACCTATTCCTTGTGTTAAAAGCTTTTCTAATTCATCTAAAAAAACTTGTGCAAAGATTTCAAAAATAGGCAAATATGAAGTTTCGAGATGAGAATTGCTTAATGATTGAAATGGAGAGTTAGGTAAAGCCCGAAGTAATTTTAACAGAATCTTACGTGCTTCTTTTGGCGAATTTGAGCTGGTTTTAGGTAAAATTTCTATTTGCTTGCCGTCGGGTGTTTGTAATAAACCCACATAGTTTTTTAACCTAATTTGTTCTTTACCTTTTTTTGTTTGGTAGCCTAAGATTGAATCATTAACTCCAGAAAATGCAATGTTTTTAAGGTGTTGAAAGGTTTTATCAGAAACAAAAATCTCAGAAAAGGTGCCTTCGGCCTGTTCGTAATCGCTGGCTTTTTTGATGACACCATATTCAGAAACCAACGTCGGCAAGTTATTCCTTTGCGGGTTAAAACTTACCGACGTTTTTAGCGTTTCTTTGCTTAAACTTTTCAATATCATTTGACTACTTTGATGGTTCCCTGCATAATGGAGTAGTGGCCAGGGTAAGTACACACAAAAGTATAATCCCCCGGAGTGCTTGGAGCAACAAAATAAATGGTTTCTTGACTTTCTGGTTGCATAAGGCCAGTATGGAATAAAACTTCTTCTAAATCTGGTACATAAGCTTTTGCTTCGCCATCAAGACCCATTCCAAAAGCAGCTTCACCAACTTTATTCACAGTTTTTGGTTTAACAATTACCAAATTATGAAGCATGTCGTCATTATTATTGAATATTAATCTGATTTTGCTTCCTGCTTTCACTTGGAATTTTGCAACATCGAATTTCAAACCTGGTTTCGTGCCAATCGAGAGCGTTTGGTCAACTTTACCGCCCCAATCTTCTGGCATTTCGTTCACACGTTTTGCAGAAACTACATTAACTGCTTTACCCATATTGGCCATATTGTGTCCTTCATGAGCTGACTTTTCCATTACTGCAAATTTACTCAAATCAAGTGGAGCCGCCGCAGTGTTGATGTTATTGAGTGTATAATAACCAAAGGTATGTAAAAGTGGACGCTCTTCTGAATTTTTTACTCCTTCCAGTCTAATTTCGTGAATGTAGCCTAATCGCAAAGAATCAATGGCCAAACGAACACTCATACCGTCGTCTGCTACTTGAATACCTTTGATTTTTAGTTCCTTGGCATTAATAATTGGACTTCCGTAGTTATGATGATACTTGTAAGTAAAACTATTGATTTTGTACGATTCTACTGCCAAAGCTGTTGCTTTATTAACAGGTTGAGTAAACTCTATTAAAAAACCATCGGGCATTGATTTAACCGTTTTCATCTCGAATGGCGTTTTACCTGTCCATTCTAAGCGTTGTAAACCAAACTCATCTTTACCCGTTGATGACCAACCACGGCTTGTCATACCCACAAACATAGATGCATCTAGTCCCCAACGCATACGTAAAATTCCCGACTGAAAACCTTCTCTAAAAGGAAAACAAATACCTTGATATTTACCATTTATTTTTTCTAGATACACACGCATAATTTTGCTGTGACCTTGGTCTCCCACAAATAATTGTCCTTCAAAAGGGCCAAATTTTCCGCCAAAGTTATCTTCAATTATGTCTGCAGTAGAAATGCCCATGAGTGTATGTGGAAACCAAACAGCCGGTACTTTTATGCTTGGTACTCTCTTAGCCGCTTCATAAAGTGGTTCTCCAGTATCTGGAATATCAGATGGTTTTGTACGAAGTGGCGAATCTGGCTCAGATGTCCATTTCAAACCTTCTGGATTTCCTGCAAAGTCGCCTTTTTCAAGGTGAGTCATACGCCCAGAACCAACCCAGTCTCCTTGATTTTCAGTGTAGAAAATATCTCCACTTTTCAATGCCCCAAATCCTGCAGGCGAACGTAAGCCAGTAGCCCAAGGGGTTACTTTTCCATCTGGTGAAACTTTGAGCATCCAACCACGCCATTTTGATAAACTTGCTCCACGACCTATCCAACCTAAGTTTAGGGTAAAAATCATATCATTATCAGGTAAAACAACGGGGCCATAAGAATATTCGTGGTAATTGCCACTGAGTGGGAATTTTTGGAAAGCCTCATATTCGTCGGCCAATTCATCTCCGTTGGTATCTTTCAAGATGGTTACTTCACCACGTTGAGTTGCCCATAAATTTCCGTTGATAAAAGCTAAACCCAACGGTTCATGTAAACCAGACGCAAAACGTTTGTAAGTGGGTTTTGTGCCATTTTTCATGTAAGGATTTGATACCAACCAAACATCGCCTCGGCGGGTTGCTACGCCCAAGCGGCCATCTGGCATTACGGCCAAACCACCCACCTCTAGTTTTACGCCTTCGGGAATAGGTAAAGTGACAATTCGATAGAAATCTTCTTCTACCAATGGTCGGGTTTGAGCAAATACTTCACTCAAACCTAATAAGCAAAATAGAACTAATATTTTTTTCATTGTGAATTTCTTTTTCGAGTAACTAAAACTATGTTTTACCAAGAAACTGAATAAGTTAATGAGCCATTGAGTGGAATAATTAACTCTTGTCCCACTTTTGAATTACGAATGATGGGCTTGCTTTTTGAATCAATTAGTACATACTGATTATCAACTAAGTATCTACCCTTTTCGATTTGGCTAATACTCTTGCCTTCACCTAGTTTATAGTAAAGATTTTGAGCACCAGTAGCATTAATACTAATTGAAATACCTTCATTATTTGTACTAATCTTTTGGGTGAAGTTTCCACCTGCATATTGGTATTTATATGTTGGTAAACCTCCTTCATCAATCGAATATCCTTTGTAAATCAATTCCTTGTATGCATCAAGTGAATCTGGTGATGTAGAGTTGGCATCACTTAATACAAATACCGAAGGTTTTCCAGAAAACTTCGTGCGAACACCCTTTGCTTCTAATAATTGTGGTTCTCCACGCTCATAGAACATCTCTGTTACATCGGCAAATTCACCTTTCCAAGCATAAAGTATAGCAGCTTGGTCTAAATCATACGAATAATGCATTCCTTGAGGAGTTCCAATCGAAATAGCATGAATGCGTTTCTTCCCATTGAACATTACAAACGAACGAATGATTTCTACATCATTTTTGGGATTTACATCAATTTCACCAATGGCCTGTGGCGTTGGAAGTGAGGTTTCAGCGTGAAGAGCGTACGGCCTAATTTCGGGACCCGCAGCAAAGAGTCCAAGTTCTGCTTTCCACCAAACTTTGATATATTTTATTTCAATTTTATGAGTTCCTTTGCTTAGAGTCAAATAAGCAATGCGTTGTTTTCGATAGCTTTCATCAGCCATTGGGATAATTTCTTTACCATCAACAGTTACAGATTCTTTTCCAGCACAATCAGCGATGAGCGAATAATTTCCATCTTTTTCCACCTCAAGATTTCCTTGAAAAACTAATAAGAAGCGGTTAAAGCCTACACCATAATCTTTGGTTAGTTCGTTGGCTTTTCCACTATCATTAGGTTTTTCATTTTTCTTCGCAAACTGTTTGTCCCAATCATAGGTTTCATAGAGTTCATAGGTTAAATTACTTAATTTGAGTGGCTTTTCGTTGCCATACTTTAAGTATTCTAAGTCTTTAATAGCAACTGAGCCAACTTTGTTTTCAAAAGAAATTGGTCCTTCGTTCTTGCCATCGGTGTTAATCACATAACCTTGATGAATCACTACATCATTTAAGGAAACCTTTTCTATGATTAGAGCATTGCCATAAGAAGCCGATGAGAAAGTGATTTCAAGTGTTTGCCAAAGACCTGCCGTTCGACCCGCATTTTGTGAAGGTAATTTGAGCGAACCATCATTGGTAATAATAGAGCCGCTGGTACGAATATTACTTAGTAAAACACCATATTTGCCCTGAATGTAGTAAATGGCTTCGCTTGTAGTGCCAAGCATAAAATCAAACTTAATCTTTGCGTCGGCAGTTGTTAGCTTTGAGCTAATTTTACCAGGAGTATCGGCATACAAGAATTTATTTCCAGCATTGATGACCCTTTTTTTCTTAAAAGGATTATCAACACTTTCCACTTGTTTCCAGTTACCCATTTCCCAATTATCTAGCGGAAGTTTATTCATTGCAAAACCTTGTGCATAGCTTTGCAAACTTGCCCCCAAAAATATGATGAAGGCAAAAAAGCGTAGTTTCATAGTCATTACTGTTAGATTTAAGGCAAATTTATCTTTTAAGTGTCACTAATACAATTATTATTCGTCAAAGTTTTTCTTAGAGTCCAAAAAGTGTTTTGTAAATTTGTTCGTAAAACACATAATATTAGTCGTAAACTTACAAAAACTCCTTTAAACTAATACTCAATTAATTAGATAGATTCATGTCAAAACCAACATTACTTATTTTAGCAGCCGGAATGGGCAGCCGCTATGGCGGAGTTAAACAATTGGATAAATTTGGTCCCAATGGTGAAACCATTATTGATTATTCAATTCATGATGCCATTAAAGCCGGTTTTGGTAAAATAGTTTTTATTATCAGAGAAGAATTACAAGCCGATTTTGAAGAAATATTTGGACCAAAACTGGCGGGTAAAATTGAATACGATTTTGCGATTCAGGGAGTACAAAGATACGTTCCGGCTGAATTTGGAAATGTGGAGCGAACAAAACCGTGGGGAACAGGTCATGCAGTATTATGTGCTTGGGAACAAACTCAAACCCCATTTGCAGTTATTAATGCCGATGATTTTTATGGCTATGAAGGCTTTAAAATTATGGCTGATTTTCTTTCGAACAATACTGATGAAACATGCCACGCAATGGTTGGGTATCAGATTAAAAATACGCTTTCAGAGAATGGTTCTGTTTCAAGAGGTGTTTGTGAAGTTGATGATAATGGATTCTTGAAAGTAGTTACTGAGCGTACGAAAATCTATCGTCAGGCAGATAACACGATAGTTTATGAAGAGGGAGAAAAATTGACAGTTTTAGATGATAATACACCAGTTTCCATGAACTTTTGGGGTTTTATGCCAAATGTTTTTCCTGTTATTAATGAAATGTTTAAAGAATATTCTGCCAAAAATATTGATTCTCCTAAGGCCGAGTTTTACATTCCAACCGTTATGACTTATTTGATTCAGAATGGTTTGGGCAAATGCAAGGTATTTTCAAATGAATCAGAATGGTTTGGGGTAACTTACCCAGAAGATAAACCAACTGTGATGGAGGCTTTACAAAAACTTTCAGGTTTGTATTAATTGATATTCGTAAAACTCTTCGTACAATGGAAAGCAACCATTTTGTTTTCCATTGTACATGAAAATTTATCAATAAAAAATGGACATTACCTACCGAAAAGCTGACCTAAATGACCTCGATGATTTAGTACGCTTGAGAATTGAATTTTTAAAAGAAGTTCAACCTATTGAAACGCATCAGTACAGCGAAGAAAACCTACAAAAATCTCTACATGATTACTTATCAGAGGCTTTACGTACTGATACTTTTGTAGCGTGGGTAGCCGAACTTGAAAATAAAATCATCGCCACAAGCGGTCTATGTTTTTTTCAGATTACGCCTGGTTTTACGCTTATTGATGGAAAAATTGCGTATATTTTAAATATCTATACCTTGCGTGAGTGGCGAGGAAAGGGTGTTGGTAAAACAGTTTTTAATCATATTTTGCAAGAGGCAATCAGTAGAGGATACAAACGTATATCCTTGCATGCTACAAATGAAGGACGACCTGTCTATGAAAAATTTGGTTTTCGTCTCACTTCCGACGAAATGGAACTTCGATTACCTTAAATGTTAAAATCGACAATCCAATAATTACTTTCATTTTGGATTGTGGTTGAAACGTTAATCAAAGCTAAGCAGACATTCGAGTGATAAGTTAAGGAAAGATTACTTTTTTTTACGAAAATTCTTGAATAATCTTCCTTTTCTTGTTGAGCAACTAAAGTATTAATCTCACTTAATACTTCGCTCATTGAATTAAGGGTTGTTTTGTCAGCAGCAGTTTTTACTTTTCTATTTTCCATTTTTATCAGCATAAGGTAAAAGTGTAGGTTACTCAGAGGTCTTGCCAACATTAACAAAATTTATGCCACTATTTGGTAGTTTTAAAATCTGTATCCGTTGGATAATATATTTTTTTTGTATGATAAAGTTAAAGAGTTTTGGGCAGATTGTTCTATAAAAAAATAAAATTTTAGGCAAAAAGTTATCTAATGGATGTAAACAATAATAAACTTAATTTGAGTCAACCAAAAATGTCTAAAACATCTCATTTTAGGTGTTTTTTTGCTTCTTTTTTCTAATATTTGCTAGTATAGCTACTGTTAAAAAAACAAATTTGGTACGATTATTTCATACAAATTGATGGGACATCGTAATGGTCACTCCAACCCCTCCATTTCCAAAATGCATGCTTACTTAATAAAGCAAGTATTTTTTTTTGTTAATAGGGGGTGTTGGAAGTGATTGTATACGTAACCGAAAAATTCTGTATAGCAAGAAATTAGGAAAGACAGATATTTTAGATAAATAACCTTAAATAGGAGGAGAGAATGTAATTTCAATACTTTTTAAAATGGGTTATCTGCGAAATAAAATATAAAAACATTATTCACTCAATAGCAATTGTCAGTAAAAGTGGAGTTGGTATCAGCTCCATTTTTCTTTTGTATCACAGCTAATCTTACGTAAATAGAACCATTTTTTCTACAAGTCTATTTACGCAGAAATACCTTCTCCTATTTACAAAATACGATTAAAACTACTCACAACATTAGTTTTAGGTTAAAATGTATATTTGTGCTTGAACGCATTTTGTTTGGATTGAAATATCCTTGTATCTTGCTGAATCATCAATACTATTTAACCACAAATGAATTCTATCATACAATTTTTGGATAACCTCGCTTGGTGGGCTTATGTTATCATTTTTTTAATTGTCCTATTATTGAGAGATATTTTGCAAAAAAAGCATACAATTCAGCATAATTTTCCTCTGATTGGGCATTTAAGGTATTTTATAGAGAGTGTTGGGCCCGAATTACGCCAGTATATTGTGGCAAATAATAGAGAAGAATTGCCGTTTAATCGCCGACAACGTTCGTGGATTTATGCGTCATCAAAAAAAGAAAATAATTTTCAAGGATTTGGTACCGACCAAGATATGTACAGTGCGGGCTATAATTTTATTAAACCTGCCATGTTACCTTTTAAATTACCCAAAGGTCATCCGAATTTAGAGAATCCTTACATCTGTCCCTCCGCCAAGATTATAGGTGAATACCATAGCCGTCTGAAGCCTTACCTTCCTAAATCAGTTGTAAATATTTCGGGAATGAGCTACGGTTCATTATCAGCTACTGCAATTGAATCCATGAATAAAGGGGCCGCAAAATTTGGTTGTTATCATAATACTGGAGAAGGTGGGCTTTCGCCATATCATAAGAACGGCTCCGATGTTGTACTCAATATCGGTACGGCATACTTTGGAATTAGAGATGATGAAGGAAATTTTGTTTTAGAGAAATTGGTAAAGCTTTGTAGTGAAAATCCTTGTATAAAAATGATTGAGTTGAAGCTTTCACAAGGAGCAAAGCCCGGGAAAGGAGGTGTTTTACCTGCTTCTAAACTTACTAAAGAATTGGCCGAGATTCGTCATGTTCCTATGGGTAAAGATGTCATTTCTCCTGCTTTTCATAGTGCTTTTTCAGATATCAAAGAAATGATAGAGTTCATCGAACTCATGGCTAATGCAACAGGCCTGCCAGTGGGGATTAAATCGGCAGTTGGTAAACTCGAAATGTGGGAAGAATTGGCCGATTTAATGAAAAAAACTGGAAAAGGACCCGATTTTATTACAATAGATGGTGGAGAAGGAGGTACTGGAGCTGCTCCACCAAGTTTTGCTGACCACGTTTCACTTCCTTTTGTGTATGCGTTTTCATCGGTTTACAGAATATTTCAAAAACGTGAGCTGACTGATAAAATTACATTTATTGGCTCCGGAAAATTAGGTTTGCCAGATACCGCCGTTATGGCTTTTTCAATGGGTGCTGATGTGATAAATGTTGGTCGTGAATCAATGATTTCGATTGGTTGTATTCAGGCTCAAATTTGTCATACAAATAGATGCCCAAGTGGAGTGGCAACCCAAAATAAATGGTTGCAAGGAGGAATTGACCCTACGCTTAAAAGTGAGCGTTTTTATAATTACATTAAAACACTTACGAAGGAGATATTAGATATTTGTCATGCTTGCGGATACGAACACCCAAGCCAATTTATGATGGATGACGTTGACGTTGCGATGGGTGATAATAATCGTACACAGTCTCTACGCATGACTTATCATTATCAAAAAACGCCTGTAAAATTCGAAGGTTTACAAAAGCTATTAGATAGCCCATACTTGGGTGGCAAAACAGCATAAAAAATAAGGATACTTAATAAAATAGAAAAGCAAGAATCAAATGGCTCTTGCTTTTACTCTCGTCAAACTGCTGTTGATTATTAAAACCACCAATTTGTCAATTGGAGAAATTGGTGGTTTTAATTTATGCTCTATATGCGTTGATTGCGATAATTATCATAAAAATGAGTCCATATAAGAGTTCTTCAAAGTGTTCGTAAAAAAATTTTTTCATGCTTCCATTGCTTTTTCTCTAGGATTCTATTTAGCATCGAAAGGTTGAAAGAACTTTGAATTTTTTTTATAAGCGAAAGACACACCACTGAGCTTTTTCTAGCTGCTTTAAAATTTTGGAGTAACTGCTTACATGGCTATAAACATTCTTATGTTTATTTGATACAAAGTACGGTATATATGAATAGTTATGCAATACCCCAATTTGGGTATTTTTTTGTGAAAAATATCCGTGCTAGTACGGATATTATACTTCGAAGATAGTCAGAAATTTAGATTAATTTATGTTCAACCGCGTATTTGATGAGGCCAACAATAGTTTTAGTATTGGTTTTACGGTAGATGTTTTTTCGGTGAGTTTCAACCGTTCGCTCTGAAATACAAAGCTTTTTCCCGATTTCATTATTTGAAAGTTCTTGAGAAATAAGTTTAACAATTTCAATTTCGCGTTCAGTTAAGTGATAAGTTTCTTCATCAGGCTTATTTGATAAACTTCTAAGAATTTCATTAGAAACTTCTCTACTAAAATAGACATTTCCCTGGGCTATTGTATCTATGGCTTCAATGAGCTCATCACGACCAATTGTTTTAATAATAAAGCCAGAAATGCCCAAATCAATCAAATCATGAACGATTGATACATCATAGGAAACAGATAATGCTAGTACTTTTATGTGAGGGAAACGTTTTTTTACCTGTTGTGTCAATTCCATGCCTGTCATTTTAGGCATATATAAATCTGTTAGTAGAATATCAACATGATTTTTATTGAGAAAATCTAAAGCGGTATTACCATCTGAGCATTTACAAATTACTTGGTAATCGCCCACACTATGAAGCATAGATTCAATACCATCAAGTAATATTTGATGGTCATCAACTATTAAAATTTGTAATTTATTGCCTGACATTAGCGTTAATTCAACGGAATTTCAATCACTACACTTGTGCCTCTTCCAATTGAAGAGTCAAAATTAACATTTCCATTGAGATATTCTACGCGAGTAGCTATGTTTTTTAAACCAATGCCATGGTTTTCTGTGTTTTCAGTATCAAATCCTCGGCCATCATCTTCAATAATCAAGATTAGTTCAGTATCATGCTTAACTAATTCTATATTTACCTTTTTTGCTCCAGCGTGTTTAATGATATTACTGATAACCTCTTGTACAATTCTGTAAAGCATCAATTCAATTTTGTCATCAAAACGCTCTTTTAGGCCCACAATCTGAAGCTGAATTTGAATTTTACCCGTAGCATTTACCTTGTTAGTGAGCTGTTTTAAAGCTGAAGTCAAACCAAATTTAGTAAGTGAACTTGGCATCATATTATGAGATATTTCTCTAATTTCCTTAATGCTATCTTCAAGCAAATTTAACGGGCTTTGCATTTCATGAATATAAGCTCTTTGTTGGGAAATGAAATTACCGAGTGTCATTCGAGCAGCAGCCAATGTCTGGCCAATACCATCGTGTAAATCTCGTGCTATTCGTATTCGTTCGCGTTCTTCCGCTTCAAGAACTGCCTGAGTACGTTGTTGTTGTATAAGGTTTTTTTCTATTAATAAGCGTTCATTGTTATTTTGCATAAGTCGTACTCGGTAGGCAAGCATACCACTCAATGCAATAATTTCGACAATGAAGGCTATCACAAAATAATCAATTCCAGCTAAATAGCTTCCGGGTAAAAATTCGTAGGTACTTAAACCAGAATAAAAAGCTACAAAAAAAACGGGTAAATTAGCTAACAAAAAGTAAGTAGCATCTTTTTTAAAATGTTCGATATAGATGCAATAAAGTGTAGTACCAAAAACAAAAATCGGTGATATCAGGAAACACAAACTTACTAGAAAAGTGATAGGAATAGTAAAGTTATTAAAAAGGTAATTTTCTAATAATAAATTATCAAAAAAGCTTACAATGATAAGAATACTAAAGAGAATGATGAAGAAATTACTATACCACAGAAAAAGTGGATTTTTAAGTAAATCCCATCTTAGATACGATTTAATGAAAATAATATTGGTAATGATAAGCAGCATAGTAGCGATATAACGTATTTTATCTCCTTCAATGCCAAAACTACCATCTCCATAA
This sequence comes from Emticicia oligotrophica DSM 17448, assembly GCF_000263195.1. GTDB lineage: Bacteria > Bacteroidota > Bacteroidia > Cytophagales > Spirosomataceae > Emticicia > Emticicia oligotrophica. The sequence goes on from NC_018748.1 coordinate 3,282,751, forward strand.
ACCCTAATAAAATACCCTTGCATAGTATAAATAAAACACAAGGCTGTTAATACGTAAAGACCATAGTATAAGTATAGCCTAGCTTCAAAAACTATGGATATTAAGATGGATATAAAAAAAACAAAAAGTAAAATGCCTGATACGAACCCCCAACTAAAGTGGTCATTTGTTGGGAAGTAATATTCAAAATAGTTCTTTTCCCATATAGTTAAAGGAAACGAAATTGAACCAAAACTTTTTCTAATTTTCAGATAGTAGCTTACTTCTTGCTTGGGTTGTATGGTAGTTGGGAAAATAAAATCACGGTGCTTGATTCGACGATTTTGTTGCGGTACTTTCCAGTTTGATGACTGATGGTCTTTCACAATCTTATTTTCTACTACATAAAACTCAATTTCATCGTAGAGAGATAAATGCAAGTGAATGAGTAAGTCTTGAACCATATTGGTTGTATTCTTGAGTTCAATTCTAAACCAGTAGGGTTTTCCATTGGCCCAATAGGTAGGTACACTACCTCGTACTTTTTCAAATTTATATACTTGCGGAAATGCCGCTAATTTTTCAATGTTATAGGGTTCATTTAGTTCTGGAAGTACAAAAATACCTTCAGGTAAATTGAGTTCTTGCCAAGTACCATCATATACAATAGCATCTGATTCGCTTTTTGCAAATGAAATGAAAGATATACTACAGAATAGTAAAATGTATATGATTGATAATTTCATGAGGATTATAGTAACTGATGTCAAGTGAACAGTGCTATAATTCAATTATAGCACTGTAGAAGTATTATCAGTGGAAAAATATATAGGAAACGATAATGGCTGTAATTACACCAGCTAAATCGGCTAAAAGTCCTGCAATAAGTGTATAACGTGTATTTTTTATATTAACCGAGCCAAAATAGAGTGCTAATACATATAATATTGTATCGGAACAAGCTTGGAAAACACAAGAAAGACGACCAACAAATGAGTCAGCTCCAAAAGTTTTCATAGAGTCAATCATCATTGCTCTTGAGCCACTACCACTTAATGGGTGCATCAGGGCCGTAGGTAATGCATCGGTAAAATCGGTATTTATGCCAGTTAGACTAAAAATCCACTTGAAAGCATCCACAATATAGGTTAAAGCTCCGGAGTTTCTGAATGCACTAATGGCCACCAACATACCCACCAAATAAGGTATTACTTTGATAGATGTTTCAAAACCTTGTTTGGCTCCTTCGATGAACGTAGGAAAGATATCTACTTTTTTATAAACAGCACCTCCTATGAATCCTACAATAAAAATAAATAGAATCATATTACTCACGACGATTGAGGTAGTTTCGATTTCTTCTTTCGGAAGTCGTGAGAAGTACCATAAAACAAAACCAATAAAACCTGTAAGCCCTAGAAGCCATGAAAGAATGGTTTTATCGAAAAAATTGATTTTTTGCTTAATACCCACAAAAAGCATCCCCGTTAGGGTAGCCACATATACAGAAATTAACGCAGGAATAAATATATCAGCAGGATTGGCCGCATTGTAAATGGCTCTTTGTGCCATGATACTGAGTGGGATAAGAACTGGGCCAGCACTGTGTAGTACCATAAACATAATTTGAGCATTAGAAGCAGTATCTTTACTTGGATTGAGTTCCTGTAAACTTTGCATCGCACTCAAGCCAAATGGGGTAGCTGCATTATCAAGACCAAGCATGTTGGCCGAGAAATTCATAATCATCTGACCATTGGCAGGGTGATCTTTGGGTACTTCTGGGAAAAGTTTACTAAAAAATGGGGCTATTATTTTGGCCATTCTACGAATTACGCCTGCTTCTTCACCAACTTTCAAAATTCCCAGAAAGAAAGTCATTACTCCAGCGAGCGGAAGTGCAATATCCATCACCGCAATTTTTGATGAATCGAACATTCCTTCAATAATTATTTTGAAAATTTCAGTATCGCCCGTAAAAATGAGTTTTAGAAGTGCAACTACGAAAGCCACCAGAAAAAAAGCTACCCAAATATAGTTTAATGCCATAAAATTGAAGGTTTAAGTTTAGATTTGTGGCTAATTTAATGATAAACCTCGATTTTATCACAAATTTGGTTTAATGATGCCGAAAAATCAATAAAAAATCATGCAGCGGAAAATCGTTTACTTGACGAGTATTTTAGTAATAGTTATTCTTTTAATAGAAGGATGCCAGAAAAAAAAAGAAGAAAATACTAAAAAAATAGATACTTTATCTGTAAAAGTAGATAGTGTAGTAAAGGCAAAACCTGTTGAATTATCTCCAATTGAGCAACAAATGATTAAACAAGGTTTAGTAAATGTTCAAAAACTTGATTCTACTATCATGGTTGAGTTGAAATATTCAACAACCGATAATTTTGTACAAACGGATGTTTATGGCAGTTTAACGAATGCTTATTTACAACAAAAACCAGCAGAAATGCTCGTAAAAGCAAGTAGAAACTTACAGTATAAGCACCCAAATTATAGATTATTGATATATGATGCCGCCCGCCCATTATCGGTTCAACATACACTTTGGAATATGTTAGATAGTATTCCACCTGCCAAGCGAGAAGATTTTGTGGCAAGTCCAACTATTACTTCGATTCACAATTTCGGCTCAGCCGTTGACCTCACCATTTATGACTTATCTACGCAACAAGCACTTGATATGGGGACAAAATATGATTTTTTTGGCGATTTAGCTTATCCTCGTTTTGAAGTAAAATTACTGAGAGAAGGGAAACTTACGCAACAGCAATTAGCTAATCGAATCGTATTAAGGGAAGCCATGCAAAGTGCTGGATATATGCCAATAGAAAGCGAATGGTGGCATTTTAATGCAATTTCTCGAAAAAAGGCAAAAAATATATACAAAATCATTGAGTAATATTTATAAAAGTAAAAAGCAACTACCCATTGGGTTGTTGCTTTATTTGATCACCTAACCACTAAAAAGTATTATGAAAAGAGTATAATACCGTTGCTCTTTATTTTGAATGTCAAATTATTGACATAAAATTATGCTTTTTTGAAATGAGCGAACCGCTCAATTACTGTTTTTACCTTTCTTCTTGATACATCTAAATTCGTGCCACATTCAAAAATTGCGGTAGCACTATTACTTGCTTGAATATTTAGGCCTTTGGTATGTAAAATATTCACTAGATGAGATTTATGAATTCTTATGAAGTAGTTTTCATCTAAAATACACTCATAGTGTTTTAAAGTTTTGGCCGAAATATATTTTTTATTTTTTGTATGTACAACTGTATAATTACAGTTACCTTCTAATCTTATAATTTTTTCAACTGGTACATCAACAAATTTGTTAAAGCAGTGCAACCTTATCTGTTTTTGCTTTCCTTCGTTATTACTTTTTGCAATTGAGTAGCTTTGTGTATGGTTTAGATTTTCCATTGTTTTAGAGAATTTGTTACAACAAACTTAACTCTTAAACAATTAAAAGTAAATATACTAAAAAAACAAATCGATTTGTAACTTTTTGATTTTCAGTGATTTAATGAAAAAATATTGATTAAAATACGTAGAAATACCTAATGAATTACGTAATTCTACGCAGATATATTAAAGTATTTACATTGTAAAAATATACTAGAATCTGACATTATTCGTATCTTTGTGCATAAATTTATTAAACGGTATAAGGGTGTTAGATAAGATTCAAGACTTACTACGTGAAGTTGATGCTGTTGTGGTCAATAGCAAAGAAGACTTAGAAAAATTTCGACTAAAATTTATCAGTCGAAAAGGCTTATTAAATGAATTATTTGATGAGTTTAAAACTGTACCTAATGAGCAGAAAAAGGCTGTAGGCCAAGAACTCAACAAACTTAAAAATCTTGCTGAGCAGAAATTAAGAGATTTTACCGAGGCTCTTGAGCAAAGTGCAGGAAGTGCTGATGCAAATAAAGGCTTGGATTTAACCCTGCCTGTGGCTCCAAATTTTGCTGGTACGGTTCACCCTCTAACGCTTACTCGTCAGCGAATCTTAGAAATTTTTGCACGTATGGGATTTAATCATGAAGATGGACCTGAGGTAGAAACGGATTGGTATAATTTTACCGCTCTAAACTTTGCTGAAAATCATCCCGCACGTGAAATGCAAGACACTTTCTTTGTTGAGAAGAAAGATGTGCAAAAAGATGATGTGTTGCTTCGAACACATACCTCAAATGTGCAAGTACGTTTAATGGAGCATAAAAAGCCGCCTATTCGTTCTGTAATGCTCGGTAGAGTGTATAGAAATGAAGCTATTTCCGCACGTGCACACTGCCAATTTCACCAAATTGAAGGGCTTTATGTGGATAAAAATGTAAGTTTCAAAGATTTGAAAGATACATTATACCATTTTGCAAAAGAAATGTTTGGACAAGATACAAAGATTCGTTTGCGTCCGAGTTATTTTCCATTTACTGAGCCTAGTGCCGAAATTGATATTTCTTGTTTCATTTGTAAAGGTTCGGGCTGTAATATTTGCAAACATACAGGTTGGGTAGAAATTGCTGGCTCGGGTATGGTAGACCCTAATGTCTTAGAAAATAGTGGTATTGACTCAGAAGAATATACAGGTTTTGCCTTTGGAATGGGTATCGAACGTATTACGATGCTTAGATATGGCGTAAGAGACCTAAGATTATTTTTTGAAAATGATGTGAGATTCTTGCGTCAGTTTGAAGGAGCATAAGAGACTATATTTAAACTAATTTACGGTGCGTATCTGTTATGTGTCGTTTAGGTGACTCCGTTAGTATTAGAAGATACACTTTAATAAAATCAAAAAAATCGACTTTAGTCTAATTATCTTATTTGACTAAAGTCGATTTTTTTGCAAAAGTATCAGTCAGTTAAAACTGATGGCAATAAGTGATATTTCTTTCAATTTTTGTTGGTGTGTACTTTACTTACAAAATCCCAACAGATAATTCCTACGGTGACCGAAATATTTAGCGAATGTTTAGTGCCAAACTGAGGAATTTCAATGCAATTATTCGCTAGTTCAACTACTTCTTGATTGACTCCAAAAACCTCATTCCCAAATACAAAAGCATATTTCTGGTCGGCATTGGGTTTGAATTCGTTGAGCATCGTGCTATTTTCTACTTGCTCCACGGCCATTACCATGTAGTCTTCTGACTGTAACTTCTTTACTAATTCCACTACATTATCGCAGTATTCCCAATCAACAGATTCAGTTGAGCCTAAAGCTGTTTTTTCGATTTCACGATGAGGAGGTGTGCCAGTAATGCCACACAAATAAATTTTTTCAACCAAAAAAGCATCTCCTGTACGAAAAGCCGAACCAACATTATTCATGCTGCGGATATCGTCAAGAATCAAGCAAATATTATTTTTAGGGGTTTCTTTAAAATCTTCTACTGACAAGCGATTGAGCTCATCCATTTGCAGTTTCTTCATTAATTTTCAAAAACAGATATTTTAAACAATTATTGTTTTATTTTGCTGGTAAATTATTGAGCAAAGGTAGGTAAATTATTGTTTGTAATTATGGTTGATAAATTCTGACAAATATATGTTTATCTAATTGCCCTGAAAAAAGGTCGGAATTAATACTATATCTAAAACTTTCGTCTTCAAAATCGTCTAAACTTAAACCAAATATTTGTTTTGTTTTCAGTGTTTCTCTCAGTATTAATTCACTGCCAAGCACTAGTCTAATCTTTTCCCAGTCATTATTAAAGTATTCTTGAATTAATGGAAGAATTTTACTGAAAAAAACTTTGCATACATCTTCAAGTGTCTGACAATCAAGGAGATATGCGTGTCCCAAGCAATGGTCTTTATCAATCAAAAATTCGATTCTTTGATTAATTTTTTGTATGAGTTTCTCTAAGTTTATTTCTTCAATTATTGGTAAAAGATGAAGCTGAGGGTGCATCTCTTTAAATTCAAACCTGCGTCTGAGGGCTAAGTCGAGCAAAGCAATCGAACGGTCAGTCGAGTTCATAGTACCTACTATATGAAGATTTGCTGGCACGCCGAATTTCTCTTGAGAGTAGGGGAGGGTTACCCAAAGTTCGTTTTTTGCTCCAATTCTTTTGTTATCTTCTATTAATGTAATTAGTTCACCAAATACTTTTGAGATATTCGCACGATTAATTTCATCAATGACTAAGAGGTAGCTGCCTGCTTTATTGAACTTTTTTATACGGTTTTCGGGCGAATCTCGAAAACACTCGTTGAAAGATTGATATCCTGCCTGCTGAAGTGCCGAGAGAGCTGCTTTATAAAAAATTCCTTTGTTTACTTCATAGCTGATTTGTCCGTTTTTATTGACAGGTCTAATACCTTCAATAAACTCTTCGTAAGAATAAGATTGGTGGAAAGTAATGAAATGATGTTCTGCTTGTTGAGTTAATTGTTGAACCTCATGTGTTTTACCGGTTCCGGGAGGCCCGACAAATATTAGATTTAAAGGAATATTTAGTTTTTGTGAATAATTGGCGGGTTCTTCGGCCACTTCATTATCCTGCAATGAGACCTCGTATGAATCAGTTTGATTTTGATTTGAAATTTCCCAAAAGAATTCATTTCGAAGGCTTTCATCTTCTGCAAGTTGATACATAAAGTGATTATGAAATTCTTTCTTTTTGCTTGAGGTAGCCATTGCTTTGAGTTCTTCTAAGCAGTGTTGCCAAGCACTCATAATCTTTGTGTCTTCAAGTAATCTAAGATTTTCAGAAGGAATCTTTACAGAAATGAAATCTGAATTATCGGAAAGATATTGAGATTGTACTTCTTGGTATTTCTGAAAAAGATTTAGGTCATTTTTGAAGAATAATAATTCAAGCCATACACCACTTTGGCGATAAAGTTTAAGTGCTGCATAAAAATTGATATTGGCAGTAATGCCTTTATCTTTTCTTACCGAAAAGGCAATTCGAGGGTCATTGATGTCGATATTCGTAATTTCGATTAATTCTTTGAGTAAGAAAAAAAACTTCAAACAGGCATTACGGTCATTGATTTCTAAGATTTTCTTGAAAAGAATATTTTTTTGTTCGTTAAGTTGACTCATCTGAATAGTACCTTCTGTATTTGATTAAAATCGGGCCATACTGAATAGATGCAAAAGTATCTAATTTTTTGAAACGTTTTAAGTACAGGATTCGTTATTAATGTCTGTACTTATGTTTTTAGTTAATTTCTTCAAAAATAGCCTTTTGGCTTTTTCCTCAATCTGCATAATTTTTCTTTTGTTTTTTTATAATTGGCCAATTTTTATTCTATAATTTTTAATAACTACTTGATTATATAAATTTTTTAATAATATCAAAGCGGTTCAATATTAGAATTCAATTAGAAAAAACAAATTTTTACTAATTTTTTTTAAAATAGTGCTTATTTTTGTGTTGATAATTTAATTTATTCATCTAAACAACAAACTAAATGAAGAAGAAAAATCTACTTCTTAGTATGCTGGGTCTCTTCTTATCTTTGGCTGTATTGGCTCAAAGTAAGAGAGTAACTGGTAAAGTATCATCGTCGGATGATGGGTCGGCATTGCCGGGAGTATCGGTACAAGTGAAAGGTACGACAAGAGGTACACAAACTAACAATGACGGAAATTTTGCTATTGATGTAACTGCAAACGAAACTTTGATTTTTAGTTTCATCGGTATGCAAACGACTGAGGTGCCAGTTGGCAGTAAATCGGTAATCAATGTTACATTAGCTAACGACGGTGTGCAATTAGAGCAATTGGTTGTAGTTGGTTATGGTACTCAAAATCGTAAAGATGTTACATCTGCAGTTTCAACTATCAAAGGAGATGCGATAAAGTCGATTCCTGCACAATCATTTGACCAATTACTATCAGGTAAAGCTGCTGGGGTAAATATCAATATTCCTAACGGTTTATTAAATAACCCACCAGTAATTCGTGTACGTGGTTTTAACTCAATTACTTCTAGTTCATATCCATTAATCGTTGTTGATGGTGTGATTGTTTTCTCACAAGATGCTGGTGCGGTAGGCCCAGGCGGTATTGCTCAAAACCCGTTGTCAGATATCAACCCTAATGATATTGAGACTATCGACATTTTGAAAGATGCAGCTGCTACGGCAATCTATGGTTCTCGTGCTGCCAATGGTGTATTGGTAATTACTACCAAGAAAGGAAAAGCTGGAAAATCAACAATTACTTATGATTCTAACTATGGTTGGACAAAACCATTCAGATTATTTAATTTGTTGAATGCTTCTGAGTATATCATGATGAAAAATGAAGCAGAACAAAACAGAGCTACTTTGGCTGGCCAACCATACAGTCCGTTGTATTTTGAGAATCTTGACCCGAACGGTAAACCATACGATACTAACTGGTACGACTACGTTTTCCAAACAGGTTTCCAACAAAACCATAATATTAATATTTCGGGTGCTACACCAAAATCTTCTTATTATTTCTCAGGTGGTTATACAAACCAAGAAGGTTTCTTAAAGAAAAATACTTTTGAACGTAAAAATGCACGTTTGAACATTAGCCATAACGTAACTGAGAAGTTAATTTTTGGAGCAAACGTTACTTACAGTTCATCGAACTCATTCTCTCCAAACAGTGGTTCATTGCAAGGTACAAACTTCAATACTGGTGGTTTAGGTCGTGTGCCATTGGTTACTGCACCAAACGTACCTGCGTATTTACCAGATGGTTCGTATAACATCAACTCTTCAGGAGCATTGGCAAACACACCAGGTAACTTATTGAACAAAGACCGTAGTGGATTTTATAACCCAGTTGTATTATTAGACTTAGATAAGGCTTCTGCTCAAAACGACCGTTTCCTATCTAATGTTTATGCTACTTATAATTTCACTAAGAATTTATCGTTCCGTACTGACTATGGTATTGATAACCAAACGGTAGATTCACGTACATTCAATAACCCAATTCATGGTGATGGTTTTGCTGCAAAAGGTATTGCAAGTAACTATTTATACAAGAGTATGCGTTGGACTTGGCAAAATTATTTGAATTATAACCAAAGATTTAGCGACAAACATACTGTAAGTGCAACATTAGGTACAGAACAACAATATACTAAGCGTAATATGTGGAGTGGCTCTCGTCAGACAGTTGCTGACCCATTCTTTAATACTTACGAAGGAAATTACACTGTAAACAACAACCCTCCGTTTAACTTCCTTACAGAAAATGGTTTCCAGTCTTACTTTGGTCGTGTGACTTATGACTTCTCAAAACGCTACTATTTCACAGGTAGCTTGCGTCGTGATGGTCTTTCTGCTTTGGCAGCTGGTAAGAAATTTGGTAACTTTTATGGTTTATCGGCTGGTTGGAACTTAGCTGAGGAAACATTCTTCAAAGATGCTTTAGGAGATAAAGTTTCTACATTGAAGTTAAGAACAAGCTACGGTAAAGTTGGTAACGCAGGTATCAGTGATTTCGCTTCATTGAGTCTATATGACTTTAGTAACTATGGTGGTTCTGCTCCGGCATTATTCTACTCACAGGCGGGTAATCCTGATTTGAAGTGGGAAACAAGTACGAAGTTAGATATTGGTTTGAACTATGGTTTCTTGAAAGATAGAATCACGGGTGAGATTACTTATTATAAAAACAATATTGACGGTTTGATTTTGAACTCTCCATTGGCTCCATCAATGGGTGTACCTGGTAACTCAGTTGCTAAAAACGTAGGTTCGATGTACAATGAAGGTTTAGAATTTTCTTTGAGTGCTTCTGTAATCAATAACAAAAATTTCAGATGGAATACTTCATTCAACTTGGCTACTCAAAAGAATAAAGTTACGGCTCTTGCTGAAGGAAATGCTGATATCTTCGGTGTAACTCAATTAGAGACAGCGAACATTACACGTGTTGGTTATGCTTTAGGTAGCTTGTATGTAGTTGAAACAAGAGGAGTAAACCCAGCTACTGGTCAACGTATCTTCGTTAACGGTAAAGGTCAAGAAGTACAATACTCTCACGCAGTAGCTACTGGAAAGAGCCGTTGGACATTCCTTGATGGTACAACTGCACCTGCGATTACGGCTGCGGCTGACTCAAAAATCATGGGTAATACAATTCCGAAAGTATATGGTGGTTGGGATAATAACTTTGGCTACAAGAAATTCGATTTATCAGTTAGCTTAATTTATGCAGCTGGTTTCTATGTATATAATGGTACTAAAGCTGGTTTGCATGACCAACGTTTCTGGAATAATGCTTCTGATATCTTAGACCGTTGGACTGAAACTAATACTGGTGGTTCATGGCCAAGAGTAGTATATGGCGATAATATTTCTAATGGTTCTTCATTCCCAATTTCAAACAATGTTGAGAAAGGTGATTTCATTAAATGCCGTAACATTGCTTTAGGTTATAACCTTCCAACAACTGTTATCAACAAAATTAAGATGACGAATGCAAGAGTGTTTGGTCAAGTAACTAATGCTTTCATGCTTACGAAATATACTGGTACTGACCCTGAGACATCATCAAATGGTAACTCAAACTTAGCCCCAGGTATTGACCGTAACTCAATTCCACAAGCAAGAACATTCTCTTTTGGTTTAAGTTTAACATTCTAATTTTCGACAACGAATTATCATGAAAAATACAATATATACTAAATTACTTATCACTGCCCTCTTGGCATTTTCGATAAGTAGCTGTAAAGAAGACTTACTAGACCCAGTTCCTAAGACTTCAGTATCTGATTTAAGTGCATACGATACGCCAGACCGAATTGAGTCATTAGTAAATGGTCTGTATCGTGGGGTAAAGAATGGTAACTTTTTAGGTGGACGTTATTTTATTTATAATGACATCAGAGGAGAAGAATTCTTAAACCAAACTAACAATGGTGTGACTGGTCTTCAGACTTGGAACTTCACTGTGAATGCTTCTTCAAATGAAGTAAACAACCTTTGGAACTCAGCTTATGCGGCTGTCAACAATATGAATCTATTTTTAGATAAAGTTGATGCTGCTCCAGCTAAGATTACTACCGAAAAGATAGCTAACTATAAAGGTGAAGCTCGTTTCTTACGTGCATTAACCTATTTTTCATTGGTAAATGTTTACGCTCAACCATTTACAAAGGATAATGGTGCTTCATTGGGCTTACCATTACGTTTGAAAGGTGAAACAGGTGCAGGTAATTCAAATAATTTGAAGCGTTCGACTGTTGCAGAAGTTTATTCACAAATTTTAGATGATTTAAACTTTGCTGAAGCAAACTTACCAGCAAACTACTCAACACAAGATTTGAACGTTACACGTGCACACAAAAATTCAGCTATTGCTCTCAAAGTAAAAGTTTACTTAGCAATGGGTAAATATAATGATGTGGTTAACGAAGCGTCTAAGATTGTTCCTGCGGCAGCACCATATAAAGCAGCTAATGGTGTAAGACATGAATTAAATGCAAATTTTGCATCAATTTTTACTTCTTACAGAACTCTTGAGTCAATCCTTTCGATGCCAATGGCTACTAATGACGTGCCGGGTACACAAAATCAATTGGCATTCTACTATTTAGCTGGTCCAGTTGGTGGTGGTGAGTTTTCTTTGAATCCAACGGGTATCTATGGCTCAAAAAGCTTTGAAGATACAGATGACCGTAAAAAACTTACTTCAGTTAGTGGTACAAGAATTTATTTAACTAAATTCCCAGGAGGCTCACCTTACATTGATTGGGTTCCAGTAATGCGTTATGCTGAAGTACTTTTGAGTTATGCAGAAGCTAGAGCTCGTCTGACAGTTGGTGTTGATGCTTCGGCAGTAGCTATGTTGAATGCTGTACGTTCTCGTTCGAAGGGTTCGGTACTAGCTCCAACTACTAAAGAAGAATTAATCTCAGCAATTCTTACTGAGCGAAGAATAGAATTTTTAGGAGAAGGATTAAGAGCATTTGATATCAGTCGTTTGAATGCACCGTTCCCTGCAAAAGGCCCGGTTAATGCTGTAAATCCTAGCCAATCAGAATATATTTGGCCAATTCCTACAACAGAATTAGCAGTAAATAAAGACTGCGTTCCTAATCCTTAATCGGAAATAATAGGAAATAAGTTTTAAAAATAATCCTTCAAAAACGCCATATGAAATAAGATATGGCGTTTTTTGTTTTTTACCGTTTATTTGTGCTGCCTAATTGAAATAGTACAAAATTTAATTTATTAATAAATTTTCGGGATAAGCTTATTGCATATTTTTAAAATTTACTAAGTGGTTAAAATTGTACTATATTTTAAAATAATCATATCTGCATTTTTTGATTTTAAAAAAGCTTTTCTCTCCAAAAAGCATTACCAATCAATCATTTTAATACAACTATTTTTTCACTTTAATAAGTGCCCGTATTATCTCCTAAATTAGTGTGAATTGATTGGGTAAATATTAGAAAAGTACAAATTTTGCCTAATTGTTTTTTTTCGTTTAAAATTCTTGAAATATTTAGTGATAGACTATACTTTATGACAAAATTTTCTATGTATTTTGTCTATGTTTTTAAAAATGATATAGATGGAAAATAGTATTTTGTCGAAATAATATTATTAAATAGTAGTCATGCATACTATTTAAAGAATAAATATAATTGTATTTTTTCAAGAATTTTTGTTTACATATAGCTAATAGGTAAAACTACTTAATTGTACTATTATTTAATACTTAAAAATTAGGTATTAGTGGTACTAAACCAAAATATATTTTGCTATTTGTAATATTTAACAAATAATAAGTATGTATTGTATTTATTTAATAATTAAATTAATTAAAGCAAGAAAGTTGCCAAAAATGCATAAAATATTTCTTGATTTCTAAAAAATGTTATATGTTTAATTCAAGAAATTGCAAAAGTGCTATTTCAACTTGCATTTGAAATAAGTATTTTTGTAGAAGTTAATTATCATTTATAACCTAAACTAAAATGTACATGAAGAAGAATCTACTTCTTAGTTTGCTAGGAGTCTTTATGTCTTTGGCCGTGTTGGCTCAAGGTAAAAAGATTACTGGTAAAGTAACGTCATCAGATGATGGCTCAGGATTGCCGGGTGTATCGGTACAAGTAAAAGGTACTTCAAAGGGGTCTCAAACAGACATAGAGGGTAATTACTCTATTGAAGCTCCATCTGGAAGTACTTTGGTATTTAGTTTTGTGGGTATGAACACCCAAGAAGTGAAAGTAGGTAACCAATCAGTAGTAAACGTTTCTTTGGGAGCTGATACTAAGCAACTCTCAGAAGTAGTTGTAACTGCCATCGGTATTCAACGTGAGAAGAAAGCCTTGGCTTATGCAGTTTCAAACGTAAACGCTGAAGCTCTTCAACAACGTTCAGAACCAGATGCCCTTCGTGCATTAAATGGTAAAGTTCCGGGTGTAAACATTATCTCTGGTGGTGGTGCTCCTGGTCAGGCTACTCGTATCACAATTCGTGGTGCAAACTCATTTACTGGAAATAACCAGCCTTTATTCGTTGTTGATGGTATTCCTTTCGATAACTCGGTGAATGCGACTGATGGTTTTAACCAAAATACAGTAACTTCAAACCGTGCTTATGACATTGACCCTAATAACGTTGAGTCAATGACTATCTTGAAAGGTGCTGCTGCTTCTGCTCTTTATGGATCACGTGCAGCCAATGGTGTAGTGGTAATCACAACTAAAGCTGGTAGCAAAAATGCTAAAAAAGGTTTAGAAGTAACATATAATTCATCATACTCTACTGAGAAAATTTCAACTGTTCCTGATTACCAAAATTCATATACCCAAGGTTCTAACCAAACTTATAATGGTGGTTTCATTGGTAACTGGGGTTCTGCATTCCCAGCTGAGGTTGACCGTATCAACCAAGCTTTAGGTTTTGAGCGTTATTCAAAAATTATTGATGGTAATTATGCTGCTGGTTTTGTTCCAAACCCAATCGTAGGTGTTGCTTATGGTGCAGCTCGTTATAAAACTGCATTCCCACAGTTTTTAGATGCTAATGGAAACGCAGTTCCTTATGAACTGAAGCCTTATGATATCATTGGTGGTTTCTTCCGTCGTGGTAATGTTGTTGAGAATAGCTTTAATATCAGCTCGACTGGTGATAAAACTACTATCAGTGCTGGTGCATCTCGCATGACTAACCAAGGTATTATCCCTAACTCAAACTCAGACCGTACGACTTTGAACTTTGGTGGTAATGCAACTTTAGCAAATAAATTAAATATCAGTGGTAACGTAAACTACGTAAGCACCAACCAAAAATCACCACAATCAGGTGCTGGTTATTTTGCTGACTACGGTGGTTTAGCTGCTTCAGGTTCTATCTATTCTCGTTTATTCTATTTACCTCGTAACTATGATTTGAATGGTCTTCCATTTGAAAACCCAGTTACTGGTGCAAACGTATTCTATCGTGCCTTAGATAATCCACTTTGGACTGCGAAATACAATACTTATACTAGCCAAGTAAACCGTGTATTCGGAAACATGGCCTTGAATTATGATGTAACTCCTTGGTTAGCTTTAACTGCAAAAGGTGGTATCAATACATATAGTGAGACACGTAGAGAGGTTTATCGTCCGGGTGGTAACTCTGTTCCACTAGGTCAGGTTACACGTCGTGATATCACAAATACAGAATTAGACTTCACTTTCTTAGCATCTGCTAATAAAGATATTACTGAAAACATTAATATGCGTTTATTAGCGGGTTTCAATGCTAACCAACGTTATAATAATATTGCTTTTGCTTTAGGCCAAACTATCATTGACCCTAACTTATTGATTTTAGGTGGTACAAACACTCAGTTTGCATCAGAAAGAAGAAGCTTACGTCGTTTATATGGTATCTTTGCTGAATATGGTGTTTCATACAAAAACTATGCTTTCTTAACAGCAACAGTTCGTAATGACCACTCTTCAACTTTACCAAAAGCAAACAATAGTTATATTTATCCTTCAGTAAGTGGTTCATTTATCTTTACTGAAGCTTTCAAATTACCAACGAATATCTTGAATTTTGGTAAGATTCGTGCAAACGTTGCGAAAGTAGGTAAAGACGCTGACCCTTATCAAGTATTTACTACTTATAATTTCGCGGTTCAGTACTTCAATGCGTCTCCAATTTCAGCAACTTCTATTCCAACTACGTTGAATAATGCTACTTTGAAGCCTGAATTTACAACTGAATATGAAGTTGGTACAGAATTACAATTCTTCAAAAACAGAATTGGCGTTGACTTAGCTTATTTCAATCGTGTTTCTACAGACTTGATTGTAACTGCTCGTATCCCTACATCATCTGGTTTTGATTTCAAAGCAACAAATGCTGGTAAAATTAAAAACTACGGTGTTGAATTAGGTTTAACATTGGTTCCAGTTAAGTTAAACAATGGCTTCACTTGGACTTCATTTGTGGCATTTACACGTCTTCGTTCAGAAGTTGTTGATGCTGGCCCAAGTGGTGAGTTATTCTTAGGTGGTACTGGTTTATCATCATTAGGAACAATGCACCGTAATGGTTTCCCTTATGGTATGATTTATGGTTCAAGAAATGCTCGTGATGACCAAGGTAATGTATTAATCAACCCAACAACTGGTTTACCATTACAAGAGCCAACTTCACAAATCTTAGCAAATCCTGCTCCTAAATATACTTTAGGTTGGACAAATACATTGAGTTTCAAAGGATTTAACTTGTCAGTATTGATGGATTACCGTCATGGTGGAAGTATGTTCTCTGCTACAGCTGCTTCATTATTGTTGAGAGGCCAGTTGAAATTCTCTGAAGACCGTGAAGGAATGCGTGTAATTCCAGGTGTTTTAGGCGATCCTCAAACATACAAGCCATTGTTGAATGATGCAGGAAAAACTATTCCTAACACTATTCCAATGACTGCGTTCCAATCACACTTCTCAAATGGTTTTGGTGCTTATGGTGCTGATGAAACAAATATCTATGATATCACTACTATTCGTGTACGTGAGGTTTCATTGGGTTATACAGTTCCTAAAGCTTTCTTGAAGAAAACATTGCCATTCTTTGGTAGTATGAGACTTTCAGTTTCTGGTAGAAACCTTTGGTTCAAATCACCAAACATGTTAACTGGTTTGAATTTCGACCCAGAGGTACTATCGAACTTTGCTGACTCAAATATCCAAGGTTTCGACTTAGGTGCAGCTCCATCAACTCGTCGTTTTGGTGCTAACTTATCTGTATCGTTCTAATTTATTTGGGCTTTTAGAAATGTAAAGCTTTTAGTTAAAATGATATAAAAGCACCCTAATGAGGCTTTAAGAAAATTATTTTAGTGACTAATAGCTAATTACTAATAACTAACAGCTAATAAGCTAACCAAAAATCGTAAATAGAAATGAAATTAAAATACATATCAAAAGTATTACTTACTACGGGTCTAATAAGCCTGTTAAGTGGGTGTAATTTGACGGACTTGGATATTAATCAAGATCCTAACCGACCGACTGTAGCTTCTACAAAACTTTTGTTGCCTACTGCTGAAATTGCTGTTGTGAACGCTATTACTGCCGTGAACGACAACGCAATGGGGTTTGCAGGTTTGTTGAGTAGTGCTGATAACTTCGATTTGAATAACCAGTCTTACAATGGTACTTGGAATGGCTTCTATCGTAATATGAATAACGTTGAGGCAATTATCAAAGCAAGTACAAATAGCCCACACTATTTGGGTGTTGGACAAGCATTGAAAGCGTTTGCTATGGGTAACTTCGTTGATACTTTTGGCGATTGCCCTTATACTGAAGCATGGAAAGGTAATGCTGAAACTGCAATTACATCACCGAAATTTGATAAAGACTCTGATATCTATGAAGCTTTAATTAAACTTTGTGATGAAGCTGTTGCAAACCTTTCGAAAACAACTGCTGACCCATTAAATGCAACTGCAGATTTCATGTATGGTGGTTCTGCTGCAAAATGGATTAGATTTGCTAAATCGGTTAAAATCAAGTTATTATTGAACTCTAGAAAGGGCCGTGCAAGTGGAAATGCTGATTTAGCTGCCGCAATTGCTGCGGGTGGTTATATTACTTCTGCTGCTGATGATTTTACTTACAACTTTAGTACTGCTTCTTCTCCAGAAGGACGTCATCCTTGGTTCCAATCTGCTTATTTAGCTGATAATGGTTTTGCATATCCTGCACACCAATTAATGGAAGAAATGATTTTTAATAAAGACCCACGTTTAGATTTCTATTTCTACCGTCAGACAAGTACAATTCTTGACCCAGCTAACCCAACTGATAGAGGTACAATTCCTTACGGTGGTACATACTTAGTTCGTAAGCCATCATTCTTAGCTAAATGGGCGAATGTATTTGGTTCAGCACCTAGCAACGATGATTTGAAATACATTGCTGGTTTCTTTGGTCGTGATAGAGGAGATAATACGGGTGTTCCTCAGGATGGTGCTCTTCGTACTGCTCCTGGTTGCTATCCTGCTGGTGGTCTTTATGGTGGTCGTTCAGTTACGCCAAGAGCATTAACAGGTGGTAGAGGTTCAGGTAATGGTATTTGGCCATTGCTTACAAGTAATAATTTGAAGTATTATCAAATTGAAGCTATTCTTGATGGTACAGCTTCTGGTGATGCTAAGGCTTTATTTGAAGCTGCTATCAGAGAACATATCTCTCGTGTTGTGGCTTTAGGTTTGAAAGTTGATGCAGCAAATGCTGTTGCTCCAACTGCAGCTTACATTAATGATTATGTTGCAGCTCAATTGAAATTATATGATGCGGCTCCATCGAACGCTGCGAAGTTGAATGTAGTGATGAAGCAAATGTGGTATTCTTCTTGGGGACAAGGTATGGAAATTTGGAACGCAATGCGTCGTACTGGATTCCCTACAACAATTAATAACCCAATTATTAAGCCACCAAGACAATACGCTTTACGTTTGCCTTATCCGTCGCAAGAAGGTAGCTTGAACCCTAATGCAACACCTAAATTGACAGAGGTAATCTTCGATAGAGACCCTGTGTTCTGGGATAAGGTTAAAATTAAATGGGAATTCTAATAGAGCTCTGAGGACAATGATATGAGATGGCGGTCAACTAAAGTCTCATATCTTGAATCAAAATCTCATTAAAAACTTTAAAACAGTATTTAAAATGAAAAAAATATTAAGTTTGACAATAGTTAGTGCTCTACTATTTGCCATTAGTGCATGTAGAGATGAATCATTGAATCCGTTGCCGACGTTCCTTCCAGGAGTTCATGCGTTCACTGTATTTGATGGAATTAATTTTAATGGAAATCTTCTTGCAAGACCTCAACCTTATGAAGTTGATAACGCAAGAAACTTCCCTAAAACTGGTCAAGGTTCGGCCAAAGTTGATTTTAAAACTCGTTGGGTTTCATTAGATAATAAGCTTACTGTAAACAAAATTGAAATTTACGTGAGAATGTTGGAGTCATACAATGACCCAGATGGTAACCCTAAAGTTGCTGATTTAAGTGGTAATGGTAAAGGTAAATTGATTACAACAATCAGTTCTCCACAACCAAATCGTAAATGGAATAACTTCAGTATTACACCTCAGCAAATTTTTGATGCATACAAAACTGCTTCAGTAAAGTATGACAAAGTAAATGCTGTAAATGTATTTTCTAACCCAGCAAGACCAAGACCTACAGGTGAGTGGTTGAGACCAGCAGAAACAGCTACTTATGGTGCAGTATCAGCTGACTCATTCATAATTACTTGGGTTCTTTACACTACTGATGGTCAGATATTTAATACTTGGAATCCTGATTCAATTTGTGCTGACCCAACTTCAGTTTCTGAAGCGAACTCAAACTGCCAAATTGCATTTAGTGTAAGATAATAAGAATTTGATTTCAAATTTCATATCTTTGGAAGAGCAGACCGCATCATTGGTCTGCTCTTTCTGTTTGTATTTTATGTGGACGAAAAAATACCTATTTTTATCTGTAATAATTTTACTTTCATTTGTTGACTTGAAAGCCCAACAAGTGAGTGAGATTAATTTTTATGAGCATATTGCCCCAATTATTCATAAGAATTGTACGCCTTGTCATCAACCAAATAAAGTTGGGCCTTTTAATTTGATTAGCTACGAAGATGTAGCAAAGCGTGCGAAGTTTATTGCACGTGTAACAGAAACACGCTATATGCCACCATTTCCTGCTGATAGGAAATTTCAAGCTTATTTGAATGAAAGA
Source organism: Emticicia oligotrophica DSM 17448 (assembly GCF_000263195.1). Classification (GTDB taxonomy): domain Bacteria; phylum Bacteroidota; class Bacteroidia; order Cytophagales; family Spirosomataceae; genus Emticicia; species Emticicia oligotrophica. The sequence continues at coordinate 3,301,978 of NC_018748.1, forward strand.
AGTTTAACGGTTGGGGAAATTACCAAAATAAAGTTATGGATAGAAGGTGGATTAAAAGAAGGCGTAAAGAAAAACTCCTCAATTAATATTTCTACACAGAAAGAAGAAACTAAACCTGATTTAATACTAAAAATGAATAAACCATATCAGGTTTTGGGTGAAAATGTTGAAGATTTTAGGTTTTTTAATTTACCAAGTAATACAACTATTAGCCAATATATTACAGGTATTGGTTTCAAACCGGGCAATAAAAAAGTGGTTCACCATAGCCGATTGATGGTTGATACAACCAACTCGATGCGGGAAATAGATGGATTGTCAGAAACTGATTCCCGCATTTATGAGTTTCAAAAAACAGCCTTAAAAGATGAGTTTCTGTACGGATGGGTACCAGGAAATGATAAAATTCAATTTCCAAAAGGTACTGGAATTAGGCTCAATGCCCAATCTGATTTTTTACTAAATATGCACTATGCACCATCGCCAATTCCAGATACTGACCAATCAGAAATTGAATTGTATTTTGCTAAAGAGCCGATTGAGAGAGAAGTGAAAAACTTTATTTTGCGTGAAAATGATATTTCGAATAAGCCTTTTTTAATTAAAGCTGGCGAAAAAGCTACTTTCTTTATTTCGAAAAAAATTGATAAACCGATGTCTTTGATTTCGGTATTACCACACATGCACTTAATTGGTAAAACTTTTAGGGCATTTGCAATCACTCCCGATGGGGAAGTTGTAAATTTAGTAAAGATTGATAGTTGGGAATTTAATTGGCAAATGACTTATCAGTTCAAAAAACTCTTGAAAATTCCTGCGGGTACAACTTTTATTGTTGAAGCCTCTTATGATAATTCCGTAGAAAATCCTGAAAATCCTTACAATCCACCACGAGAAATTGGCTATGGTTGGGGTACGAAAGATGAAATGCTAAATTTGGTTTTATATTACCTTGATTACAAAGAAGGAGATGAAAATATCGAACAGAATTAAAGACCACAGCCTACTGGTTCGATGTATTTTTTCTTAATTTTTTGATGATTCTTTAGTGCAGAAATGGCATCTAATAAATAAAATTCTGTTGGGGCAGCTCGATTTCTTCCTAAACCATAAAACCAATTATCAATTGCACCGTGGTAACGTATTTTGTTACGTTTATCTACTAAAAAAACTTCTGGAGTAAAGTTGGCATTTAATTTCTTGAGAAGTTGGCGTTTGGAGTCATAAATGATAGGAAGTTTAAAACGATATTCTTCTCGAAATTCGGCAAGAACATTTTTATCAATCGGCTTAAAAGGATAAACTACATATAATTTGATATTTTCTTTGGAAAATTGCTCATCAAACTCCGTTAGGTTTTTGGTGTATTTTTGGCAAATCGGGCATTCAGGGTCGAAGAAAATAATGACAGACAACTCGTTTTTATGAAGTTTCTTAAAGTCGATTATTTCATCGCCATCAGTGGGAAGTTTTTGTGCCAATGTGAAAAATGAAAAGAATATTGGAATCAAAGCTAAGCCCTGATTCCATTTTTTGAAGGTTATTTTTGAAAGTGCCCAACTCATTTTAGTTCACTGGCTTTGATTTCTTTACTCCAAACCTCTTTTCCATCTTTATCCATGATATTTATTTTCAGAACACGGTCAGTTCTTTTTCCCGAAACTTCCAATAAACCAAAGTTGTGTTTGGTAACACCCGTGCCTTCTACATAAACATCTTTTTCTTCTTTTACTGGTGCTGAAGCCCCCGAAGTGAGAGCCGAAACTGTCAAGTCATACAACGGATAAGTACCTGCACGTTCAACCTTACAGAGAGAAGTCCAATGGCGATCTCCGCTGATAAATATTACTCCTGGTATTTTTTCTTTTGCAATCAAATCAAATAATTGATTTCTTTCTTCTTCGTAATTGGCGTAGTTTTCAAAAATTTTAGCAGGATTCCCGACTTGTCCACCTACAACCAAAAACTTAAATGGAGCATTTGAGAATTTTAGAGCATCAATCAACCACTGTAATTGTTTCTGACCAAAATAATCTCTTGAACCAGTTGAGCGGTCGTTAGGGGTTCTCCACCAGCGGTCATCTAATAAAAAGAACTGACAATCAGCCCATTGGAATGAACCAGTTACACCTTCTTTATCAAAAGCATAATTAAGATTTCCCCAAAAAAGCTTAAAGACATCAAGAGTTTGTTGCTTGCTTACAAATCCTCTGTCCGAATCGTTCGGCCCAAAATCATGGTCATCCCAAATAGCATAGTTATGTACATTGGCTAAAAGCGGTTGCATTTCGGGCAATGAACGCGTATGAGTGTATCGGTGTAAAATACCCGTCTTGGTATTCCAATCAGGTTCTCTCAAATATACATTATCACCTCCCCAGAGCATAAAATCGGGTTTAGTTTTATAAATACTTGTGAAGATTTCATATTCCGAACCATAAGGCTTACCTGGGCGGTCGAAGGCCTCTTCATTTACATAAGTACAACTTCCTACTGCAAACTTAAATGCAGGTGGGTCAGTACGCCATTGCCAAAGGCTTTGGGTTTGAAATTCGAGTGGATAATTAAAGTCTACTTTTTTTTTATCTACATAAACTTCATAAGCATATCTTTTTCCAGGAAGGACATTATCAGCGATTAATTTAGCTACAAAAGCTTCAGATTTATTAGTTTTTATTTCATCTGTTGAAAATTTTGTGGAAGGTTTCTCAATGTCCCAGTACATAAACTTGACATTGGCTTCTTTTTGCGTTTGTACCCAAAGTAAAACTTCTTTCATTTCAGAATACCCAAGCATTGGCCCCGATTGAATCTGTGCGAAAGAGAAAAGATTAATACTGAAAAATGCAGAAAATAGTAAAAGTGTTTTTCTCATTTGATTGGTTGATAATAGTTTTTTCAAAATTACGCTTTAAAATCAAATTCATAAATTAATATTCTGTAAATTCATTACTTTCGGTTTTCAAAGATTAGGCGTACTTTTGTGAAAATTTATTTAACACGTACAATGGAAATTAGAGGTAAACTTATTCATTTATTAGCTCCACAAACAGGTGAAGGAAAAAATGGTCCTTGGAAAAAACAAGATTTTGTTATTGAAACAGACGGACAATATCCAAAGAAAGCTTGTTTAACAATTTGGGGCGATAAACATAATGAAACATTTTTGACAATCGGCAATGAAATCGTAGTATCGTTTGATGTTGAAAGTCGTGAATATAATGGTCGTTGGTACACTGACCTAAAGGCATGGAAAATCGAATTGGCTAGTGGTATGGAAGATGCTGCTCCTGCACCGAACTATAAATCTTCTGGGCCAGTTCAACCAACCTCTCCAGCACCTGAGTTTACAGTATCTGCTGGTGGCGACTCTGACGATTTGCCATTCTAAAATGATTAAATCTTTCGGATATTCGTTAGCATAAACGAATATCCGTCATTCGTAATTTGAACCAATGTTTTCTATCCAAAATATCAGTGTTGATTCTTTAGTCGAGCAATTTGGCACGCCAGTTTATGTCTATGATGGTCATAGAATTGAAGAACAAATTGCCAAAATGCGAAGTGCATTTGCCGGTACAAATCTTAAAATAAAATACGCTTGTAAAGCACTTACCAATGTGAGCATCATGAAGTTGATGCGTAAAAATGGGGTAGATATTGATGTGGTTTCAGTGCAAGAAGCACATCTAGCTTTATTGGCGGGCTACGAACCCAACCAAATTCAATATACACCAAGTGGCGTAGCGTTTTCGGAAGTGCAGGAAGCGGTTGAAATGGGCTTAAGAATGAATCTTGATTCATTGCCACTTCTTGAAAAATTTGGACAAACTTACGGTAATCGTTACCCAATTTGTTTACGTATTAACCCACATATCATGGCGGGTGGTACGCTTAAGATTTCTACGGGGCATAAAGATTCAAAATTTGGTATTTCTATAGAGCAAGCTGAGGAAATCAATGCGATTGTTCAAAAATATGGCCTTAATGTAGTGGGTTTACACCAACATACAGGTTCGGATTTTAAAAATGCTAATGTAATTGTTGAGGCAGCCGAAAAGCTTTTTGACCTAACTTTCAAATATTTTCCAAACATTCAATTCATTGATTTAGGCTCTGGTTTCAAAGTAGCTTATAAAGAAGATGACCATGTGACGGATATGGAAAAATTGGGTAATGAAGTGGTGAAAGTATTCAACCAATTCTGCGGAAAATTAGGCCGTGAAGTTGAACTTTGGTTTGAACCGGGTAAGTTTTTGGTAAGTGAAAGTGGTTATTTATTGGTTCGTGCCAATGTAGTAAAACATAATCCTGCTCGTAATTTCATTGGTGTTGATTCTGGTTTAAATCACCTCATCCGCCCAATGATGTATGACGCCTATCACGAAATTATCAATGGCTCAAATTTGGATGGTGAAGAAAAAGAAATGTATGATATTGTAGGATACATTTGCGAGACCGATACTTTTGGTAAAGACCGATTATTGCCCATAACGAAAGAAGGTGATATTATGGTTATCAAAAATGCAGGAGCTTATGGTTTTTCGATGGCATCGAATTACAACTCTCGTTTCCGCCCAGCCGAAGTTTTGATTTATAATGGAATTCCGCATCTCATTCGTCAGCGAGAGACTATGGAAGATATTCTGAAAAATCAAGTAATGGTTGATTTGTAATAGATTAATAATTGAACGCAAGTTAAATCAAATAAATTAATATAATAGAAAAGGGGCTTAATTACTAAGTCCCTTTTTTATTTCATAATCAAAATCATATTTTTGTAAAGCAATAAAACGCTGTTTTGCAAAATATTATTCACAGTTTTCAAGCATAGATTTTAATATCATGATTCCTTCTCAACAAACTTTCCAACGCTCAAATAAAAAAGATGAATTTGAATCGCCTGATTTTTATCAAATAGATGATTTATTTACCGACGAACAACTCATGATTCGCTCGGCAGTTCGTGATTTTGTTAAAAAAGAGATTTCACCAATCATTGAAGATGCTGCACAAAGATGCGAATTTCCTGAGTTTATCGTGAAAAAAATGGGTGATATGGGTGTTTTCGGGCCAACTATTCCGCTTGAATATGGTGGACAAAGCTTTGATTATATTTCGTATGGATTGATGATGCAGGAAATTGAAAGAGGAGATTCAGGTATGCGTTCTACTGCTTCAGTGCAAGGTTCGCTCGTGATGTTCCCGATTTATAAATATGGAAGCGAAGAACAAAAAAAGAAGTTTTTACCAAAACTAGGTAGTGGCGAATATTTGGGTTGTTTTGGCTTAACCGAACCAGATTTTGGGTCAAATCCAAGTGGAATGACTACAAATTTTAAAGAAGATGGCGACCATGTAATTTTGAATGGTTCAAAAATGTGGATTTCTAATTCACCAAGAGCAGATGTGGCTGTTGTTTGGGCGAAAAATGAACAAGGACGAATCAAAGGTTTAATTGTTGAAAGAGGAATGGAAGGTTTTAGTACACCTGAAATTCATGGAAAATGGTCATTGAGAGCAAGCATTACAGGGGAATTGGTATTTGACAACGTGAGAGTGCCAAAATCGAATATCTTACCAGAAGCCGATGGCTTGAAAGCTCCAATGTCTTGCCTTGATAATGCTCGTTATGGCATTGCTTGGGGAGCATTAGGAGCCGCAATGGATTGTTATGAATCGGCTAGAAGGTATGCAATGGAGCGTATTCAGTTTGACAAACCAATAGCTTCGTTTCAATTAGTACAGAAAAAATTGGCTGAAATGCTCACCGAAATTACTAAAGCTCAGTTGGTTTGTTGGAGATTGGGTAATCTTAAAAATGAAGGGAAAGCGACATCAGCTCAAATTTCTTTGGCTAAAAGAAATAATGTAGCCATGGCTTTAGAGATAGCCCGTGAAGCAAGACAAATGCACGGAGGGATGGGAATTACAGGTGAATACTCAATCATGCGTCATCAAATGAATCTTGAATCAGTGGTTACTTATGAAGGCACACATGATATTCACCTATTGATATTAGGAAATGCCATTACTGGAATTCCTGCTTTTAAATGATCGTAGAACGATTTTCTAAATTGTTCCTATTAATGCTTAGGACAATTTGGAAAATTATCCTACAATTCAGTAAAAATCCTTACTTTTGCAGAAAAATTGGCCGTAATATTGAAAATCAATATAAAAGTCTTGTAATTGATAAAGAAAACTGAAAAATGTTAAGAACTCATACGTGTGGAGAACTCAGAATTTCTGATGTAAACAAAACCGTTTCACTCAGCGGTTGGGTACAAGTTGTGCGTGATAAAGGTGGTATTATCTATATCGACCTTCGTGACCGTTATGGAATCACGCAGTTGATTTTAAATGAAAGCACTACCGATGCTAATGTGATAGCTACTGCTCGTACACTTGGACGTGAGTTTGTGGTTCAAGCTACTGGTGAAGTAGTTGAGCGTGTTTCAAAAAATGATAAAATCGGCACGGGTGATGTAGAATTGAAAGTTACAGCACTTGAAATCTTGAACCCTGCGAAGTTACCCCCATTCATGATTCAAGATGATACAGATGGTGGTGATGATATTCGTATGAAGTATCGCTACCTTGACTTACGCCGCAATGCAGTACGTCAGAACCTTCAGTTGCGTCATAAAATGGCCCAACAAACACGTATCTTCATGGATGGCAATGATTTTATTGAGGTAGAAACGCCAGTTCTTATTAAATCAACGCCAGAAGGTGCTCGTGATTTTGTTGTGCCGAGCCGAATGAACCCAGGTGAATTTTATGCATTGCCACAATCGCCACAAACATTCAAACAATTATTGATGGTTTCGGGCTTCGACCGTTACTACCAAATTGTGAAATGTTTCCGTGATGAAGATTTGCGTGCTGACCGTCAGCCTGAGTTTACTCAAATCGACTGTGAAATGTCGTTTGTTGAGCAAGAAGATATTCTAAAAATGTTTGAAGGATTAGTTCGTCATCTCTTCAAAACAGTAAAGAATATTGATATGCCAGAAGTACCACGTATGACTTACGCTGATGCGATGCGTTTGTATGGTTCTGACAAACCTGACACTCGCTTCGGAATGGAGTTTGTTGAATTGACCGATGCTGTTCAAGGAAAAGGCTTCCAAGTTTTTGATGCGGCTGAATTGGTAGTAGCAATTAATGCAAAAGGATGTGCAGAATATACTCGTAAGCAAATTGATGAGCTCACAGAATGGATGAAACGTCCACAAATCGGAGCAAAAGGCTTAATTTATGTGCGTTATAATCCAGATGGTACTTTAAAATCTTCGGTTGATAAATTCTATTCAGAAGAAGATTTAAAGGTATGGGCAGAGCGTTGTGGTGCTGAGAAAGGAGACTTGATTTTAGTACTTTCGGGCGAAACTGCTAAAACTCGTAAGCAAATGAATGAACTTCGTTTGGAAATGGGTAGCCGTTTAGGTTTAAGAAATCCAAATGAGTTTAAGGCTCTTTGGGTATTAGATTTCCCGTTATTGGAGTATAGCGAAGAAGAAAACCGTTGGTTTGCTATGCACCATCCGTTTACGAGTCCAAAGCCAGAAGATATTCCATTGTTAGAGACTGATTTAGGTGCAGTGAGAGCAAACGCCTATGACATGGTTATCAATGGAACAGAAGTTGGTGGAGGCTCGGTGCGTATTTTCCAACGCCCATTACAACAAAAAATGTTTGAAATTTTAGGTTTCAGCGAAGAAGAAGCTAAAAAACAATTTGGTTTCTTAATGGATGCATTTGAATATGGTGCACCACCACACGCTGGTATCGCCTTTGGTTTCGACCGTTTGTGTTCAATCTTCGGTGGGGCAGATTCAATACGTGACTTCATCGCGTTCCCTAAAAATAATTCAGGACGTGATATGATGATTGATTCACCATCAACCATCGATGCTAAACAAATGGATGAATTGAAGATTAAGACTGTTTTATAAAACAATTTATGAATTAGTGAAAACACTGACGTGTGTCTCATTAATGTTAAAACAACTAAAAATGCAACTCAATTTGAGTTGTATTTTTAGTTTTCAGCCAAAATTAGTTAATTTTCCGAGCAGATACTCGTAGACTATATCGAAGTCTTTTGTTTTTTCCATCCTGGACCCTTTACAAAACGTCCAGATTTTACACCTGTATGTTTCCCGTTTTCTACCACTTGTTTACCATTGACAATTACATGCAGCATTCCTTCTGCTAACTGATGTGGCTTTTCGAAGGTAGCTTTATCTTGAATCTTATTAGGGTCGAAAATGACAATATCGGCATAATTTCCAACAACTAAACGACCTCTTTTCTGAATTTTTAGGTTATCACAAGGCAATGAAGTAAGCTTTCTGATAGCTTCTTGTAGGGTGATGACTTGTTCTTCTCTTACATATTTTGCCAATAAACGTGCAAAATTTCCGTAAGCACGTGGGTGAGAACTCGACTTCAGAAATACGCCCGATGCACTCATGGAAGCTGCATCAGAGCAAAAGCTCATGTAAGGTAATTGGATTTGTTTCTTAATATTATCTTCATTCATCAAGAAATAAACCACATCAACTCTTGAGCCATCCGCCACAACTAAGTCCATGGCAGTTTCGTACCAAGTTTTCTTTTTCATGGCAGCTACTTCCGCTAAGGTTTTGCCTAAATATTTGCGTAGAGAATCTTGCTTGAAACCAATTAAAAGTGTCTTATCGGCACCTGCAGCTAAGCAAAGATTTTCCCAATCATTTTGAGGTGTGCTCATTTCTTTACCAACTTTTGCTCGAATTGAACTCGATTTTAATCGCTTACTCCACTGGTCAAAACCTCCTTCTTGAACCCAAGGTGGCATTGCGGCATCGAGCCCCGTGGCCCCCGCAATATAGTTGTACATATCAGCTGAAATATTTAAACCAGCTTTTCGTGCACTATCAATTTTTGAAATAACCTTATCAATTTTATACCAATTATTCTTACCAGCAGCTTTTAAATGATAAATTTCCGCATGAATGTTGGCTTCTTTCGCAATAGTAATCAACTCCTCAACTGCTTCTTCGAGTTTATTTCCTTCGCTTCTCATGTGAGAGATATACATGCCGCCATATTCGGAAGCAACTTTCGATAATTCGATAAGTTCATGCGTATCAGCATAAGTTCCTGGTGTATAAATTAATGCCGATGCCACTCCCATAGCTCCTTCTTCCATGGCGAGTTTTACGTGTTTTTTCATCCGTTCAAGTTCTTCTGCTTTTGGAGGGCGATTATCATAGCCCAATTCCATCGCTCTAACAGTTGAGGCACCTACAAATGAAGCTACATTCGTTGATACACCACGCTTCTCAAGGTACTCAAGGTATTCTCCAAGTGTTTTCCATTTAATCTCATATTTTAGATTTCCTTGTGATTTTTGAGAATAGTCCTTCATTGCATCGGTCATTGGCCCCATTGAGTCACCTTCTCCCATTACTTCTAAAGTTACTCCCTGCATGATTTCACCCAATGAACGTCCATCTTCAATCAAGCTTTCTGTGCTCCAGCTAAGCATATTTACAAAACCTGGGGCAACGGCCATTCCATTGGCATCAATAGTTTTAAGAGCAGCCTTCCCTTTTAGATTTCCAATAAATGCTATTGTATCGCTTTTAATCGCAATATCAGTCAGTACAGGCTCAGTGCCATTTCCATCGAAAATTAATCCGTTTTTTATAATTAGGTCGTATTGTGGGGCCTGCTTACAAGAAAGTAATAAGCTTACAAATGCTAAAAGAAAGAGTTTTGGTTGTTTCATGATAGAGGTTTCAATCAATTTGACCTAAAAATATGGAAAAATGTCAACTTTTGAAATCATTGCCTTAGAACGAACCGTAATAATGAGCAAATGCCCCACTATAAAGTAGAGCTTAACTTTTCTTTTGGTAGGTTAAAATCGAAATAGGATAGGGGGTGTTCTCGCCGATTTGAAATTCTTTGCGTTCGATAATTTCATAAGCTGACTCATTAAATTCAGGGAAAAATGCATCTCCTTGAAATTCATCATGTACAATTGTCAGATAAATTCTATCGGCATATGGAATTGCCCACCTGAAGATTTCTTCACCACCTAACACAAACACTTCGGCTTCGTTTTTACATTTTTCAAAGGCTTCTTCTAAACTACGTACTACCTCAAAACCTTCATCAACTACATAATTTTCTTGTCGGGTGATAACGTAATTGCCAGCTTCTGACCAAAGTCTATGGGGATTATCGTAACTTTTCCTTCCCATAATCATTTTTTTACCTTTACTCACCATTTTCAAGTTATCCCAGTCGGCAGCAATTGGTTCCCAAGGCAAAGCATTATTTAATCCAATGGCTCTATTTTCGCTCATGGCTGCTATTAATGAAATTATATTAGGTTTTGTCATGATTTAATGTAAATTTTACTTTAAAATATTGAATCTTAGTGGAAATATTATCTCAATTCTTTATAGTCTTAACAATTTGATAACATTGGATTTTTCTTGAATTAATCAAAATTACTCAATTTTGTAGCAAATTTATGTACACCAATAGAATCAATTATTCTTATAACTAAACTCTAAAAATTTATGTTTGGCTTAGAAACCGACATTTTCTTACTACTGTCATTCTGCATCTTAGCTGCTTGTGCATTTGAATTCATTAATGGTTTTCATGATACTGCCAATGCCGTTGCTACTGTTATTTATACAAACTCATTGAAACCAACGCAAGCAGTAGTATGGTCGGGTTTGATTAACTTTATTGGGGTAATCACCGGTGGAGTAGGGGTTGGAATGAGTATCGTAAACCTTTTACCAGTAGAACTCCTAATCGACCAAAATGTTTATCATAGTATAGCCATGGTATTAGCACTTTTATTTAGTGCAATTATCTGGAACTTCGGAACGTGGTATTTTGGTATTCCAGCCTCAAGTTCACATACACTTATCGGGGCAATCTTGGGAGTAGGTTTGGGCTACGCTCTTTTACCAGACAACAAAATGGGTGTTGCAGCCGTAAACTGGGATAAAGCTAGAGAGATTTTTTCAGCACTCTTCTTATCACCAATGGTAGGCTTTGCGTTGGCTGTATTTTTAATGTTTGCACTTCGCCGCTTACTTAATAAGCAAATAAGAAAGCAAGTTTTCGAAGAACCCAATAAAGATGAAGTACCACCAATTTGGATTCGTGCCATATTGATTACAACTTGTACTTTAGTAAGCTTTTTCCACGGACGTAATGATGGTCAAAAAGGTATTGGCTTGGTGATGCTCATTTTAATAGGTATTCTCCCAACTTATTTTGCGATTAACAAAACGGTTGATTTCCAAACTTTAAAACCTGAATTGGCTACTATTTCAAGCCAAATTTCTTTGATAGATACTACGCATGCTTCAACAGCAGAAAAAGAAAAAATTCATAAAATACACGAAAGTATTAATTTTTTAAATTCTGTTGCCGATAGTGGTAAAGTTGAGAAAACCAATGCTTTAGATGTGCGAAAAGCTCTTCTAACAATTAGTAGTACTACTAAGAAATTGATTGAAGACGAAGAAATTATATTGAGCGATAATAGCAAAAAAATATTAAAAGACCTCGCAACTAAAGAGGAAAAAGGTATCCGTCGTTTCACTGACCACGCTCCAATGTGGGTTATTTTAATGATTTCTCTGTCATTGGGTCTTGGAACAATGATTGGTTGGAAACGTATCGTTGTAACCGTTGGGGAAAAAATCGGAAAGTCTCACCTCACTTACGCACAAGGTGCTTCTGCCGAATTAGTAGCTGCTACTACCATTGGTTTAGCTTCTTGGTTCAAACTTCCAGTTAGTACTACTCACGCATTATCTTCGGGTATTGCTGGTACAATGGTAGCAAGTAAAGGTATTAAAAACTTGCAAGCAGGTACTATCAAAAATATCCTTTTGGCATGGGTACTTACTTTGCCAGTTGCCATACTGCTTTCTGCTTCTTTGTTTGTATTCTTCCGCTGGGTATTATAAAAAATTGAAAGAAGATTACTCCAAAAGAGTTTTTGCTTAAAAAATACTATAGAGACATTGTTAGACAGTGTCTCTATAATACTATTATACAGGTTTAAGTAACTCAATTGGATGAAAAAAAAACTCTTTTTTGCCAATATGGCTCTAACGAGTCGTATAATATTTACCAATTACACCAATATGAAATTCTTCAGTTTATTACACTCAAAAAGAGTGCTAATTTTTGCTATGCTATTGTTTGGCTTGTCGGCAAAAACGTATGCTCAACAGAAAGGGTCTTTGATGGATGTTGATACTACAATGCTCAAAAGATTACTTTTAACCATGAAAAAATATGAGTATGTCGGTATTAGTGGTTATATTCAGCCTCAATATCAATTCATTCAATCTGAAGGTGCTAAATCCTTCAATGGTGGTGATTTTGCAGCAGGCGTAAATAATCGTTTTATGTTACGTCGTGGGCGTCTAAGGTTTGATTTTGCTCGATTTGATAAAAATAATTTACCACAATTAAACTTTGTATTTCAGTTTGATGGAACTGAACGTGGAGTAGTAATTAGAGATTTTTGGGGAAGGTTTTATGAAAATAAGTTTAATTTATTTTCGGTAACTACTGGGATGTTTGCTCGTCCATTTGGTTTTGAGGTAAATTATGGTTCTGCAGACCGAGAATCGCTTGAACGTGGTCGAATGTCACAAACCTTAATGAAAGTAGAGCGTGATTTAGGCCTTATGCTCTCCATTGAACCTCGAACAAAACAATCATTTGTAAGGTATTTAAAATGGGATTTTGGTTTATTTAATGGACAAGGATTAACTGCAACTTCCGATTTTGATAATCATAAAGATGCAATTACTCGACTTTCATTAAAACCACTAAAATTAAGTCAGAAACTAATTGTGAGTGGTAGTGTTTCGGGGCTTTTTGGTGGAATGGAGCAGTTTACGAAATATATCTACAAAATGTCTGATGCTGAAACAAAAGCATTTTTTGTAGATTCTTCATCATCAAATATTGGTAAGATAGCCCCAAGAAAGTATTATGGTGCAGATATTCAAGTAAAAATTCCTAATAGAGTAGGTAATACAGAATTTAGGGCTGAATATATTAGAGGAACGCAAACTGCAACTCAAAGTTCAAGCGAAACACCGGGCGTGATTCCAACTTTAAATGGGAAAAATGCTCCCTTGTATATACGAAACTTTGACGGTGCGTATTTTTATTTCTTACAACATTTAGGCAGTAAAAAACACCAATTTGTAGCTAAGTATGATTGGTATGACCCTAATAAAAAAGTGAAAGGTAATGAAATTGGCAAAGGTTTTACAGCTGCCGATGTAAGGTTTAATACTTTTGGCTTGGGTTATGTAGTTTATCCAAATGATAATTTGAAAATAACTTTTTGGTATGAAATACCTAAAAATGAAAAAACAAATTTAAATGATTATACCAGTGATTTGAAAGATAATAATTTCACTTGTAGAGTACAATACCGTTTTTAATTACTAACCTTTTATTTATAGTCAAAATCCTGTTGATTAGTCGACAGGATTTTTGTTTTTCAATGATAAAATTATGCAACAATAATGGTAATTTTTTGAGAAATAAATCATTTTGTGAGAAAAGAAATATTTTTTCTTAAATTTGTATAATAATTATTATGCAAGCATACCACTATGGAAACCTACGGAAAAATCTTAACGATTGCTATGCCAGCCTTTTTGTTGTTAGTTTTATTAGAAAAAGTTTACGGCTGGATTTTTAAAAAAGATGCTTTTAAACCCTTGGACACCATTTCAAGTTTGTCATCGGGTTATACAAATGTAGTGAAAGATGTTCTTGGTTTAAGTGTATCTATTTTGTCGTATCAATGGATGGTGAGCCATTGGACGGTCTATAAAGTAGAATCAACAATTTGGGTTTATATCATTGCCTTCATTGCTCTCGATTTTTCGGGATATTGGGTTCATCGTTTGTCGCATGAAATTAACTTTTTTTGGAATAAGCATGCCATTCACCACAGTAGTGAAGAATTTAATTTAGGTTGTGCCTTACGTCAAAGTATTTCTTCTTTTGTGAGTCTGTTTACTATATTTTTACTTCCTGCAGCCCTTTTGGGTGTAGAGCCAAAGGTAATTGCCATTGTGGCTCCATTACACCTTTTTGCCCAATTTTGGTATCACACGGTTTACATTGGCAGAATGGGTTTTCTCGAAAAAATTATCGTAACACCCTCACATCACCGCGTGCATCATGCCATCAATCCTGAGTATTTAGATAAAAATCATGGCCAAATCTTTATTTTTTGGGATAAAATTTTTGGTACTTTTCAAGAAGAACTTCCCAATGTGCCACCAGTATATGGTATTACTCGTCCAGCAAGTACGTGGAATCCAATCAAGATTAATTTTCAACATCTTTGGCTTTTAATAAAGGATGCCGCACGTACAAAAAGTTTGAAGGATAAATTTAGAATTTGGTTTATGCCCACAGGCTGGCGGCCAGCCGATGTTGCAGAGCGTTTCCCAGTAAATAAAATTGAGGACATCTATCATTTTCAAAAGTATGCTCCACAAGTATCAAATTCGATGTTGGTTTGGATTTGGGTACAATTTTTCTTTACCTTTTCTTTGCTATACCACCTTTTTGGGAATATTGCCAAAATTGGGAGTCCAAATATCTTTATCTATGGAGGATTCATTTATTTGATAGTTTTTGCATACACCGAGTTGATGGATAAAAATCCGTATGCTTTACTTTGGGAAGCTCTTAAAAATGTAGTTGGTTTTTATATCATATTCTCAACGGGTGATTGGTTTGGATTAAGTCAACTGGTTGCTTGGGGGAAACCAGCCCTAATAGCCTATTTAATTGTTTCGATGATTCTTACATCTTACTTTGTTTTGGTAGAACTCAAACAAGAAAATTCACAAACACAAATGGCATGAGAATGTTGGTATAGTCATTTATGAAATATCCCTAAAATTATACTTTAGCTCTGCAAATTTCCTTTGCAGAGCTTTTTGTTTGATGAAATTCGTCGAATTATTTGTAAATTGCTACAACTAACTTTCAACCCATAAGCACTAATGAACTCATTTTATAAAATTGCAACTCGAATTACTTTTTTATTAGTCATCACACTTTTTCATTCTCAAGCACAAGTATTAAAAACTGTCTATAAAGATGCCTTTAAAATAGGTTGTGCTGTTAACCCTGCCATTGTTTCGGGCAAAGATAGTGCTGCTCAGAAAATCGTTTTAAAGCATTTTAATACGATTACAGTAGAAAATGTCATGAAAGCCGCACTCATTAATCCACAACCAGGAATATTCAACTTTGGTCCAGCAGATGATTTTGTGGCTTTCGGAAAAAAAAATAATATGTTTATCATTGGGCATACATTGGTTTGGCATAACCAAACACCCGATTGGTTTTTTCAAGATGAAAAGGGTAAGCTTAAAAGCAAAGAGGCAGTTGCCGAACGCCTAAAAGAGCACATTAGAGCTGTTGCTGGAAGGTATGCAGGAAAGGTAGATGCTTGGGATGTAGTAAATGAAGTGATGGGAGAAGATGGAAAGTATCGTTCAACAACTTGGGTAAATGGTATTGGAGATGGAGATGAATTAGTGAAACTTTCCTTTAAATATGCTGCTGAATTTGCACCTAATACTGAGCTTTACTATAATGATTTTAATGCTTGGAGACCCGAAAAACGTGATGGAATAGTACGTATGGTGAAAATGCTTCAAAAAGAAGGCATCAGAATTGATGGTATTGGTATTCAAGGCCACTGGGGGCTTAATTATCCTAAAACTGAATATATTGAAGCTGCTATTGATGCTTATGCTGCTTTAGGATTAAAGGTAATGATAACCGAACTTGATGTGGATGTATTACCATTAACTAAAGAAGGACAAATTATAGGTACAGGAATGTCGCATCCACAGTTTCAGTTAGAGGAATTTAAGACTTATCTCGACCCTTATCAAAATGGATTACCAGCTGATATTCAGCAAAAATTAGCCAATAGATATGCAGAGTTATTTCAGATTTTCTACAAAAAAAGAGATAAAATCGACCGTGTAACGCTTTGGGGCGTACAAGATGCTATGTCATGGAAGAATGATTACCCGATTCCCAACCGCACGAACTACCCATTGTTATTTGATAGAAAGTATCAAGCCAAACCAGCTTTAAAAGCAGTACTGGAAGTTCCAAAAAAAAATAAGTAATATTATTATGTTCTCCTTGCTTTATTCAGAGAAGGAGAACATAATAAACTACCCAAATAATTGCTTGTGTCCAAATTCATAACCTTGTTTGATTATCTCTTTGATATCGGTAGTCGTGAAATTAGTTAGTTCAATGTGTAATGGTTCACTTGGGCGTATAACAGTAAGTTTTACTTTTTTTGAAAGATGGAAAGGCCCTATACTTGCATAGTTTTGCGTATAATTTTCGGCCCATTCGATATCGCTATTTTCAAACTGATTGACTGTAATATCTTTAATTCGTTCAATTAAACTAAAGAAACTTCTATAATTGAAATGCTCTAATGGGCGATTTTTAGGGTGAGTTGCTACACAATATATTTCGGTTGCCCCATCTTCAATAGCCTTTCGAAGTGGAACTACTTCACGAAGACCGCCATCCATGTAAACTTCACGGTGGTCTCCACCTATTTGAATGGCGGGCATAATAAATGGTAACGAACTACTCGCACGAAGATAATCTAAAAAATGCTGTTCAAGAGGGTCAGTATAATGCATCGCCCCAGTATTGATATTTACGGCTCCAACTTTTAATTTAACGGGACTTCGGCGAAGGGTTGTGAGATTTAAGTATTTTTTTAGTTTTTCGTGTAAAGGATTTGTGTCAATTAAACCATCAAACCTACTTAGAAGCGTATCAATTCCTAAGGAGAACTTAGATTTTAAAACACCAATATCTGAAGGTTGGGTAATATTTTCGAGCCAAAATTGTAGTAATCGCTTATTCACCATATCCCAGTCGATACCTCCCTTTTCAATGAATTGGTTACCCGCTTCATTAACCATGAAAGAGGCATTTAGGGCACCTGCCGAAATTCCATAAATCATTTCGGGCTTGAAACCCGTTTCTAAAATTGCATGAATTACTCCTACTTGCCAAGCACCTTTGAGCGAGCCGCCACCTAAAACTAAAGCCTTCATTTGTTTGGTTAGATAATTGTCATTCAATAATAGGAATGAAAAACTTATTTCTAAAGAAAAATAACTAAAATGTTTTCAATCGTAAACCAAACTTTATCAATGATTGAAGTGTTGTCTTAGATATAGCGATAAGTATTCTTACTCATTTAAACGATTAGATATTTATTGGTATAAAATCAAGAATTATTTGAATTTAATCATTAATAGCAACATATTTTCTGATAATTTTCAAAAAAAATCAGAAAACATACGTAAAATTGCACACGTAGAGCAAAACAACATTTTGCTCGTTCTTTCATGCCATTAGATATTAATCAAATACAAGCACCGATAGAGCAGGATTTGGAGATTTTCGAGAAGAAGTTTCGCCAGTCAATGAAGACCGACGTAATGTTACTCGACCAAATCATGAAGTATATCATTCATAGAAAAGGTAAGCAAATACGTCCGATGTTTGTCTTCCTTATGGCTGGTACCATTGGTCAAATTAATGAAGCAACTCATCGAGGAGCGGCTCTCATTGAGCTACTTCACACGGCCACACTTGTGCATGATGATGTCGTTGATGACTCGAACTATCGTCGTGGCTTCTTCTCCATTAAAGCTCTCTGGAAAAATAAAATAGCAGTATTAGTAGGCGATTATCTACTCTCACGTGGTTTGTTGCTTAGTGTAGATAATGGTGATTATGATTTACTTAAAATTGTATCAACCGCGGTAAAGGAATTAAGCGAAGGTGAACTTTTACAGATTGAAAAAGCTCGTAAACTTGATATTACAGAAGATGTTTACTACGAAGTAATTCGACAAAAAACGGCATCTCTTATTGCCTCTTGTTGTGCAGTTGGGGCGGCTTCTGTAAAGGCAAGTGCTGAAGTTGTTGCAAAGGCTAAACTTTTAGGAGAGAAAATTGGAATGGCTTTTCAGATAAAAGATGATCTCTTTGATTATGGTGATGCCGAAATTGGAAAACCAACAGGTATTGATATCAAAGAGAAAAAAATGACCTTGCCTTTGATTTATGCTCTCAATAATGCCACTTGGTCTGACAAAAGAAATATTATAAACTTAGTAAAAAATGAGTCAGAAAACCCTAAAAAGGTTGCTGAAGTAATAGATTTTGTGAAGAAATCTGGTGGCATTGAATATACTACTCAAGTGATGAAACGCTTCGTGAAAGAAGCAAACGACATCCTCTTTACATTTCCCGAATCTGCTTTCCGTCAATCATTACACGATTTAGTTCTGTTTTCTATTGAACGTACAAAATAATTGAAAAATTTAGAATATTTCATGCATTTAAAATATTTTGTTTATTCCGAAATTTTGATATAGATAATATGTATTGAATATTTTGATTGAATGATATAGATTATTATTTCTAAATATTTAATATTTTCAAAATAAAATGAAAACTTATATTTTAACGCTCTCTTTAATAACAATCGTTGGCTCGGTAATGGCACAAAATAGGAAAATTGATGAAAAAAAAGTCGATAATTACCTAGTGAAATTACCCAATGAGATGAATGTTTCGATGGTAGTTGAGGAAATGAACGGCAATAAAATTTATGAGTATCGACCATCTGTGAAAATGCCTTCTGCAAGTGTGATTAAAATTCCAATATTAATGACATTGATGGGAAAAGTGGCAAAAAAAGAGCTTAGCCTTGAAGATACACACACTCTTTTGCACGAAGAAAAAACGGGTGGTTCGGGTGTTTTAGCTGAAATGTCTGATGGTAAAGTGTTTACCATTAGGGAATTAGCACAAGAAATGATTCGTTCGAGTGATAATACTGCTACTAATATTTTGATTAATAAAGTAGGTAGAGAATCTGTCAATGCTTATTTACAGCAATGGGGAATGTCTCAAACTAGATTAAACCGAGTAATGATGGATACGGAAGCTGTAAAGCAAGGTCGTGAAAATTATATCAATGCTCGCGAGGTAAATGCTTTACTACAAATGATTTATGGTCATAAAATAGCTACTCCCGCACTTTGTGACGAAATGTTAGAAATGCTAAAAAACTGTGCAGATAAATCTACGATTCCGAGCCAGTTACCTCAAAACTTGTCAATTGCTCATAAAACAGGCACTTTAGCCTATGTACGTGGCGATGCCGCCATCGTATTTACTCAAAATCCCTTTGTCATCTCAATTTTTGTAGAAGGCTTTGATAAGGAATCAACCGCCGAAAAGGTCATTGGCGATTTAGCTAAAATTTGTTGGAATAGCTTGAAATAAGTTTTATAAAACCTGTCGTTTTGAACAAAAAAAGGTTGTCCGACCGCCAACTTTTGAAATAGAAATGGGTTCACCACAAGCAGGGCATTTACCAATTAATGTTTGCTGTTGAATTCCCCAACCACGTGCGTGAATGAGAAAGTTTTTAGGGAAATCATTATAATTGGCTTGTAAATCAATTGCAGTCTGAATAACCAGTTTAATTGCTTGATGGATATCAATTATTTTTTGGTTTGATAACTGATTAGAGGAACGTTCGGGGTGAATTTTAGCTTGAAATAAGACATCATCTACAATCCAATTACCAATGCCAGCCACGGTAGATTGGTCTAATAGAACCGATTTTATTGGAGCATTTTTCTTTTTTAAAGTTTTTGCCAATTCTTCAATCGAAATTTCTAGGGCGTCTTTATTTATCTTCTTTTTTAAAAGATATTCTTCGATATTTTCTACAATACCAATTCTTTCAAACTTTCTCGGGCACAAGAATCCAAGTTTAAATCCATTGGCAAACTTAAAAACTATTCTTGCGAAACGTGGGGTATCTTCTTCATCACGGAAATAGGCTAAATCTCCTGTCATACCAAAATGGAAATGAAGCCAATAAGGTGCATCAAGTTGGATAAAAAGATTTTTGCCGATTCGTTTCGTTCCAATAAATTGCTTATTTCTAAGCTTTTCTATAAGCAAATCATAGTCGGTCGTAAGAAGTTTCGTATCTTCTACAAATACATCAGCAATTGGCTGAAAAAGGCTTGTTTCTTCAAAATATCTACGATAAGTTTCTACTTCTGGTAATTCGGGCATTCTGATTTACTTTTCTTGATTTAACTAAATTTAGTGTTTTTTGTTTGTAAAAGTATTTCAGAAGCAATAGCCCAATATTCTTTCAAGTAATCAATATTTCTAGAGAAAAATCTTTACTTTTGATTCATTCTTCAATCATTCGATTTACCGCTATGAAAAAAAACTTACCTATTCTACTAATTATATTTTTATTAAACTTTAGACTAGCCTCAGCACAAAGTTTGTTAGGTTTCAATGATAAAAATGCAAAAAAACAATTGGACTTAGAAAGCCAATTTGATGCTCGCTTAAATGCCAAAAATCTTCAAGAGTGGTTGAAGCAAATGTCGTCAAAACCTCATTATGTCGGTTCTCCGCACGACCGTGATAATGCAGTTTATATGCGAGATTTGTTTCGTTCGTGGGGCTACGAAGCACGTATAGATACGTCATATACACTTTTTCCAACTCCTAAATTAAGACAATTAGAATTGGTGAGTCCAACGACTTTCAAGGCAGCTTTAGTAGAACCAGCTTTAAAAGAAGATGCTACTTCGAGCCAATTGAAAGACCATTTGCCTACTTATAATTGTTTTTCGGCCAATGGTGACGTAACGGCCGAGTTAGTTTTTGTAAATTATGGTACACCAGCCGATTATGAGATTTTAGAAAAAATGGGCATTAGTGTACGAGGTAAGATTGTCATTGTAAAATATGGTAATTCTTGGCGAGGACTAAAACCTAAATTAGCTGCCGAAAAAGGAGCGATTGGTTGTTTGATTTACTCTGACCCCAAAGATGATGGATACGGACAAGGCGATGTGTATCCAGCTGGGCCATTCCGTAATGAACATGGTGTTCAAAGAGGCTCGGTTTTAGATTTACCTGTACAACCAGGCGACCCTTTAACGCCAAACTATGGGCATACAAAAAATGCTAAAAAGTTAGATTTAAAGGATGCTACAACCATTATGACGATTCCTGTATTGCCTATTTCTTATGGTGATGCTCTTCCGCTGTTAAAAGCTATGGGTGGGCGTTTGGCTCCAGAATCTTGGGCTGGGCAATTGCCAATTGCTTATCATATTGGGCCTGGGCCTGCCAAAGTGCACTTGAAATTAGAATTTGATTTTAAGGTTGAGCCACTCTATAATGTGATTGCAGTAATGAAAGGTTCGGAGTTTCCTGACCAATGGATTTTGCGTGGAAATCACCATGATGGGTGGGTTTTTGGAGCTGCCGACCCTTTAAGTGGAATGGTAGCAGAAATGGAAGAAGCAAGAGCCATTGGAGAATTGACCAAGACTGGTTGGAGACCTAAACGCACGATTGTATTCTGTGCTTGGGATGGCGAAGAACCTGGCCTATTAGGCTCAACCGAATGGGCAGAAACTTTTCAAGATGAGTTACAGAAAAAAGCAGTGGTTTATCTAAACTCTGATGGAAACGAGCGTGGATTTTTATATGCGGGTGGCTCTCATACTTTAGAGAAGTTCTTTAATCAAGTATCTCGAAGTGTAATTGACCCACAGAAGAATGTTAGTGTTTCAGACCGCCTACGTGCAACTATGCTTGTAAATGGCTCGCCTGATTCGAAAAATGAAGCAAAAAATCGAAGTGATATTAGAATAGGAGCTTTAGGTTCGGGTTCAGATTTTACGCCATTTTTGCAACACTTGGGTATTTCAGCTATGAATGTTGGTTTTGGTGGTGAAGGTGAAGGCGGTGAATACCATTCGATTTATGATTCTTATGATATGTATGTAAGATTTAAAGACCCTGATTTTTCTTATGGAGTAGCTTTGGCCAAGACCATGGGTCGTACGGTTTTACGATTATCAGAATCAGAGGTTTTACCATTCGATTTTCAAAGTTTTGCTAATACCATGCAAATGTATGGCGATGAAGTAGAAAAACTGCTTGAATCGCAGAAAGCAAAAACCGAGGAAAATAATCAGATGATAAAAGACGGTACTTTCGCCGCTGCTTCGGATTCGAAAAAGCCTTATACTTTGAAAATACTTGACGAAGTGCCGTATATTAATTTTGCCCCATTGAAAAATGCTCTGCTTCGCCTTGAGAAAAGTGCCAATACTTATGCTTCACTCATGAAAAATGCCGATGCATTAAATGCTGAAAAGTTGAAAACACTCAACGATATTTTGTATAAGGCTGAACGTTCGCTTTTATCTACGGAAGGTTTGCCGATGCGTCCGTGGTATAAGCACCAAATTTATGCTCCGGGCTATTATACAGGATATGGTGTAAAAACTATGCCTTTGATTCGTGAATCAATCGAACAACGTAAATGGAAAGATGCGGAAGAAGGCGTTATGATTACAGCAAAAGCCCTTGATAAATTCACAAAACAAATTGATACAGCGATTGAGATTTTGAAATAAAGCTAGATTTTAATTATTGAAAAAATGAACTTCTAAAACTGAATTTATTCAGTTTATATTGGCAATAATTCCTTTGTTCCTTTAGTTCTTGAATTTATTCAGGAACTAGAGGATGAAATGGCTTTAATAACATTAAAATTTGCCTATTTGCACAAAACACCTACTATTCTATTTAACTTGTATTTTATTCAACCTCTAAACATATAATGGCTAACCTCAATACAAAACTTAATAAAACCAACACCTACGATGCCATTGTAATAGGCTCAGGCATGAGTGGTGGCTGGGCAGCAAAAGAGTTATCGGAAAAAGGACTCAAAACATTGGTACTTGAAAAAGGTCGAATGGTCAATCACATTGAAGACTACCCAACCATGATGCTCGACCATTGGGAAATGGAACATCGTGGAGCATTAACCGATGAAGACCGTAAACGCCATCATATTCAGATCAGAAGTGGTTTTGTCGGTGAATCTACCAAGCATTTCTTTACGAATGATATCGATAATCCTTACCAAGAAACTAAGCCTTTCGACTGGATTCGAGGCAACCACGTGGGTGGACGTTCCATAACGTGGGGCAAGCACACGTATCGTTGGAGTAATTATGATTTTGAGGCCAATGCTCGTGAAGGTATTGCCATAGATTGGCCGATTCGCTACAAAGATATTGCTCCTTGGTATTCGTATGTAGAGAAGTTTGTGGGTGTAAGCGGTGAGAAATTAGGCTTAGACCATCTACCCGATGGTGAGTTTTTACCCCCAATTCCACTCAATTGTTTGGAAGACCATTTCAAACAACAACTCAAAAATAAGTTCAAGAATCGTATTGTTACACCGGGCCGCGTGGCTCACCTTACGCAACCAACCGAAGTTCATTTGGCTTTAGGTCGAGGAAAGTGCCAAAATCGAAACCGTTGTTCGAGAGGTTGTCCGTACGGAGCATATTTTAGCAGTAACGCAGCTACTTTGCCTGCCGCTAACAACACAGGCAATTTTGTTATCAGACCTAATTCGATTGTTAAAGAAATTATATTCGATGAAGCTACGCAGCGTGCAACGGGTGTGCGAGTAATTGATGCTGAAACCAAAGATGTAATTGATTTTAAAGCAAAAATCATTTTTTCTTGTGCTTCGTCACTAGCAACGACCCAGATTTTACTCAACTCTAAATCTAATCGTTTTCCGAATGGTTTAGGTAATGATAGTGGCGAATTGGGGCATAATATCATGGACCACCATTATCATGTTGGAGCTATGGGCGATTTTGATGGTTTGGAAGACCAATATTATAAAGGGCGTAAACCAGCAGGGTTATTTATTCCGAAGTATGTAAATATTGATGAAGCCTCTAAAAACCCTAATTTTTTACGTGGTTATGATTACCAAGGTGCAGGGGCAGGCCGAGCTGGATGGGGTAGAGGTGCTGACCAACACGCAATCGGGGCAGAATTTAAGGAGTCACTTTATAAGCCGGGTGGTTGGAGCATGGGATTGATGGGTTTTGGCGAAGTGCTTCCTTACCACGAAAATAAAGTAACACTTGATGAATCGAAAGTTGATAAATGGGGTATTCCACAATTGGTTTTCGATGCTGAAATAAAAGATAACGAACTGAAAATGCGTAAGCAAATTATGGCTGATGCAGCAGAAATGTTGGAAGCGTCGGGTTTCAAGAATATTCGAACTTTTGATAATGCAGGTGGTCTTGGAAATGGCGTTCACGAGATGGGTACTGCTCGTATGGGTAAAGACCCCAAAACATCGGTATTAAATGGCAATAATCAAATTCATGCCGTTAAAAATGTATTCGTAACTGATGGTGCTTGTATGACGTCTTCCAATTGCGTTAATCCTTCAATTACATACATGGCTCTTACAGCACGTGCTGCCGATTTCGCAGTTTCGGAGTTGAATAAGAAGAATCTTTAGTTTAATGTATAATGGAAAATTGAGAATGGAAAATGAGTTTTGGTATTAGAAAATATTGTTGACTTGTGGACTGTTGTCAGTTGACTAAATAATCAGAATCATCATGAATCGTAGAGAATATATAAAAAATACAGCATTGGCATTGGGCTTGGGAGTTTCGGGAGTGGCTTTCTCCGAAATCTTCATCGCTTGTGCAAAAGATGCTAAATTAGACTGGAAACCAATTTTTCTGTCTGCTAATCAAGCGGCTATAATTGCCGAAATCACAGAAACGATTTTGCCCAAAACTAAGACTCCTGGTGCAAAAGAATTGGGCGTGCCTCAGTTTATAGATAAAATGGTCAATGATACTATGGACGCGAAAGGGAAAGAACAATTTCGAAATGACCTTGAGGCTTTTGATGAGATTTGTAAAGATAAATATGGTAAAAATTTTATAGAACTTGAACCAGCCAAGCGAGAAGCCTATTTACTTGAACTTGAAAAAGAAAACCCACGCTCTGGTATGAGTTTGTGGGGAATTAACCTCGAACCAGATGCTCCGAAGCCTACATTCTACAAAACAGTAAAAAGCTTAACTTTATTTGGCTTTTATACTTCTGAAAGCATTGGTAAGAATGTATTAGTTTATGACCCTGTTCCGGGAGACTACATTGCGTGTATGCCTCTCAAAGGTCAAAATTCTTGGACCGAATAGCGAAGCTGCTCTTCTCAGCGTTAGTAACCGTAGGTAAAATAAACTATTAGATAAACTTAATAAAATGCCCAAAAACTGGTGCCTGAGCGAAGTCGAAGGTCCAGTTTTTTGCCTTTCATCACTCATTAATTGTAGCTCAATCAATTTTTCGACCCAATTTGTGCCTTTTTCCTTATTTTTGTTTTATACATTTTTAGTAATCTAAAAAAATATTACCTATGCAAAAAACTTTGATGGTACTGTCTTTTGGTTTGCTCATGGCAAGCTGTACAAAAAAGGCAGTGGTTAGTTCCTCACAAGCTTCAAATGGCTCTACTTATCAATATTCGGTTGATTTGACGAAGGTTGTAGATGATAAATTAGAAGTTACGCTGATTAATCCAAAAATAGAATCAGAAGAGATTATATTTCGCCTCCCAAAAACAGTTCCGGGCACTTATTCAACTGATGATTATGGCCGCTATTTATCAGATTTTAAAGCATTCGATTCTAAAGGAAATTTACTGACTACTAATAAGTTAGATGTAAATAGCTATACAATTAAAGATGCGAAAAAGCTCCATAATATTAGCTATAAGATTGATGATACGTGGGATTCTCCTGAGATTAAAGGCACAAAGATTTTTGAACCAACTGGTTCTGATATAGTTGCCAACAAAGAATATTCAATCAATACGCATTGTTTCTTTGGGTATTTTGATGGAATGAAGCAAGTGCCTTATCAAGTTACCTTCACAAAGCCGAGTGGTTTTTATGGTTCAACTTCAATGGTAGCCAAAAGCAGTACTGCTACTACTGATATTTTTGAGATGAATAACTACATGGATTTGGTTGATGCTCCAATTCTTTACACACAGCCCGATACAACAGTTTTAAAAATTGGTGGAGCGGATATTTTGGTTTCGGTGTATTCGCCAAATAAAAAAGCATCTTCCAAAGAAATTGCAGCAAACATAAATACTTTGCTTGAAGCACAAAAAGAATATTTGGGAGGAAAACTTCCAATCAAAAAATATGCTTTCTTAATTGTACTTTCTGATAACCCGAATCTGACGAGTTTTGGGGCTTTAGAACACTCATATTCTTCATTTTATTATTTACCAGAAGGAACTTCAGAGTCACTTTCACAGACAGTAAAAGATGTAGCGTCTCATGAGTTCTTTCATATTGTAACTCCATTAAACATCCACTCAGAAGAAATTGGGAATTTCGATTATAATGCTCCAAAAATGTCGAAACACCTTTGGATGTACGAAGGTTTAACTGAATATGCTGCTGGGCACATGCAAGCAAAATATAATCTTATTACGCTGCCAAAGTATTTGGATATGCTTCGTCAAAAGGTCTCGACCATGAAAAGCATGAAAGATAATTTGCCATTTACAGAAATGAGTGCCAATGTTTTGGATAAGTACAAAAACCAGTACATGAATGTTTATAACAAAGGAGCTTTGATAGGTCTATGTTTAGATATTAAGCTTCGTCAGTTATCAGATGGAAAGTACGGAACGCAATCTTTAATGCAAGATTTATCGAAAACTTATGGTAAAACGGTTTCGTTTAAAGATGATGAATTATTCGATAAAATTACTTCTTTGACTTATCCTGAAATTCGCCAATTTTTTGCAACCTATGTTGAAGGAAAAGAACCACTTCCATTGGCAGAAATTCTACAAAGTGTAGGGATTGACTATATTTCAGAAGCCACGGTAAAACAAGCGAGTTTGGGTGGTGTAGCCATTGGTTTTAACCAACAAACTGGTCGTTTGAAAATTACGAGTATTGATAAAGTCAACGAATTTGGTAAACAAATGGGATATAAAGCCAATGATGAATTAATTTCTATCAATGGCCAAGCTATGGAAATGATGAAAATTCAGACAATTATGACAGATTTCAACGCAAATACCAAAGAAGGAGAAATGGTGACGGTGGAAGTGGCTCGTAAAAATGCTGAAGGAAAAGAAGAGATTATTAAACTTTCTGCTCCCGCGATTTTAGTAGAAGTAAAGCAAAGAAATGTATTGAAATTGGCTGAAAGCCCAAGTGCTGAGCAATTGAAACTAAGAAACCAATGGTTAAAACCATAAATAATTTAGCGTTCGAATTAATAAAATGCCTCTTCAATAAATATTTTGAAGAGGCGTTTTATTTTTTATTTACCTACCTAATTAATGGTAATCTAAGTTTTTAGTTTAGAAGAGCTATCAACTATACATTCACTTATTTGTTTGGTAAACTAAGTAAAATCTAAATCAAACAATAAAATCTTGAAAAAATTATATAAATTAATTAATTGTGAACATTAGAGTTTTTTATTTATCAATATGATTATCAAGGATTTTTAACTGATTTTAATAATAAAAAGTAACCTTTTATTTATAGTAATCTAGATAGGTTTATAAAAAAAATACAAACTTTAGCTCAAATGCTTGCTTTATAAAATTATTGGCTGTACTTTTGTGTTGTAGTAATAAAAGGCACATCCGTTTTGGGCCTCTGCGTCAATTAAATCGTTTTGAAGAGTATTATTCCTTCATTCAATTTCCTTTCAGAGCAGCAACGGGTGGTTCTCATCATTTGCTTTATCAATTTTTTTCGGCTATCGGGGCAATTCACGGTCTTGCGTGAGAACGGCAGTGTACGTTCCGACTAAAACATTATATCCTTAATGGAACAAGTAAAATTTTCTGACCTCCCAGTTTCAGAGTACATTCTTCGTGCAGTAGAAGAGATGGGTTTCGAGTTTTCAACACCAATTCAATCTCAGGGGATTCCTGCAGTTTTGCGTGGCGGTGACGTAATCGGACAAGCTCAAACTGGTACAGGTAAAACTGCTGCTTTTGGTATTCCTGCCATTGAAGCAGTAGATGTTGAAGACAAAAACACACAAGTATTGGTAATGTGTCCAACACGCGAGTTGGCATTGCAAGTAAAAGAGCAAATTCAAAAGCTTGCAAAGTATAAAAAAGGCCTTCATGTAGCTGCTATTTATGGTGGTGAATCGTATGAGCGTCAGTTTTTAGCATTGAAAAAAGGTGTTCAGATTGTAGTTGGTACTCCCGGCCGTATCATGGACCACATCGACCGCAAGACATTATCATTGAGTAGCATTAAAATGGCTATCTTAGATGAGGCAGATGAGATGCTTAATATGGGCTTTAGAGAAGATATTGAGAAAATCTTGTCTTATGCACCAGACGAACGCCAAACTGTACTTTTCTCGGCAACTATGTCGCCAGAAATTCTTTCAATTGCTAAGCGTTTCCAAAAAGACCCAGAAGTTATTCGTACGGTTAAAACTGAAATTTCAAATGCAAATATTGAACAATTTTTCTTCCCAGTACGCCGTGAGGCTAAAATGGAAGTTATGACTCGTTTGATAGATGTAAACAACTTGAAATTGATGTTGGTATTTGCCAATACAAAATCAAAAGTTGATGAAATCGTGAGCGAATTACAGATTCGTGGTTACGCCGCTGAAGGTCTTCATGGTGATATGCGTCAGCAAGTACGTACGCAAGTAATGAATAAGTTCCGTGCTGGTACTACAACAATTTTAGTAGCTACCGACGTAGCTGCTCGTGGTATTGACGTTTCGGGGGTAGATGCTGTATTCAACTATGATGTACCGCAAGATTTAGAGTATTATGTTCACCGTATTGGTCGTACAGGCCGTGCTGGTAAAACAGGAAAAGCATTTATGTTTATTTCTGGTCGTGAGAAATCTCGTTTACGTGAAATAGAATACTATACAAAAGTTAAAATCGAACAAGGCCAAATTCCTACATTGGCTGAGTTGATTAAAACGCGTCATCAAAAGTTTGTTGAGCAAGTAAGAGAAACGCTTACAGCAGGTATCGAAGAAAATTACGAAGATATCATCAATGAATTAAGTAATGAAGGATACTCTGATGTACAAATTATGTCGGCATTAATTAAGATGCAGGTGGGTACAATTAAGAGTGAATTCTCGGATAATCAATTATCAGATAGCTATCGTGAGTCAAGAAGCAATGACCGTTTTGGTAGTCGCGATTCAAGAAGCACTTCAGGTCGTAGAGATAGCCGTGATGGTGGTCGTGATTTTGGACAATCTCGCGAGCGTCGTTTCGAACCAAGAGAAAGACGCCGTGAAGGTGGGCCATCGCGTGGTTCAGCTAATGGTGATATGGTACGTTTGTTTTTAAGCCTAGGTCGTAAAGACAACGTTGCACCAAACCATATTGTTGGTGCGATTACATCTGAGACTCGCATTGCAGGTCGTGCAATCGGACAAATTGATATTTATGATAAATTTAGCTTTGTTGAAGTTCCACAGGCAGATGTAAAGCGTGTATTGGAAGGAATGCAAGGTAAAACTATCAATGCTCGTCAAGTAAGCATGGAAATTGCTAAATAATATTTGATTGACTGATAGTATATTTAAAAGCGAAGTAAAAGTTTTTATGGCTTTTGCTTCGCTTTTTTCATAAAATCGGGCCTTCGGCTTCGCTCAGGCACCGATTTTATGAAAAATCCTTAAGCTTGAATCATAATAAATTATAATTCAAGCTTAGGTGTTTTTTAGTTTTGTGTACATTCAGAATCAGTATGATTTTGAGCGAAGTCATTTACTGCCAAAGTAGGGTCATTCGGTGCCTGAGCGAAGTCGAAGGCCCGAAAATGGCTTTCATTTCTACATTCAGCAAGTTTGTGTAATTCATCAAAATCTCCCTTTATCAAAGCTTCTTTCTTTTTTCTACTCCATTTCTGAATTTGTTTTTCTCTAAGAAAAGCCTCATCTATTCTATCAAACGCTTCATAATAAACGAGTTCGACAGGTCGATGTTTTCTTGTATGATTTGAACCTTCTCCATTCTGATGTTGCTGTATTCGAAGTTCAAGATGGGTAGTGCTTCCAGTGTAGTAACTACCATCAAAGCATTTTAAAATATACATGAAGCCACGCATAAAGTTGTGTTAGTAAAAGTTGTCTGAATTTAACCAAATGCCTTGCCTTCGGCTTCGCTCAGGCACCAGTCAGTTTAGTAGTCTGAATTTGAGAAATCTTTTAAAATTTTCAAATCTGTGCCTAAACGAAGCCGATATTTATGTGCTCTACTAAGAATTTGAGAAATTTGATAATAATTTCAAAATCGGTGCCTGAGCGAAGCCGAAGGCCCGATTTAAAGATTTTTATTTTATATATTTCTCCTTCACGGTCATTTCCCAATCGCCTAAGCTACCGTAAAGAACCATTGAACCAAAACGAAACTTATCTATAATTTCAGTTCCTTCAGAAACAGAATCATAAAACTCTTTATCAACGGGGAGTTCAAACTCAATCGCATTTACGGCATCTTTTATATGCTTTTTTATACTTAAAGAAAGATGCGATTGTTTCAACTTTAGTTTTAACATATACTTAGGCCCTTTGGCTTCTGTCCCAGCTTTTAAGGCATTTACTTGGGCGACAAGGGCAGCATTCTCTTTCTTAAGATTTTCCAATTCTTCACTATTTTTGCAAGAAACAAGCAAAAATGCAGCAAATATGATGAGGTATGATTTCATCTGATAAAGTTTTAATTTTGGTTTATACTAAATCCCAACCTTTTCTAGGCTCTCGTGAGAGTAAGGCATTGGCATCGGCATCATGTTTGAACTTTTCTTTTTTCGGATTCCAATGTAGTTCTCTTCCAAGGCGATACGAAATCAGTCCTAAATGCATTGGCATGGTCATTTTTCGAGCATATTCAAGGTTCGATTGGGGTTGAGTTCTATTTTTTACAGCCGTAACGAAATTTTGTTGGTGACCTTCTGAGCGAATAATCGTTTTTGGAATCTCCGGAATATCAGTCATCGTTACCCCATTGATTGTTATTTCTTTCGAACTATAATCACAGATAAGTGTACCTTTTTCGCCCTCGAAATAAGCACCAATTCCTCTTTTTTCAGCACCGGGTACGTTTGGTGGAGTAGAAGTCCAATAGAGTTTTAAATCTTCAAAATCATACTCAATATCAATCCATTTTGGGGCATCACCTGTTCCTTCTGGAGCTTCTCCTTTGGCACTTATACGTGTAAGATTTTTAGGGTCAATTGCCCACCAAACCACATCCGCAATATGGCACCAGAAATCTTGAAAAACACCGCCAGAATAATCAAGGAAATAGCGATAAGTAAAATGACAACGCTCTGGTGTATATTGTGAATAAGGAGCGGGGCCAAGCCACATATCCCAGTTGAGGCCTTCAGGCGGATTTTGGTAATTTGATGGCCCGAGAACTGGTGGAAAACCTGTTTTCCAAAGTCTAACTGTTTTTACTTTACCGATTGCTCCTGATTGAATAATTTCTGCCACACGATGATAATTCTCACCTGCATGAATTTGTGTGCCTAACTGAAAAATACGGTCGTATTTTTTCATAGCTTTTAGCATCTGTTGCCCTTCTCGTACATTATATGAAAGAGGTTTTTCTCCATAAACATCTTTTCCTGCTTGAAATGCCATAATTGCTACTTGCGAATGCCAATGGTCAGGAGTTGCACAAGTAATAGCATCTACATCTTTGCGGTCAAGAATGTGTCGAAAATCTTCGTAACCTTGTGCTTTATTGTCAGGGTGTAGGTCTTGTAATAATTTCTGTGCTTTAGCTAGATGATTTTTGTCTAAATCGCACAGCCCTACGATTTCTACTTCTGGTAAGCCAGCAAACCATTTGAGATGTTGGCTACCCATGCCGTTGATACCAATATGAGCTACACGCAGGCGGTCACTTGGAGCAACTTTACGAGCAAAGGTTGGAGTAAAGGCCAAGCCTAGTGCGGCAAGACTACTTTGTCGGATGAAATCTCGACGGTTGAGTTGATGTGACATTGAATAATGCTAATTTTAGAGTTGAATATTGGAAAGCAATTTAGAAATTTTAAAGAAAACATTTCTATAAAGTACCAATCTTTTCATCAATCCAATGAGCATGTTCTTTGAGCCATTGCTTCATTCGACTTATCTCTTTTTCATGCGAACCCTTTGTTGAGTTGGGTGTAATTCGATGATTTAGGATATTCCATCTTTCAAAGTTTCTGGCAACCATATTTCTATTTGTAATGCTTTCATTATAAGTAGAAACAACTTTATATAATTGATTATCAGATAATTCTTGAGTTCTTAGTGTTTGCCAACGGCTAACCAACTTTTGTTTGAAATATTCATCAGTAATTAATCTTTTCCACCAAAAAGGTACAAGCCAAGTATCTTCTGAGCAGTATTGGTTATATTGGTAAACCCATGCGTGGCGGTTCATGCCATCACAAAAGCCGTTATCTGAGCCAAAAGCAATGTCAATATCCCAAATCGGTCCCATTTGTAGCTTTTTATCACGGTCTTTTTGAAGATAAGTACTTAGGCGATAACCATCATGGTTTTGAAATAACTCCGTGAGAATGAAATAATCAACAAAGCTATCGACATCTATATAAGAACGATAACCTTTTTGTTCATCTTTAAAATTATCTGAAGCCAAGGCTTTCTCAAAGCTATGGATGTAATTTTGAATATAGGTCTTTTGAATAGAATTAATGTTTTTAGGCTTAGGGTATTCGTAAAGAAAATGGGGCGTTTGTTGAGTAGTTATTTTCCCTTTAAAATCGAATTGAGAAGCGAAAGAGTTTTCTTCAGTATAGTTTGATTCTTCAGGATTATTGCCCGCTGTTTTATCAATTTTAATGATATACCCACCTGTTATTTTATTAGCTGAAGTGTCATTTTTGCTCAATTTACTTAGTTTTATTCGGTCATTATCTTGTTTGAGTTTTTCCATTAATACATAAAATCCCATGAACTTTCCATTAATTTCAACCTCAACAAATTCAGTTCGAGAAGCATATCTGCCAATATCATTGGATAATTTGTAAGCCACGGCATTTCGAAGTAATGTTTTATCTCCGTAAGGGCCATGTAATATCCAAGCAGAGTTTTTGGATAAATTTAAAATCGATGCCGCTTTTGAGTCATTTTTTTCATTTCTAAGTTCAAATCCATAAGATTTTTTATCGTAAAATAGCTGTGAACTAGCTCCTCTAAGTTCAATTCCGATTGGAGATTGAAAGATTACACTATCACCCAAAACGATTTTTAAATTGGCTGTGCGTTTTGGGTCATCAACAATTTCTTTATCTGACTGAATAATAAAATAAGGTGTTTGTGGACTACGTGGAGTTCGAATAACGAAGTTATCGTTTTGGTGTGAATTATTACAGTTGAGTAAACCCCAAAGCAGAAGCAGGGGTAAAAAGAAAGTTAATTTCATTATTATAGCTTTTTCAAATTTTGACCCCTAAATTGATGAAATGGCTTAACTATTCAAATGAAAAATTGATATAAGGAGAGTATAGCTTTATGATTGGCTTGTCTTTGGTTGAATAAATAAATTATCTAGATTTACTTCGAAATCACGGTAGGAGAGAATTTCTCGTATTTGTAGTGCCCAATAATTTTGTAATTAAACAAACAATCCTCCATTACTTGTCCAGCACCGATATTATGAACAATCAAAGGTCTTTGTCCATCGCTTGATTTTCTATTAACTACGATGCCAATATGCGTAAGATTATCTTCTAAAAGCCAACAAATAATATCGCCAACTTGATAATCTTTTGGATTTTTGGTGATGGGTTTTGCCGTGCCGTGCCTTGAAAAAAATATCATCAAATTAGGTACTCTTCGATGGTCGATATTTTTATCGGTATGTTTGAGTTTCCAACGTTTCGGATATTTTTCGAAGTGTTTTTTCATATCTTCGTGCACTTCCTTTTGTAAATCAATTCCTAATTTTCGGTATGCTCTTACAACAACATCGGTGCATACGCCTTTATTACTAGGCACATCGCCGTTTGGATATTTTATGATAAAATAGGTGGGGTCATATTCTACTTTGTGTTTAGTAAGTTCAATGGCGGCATCAGATAACTTTGAAGCAAAGTTAGATTGGCCGAATACTAACTGAGTGAAACCTAAAAAAAGTAGCAGTTTTGCCTTCATTATTGAGGAATTTTAGAAAAATTCTATCATAAAATCCAAATAACGTTCATTTACTCTTCGTAATAATAACCAAAGATGATACCCATTTCATCTTCAGTTGTAAGTCCAAAACGCACGGTTTGGTCAGAGGTATTGTTATAGGTAATTCTTGATGTGAGACCTTCTCCTTTTTTGAGAGAAATAAAAGGTGCATAATTAATTTTTTCAGGATGTTCCCAATTAGTTGAGGTATAAACAACTTCTCCATTTCTCGCACCACCTTTTATCAAAATCTCAAATTTTTCGCCATATTTATGCGTGTGTGAAAACAACATGACAATTTTTACATTTTTATCAAAAGTAAAGTCTTTTGTAAGAACGGTTCTTTGTTTGGGCGGTAGATTAAGGTTTTGATTCCCGAAATCAATTACCTTTAAAACATTCTTTACATTTTCTTTTTTGGTAGTATAAAGGTTGATATCTACTTCACCACTCAAAGCTTTGGTTCCTTTATTATAGTAATGCGAATTCATATCAAAAGTGGCATTGGCAGGTACTTCAACTGCTGTTCCTTCAGGAAAAGTATAATCAGAATTTGCCTCGCTTCCACCAAAATTAAACACATGGTTGCCCATCTGTGCAAATGTTACGAGATTATAAGAGCCGTCAGAGTTACGTAAATCTCTTACTTGGTTTAACGGTGCTAGGTTTACATTATTTCTAAAGCCATATAAAATAAAATGATGGCTACCCGGACGCATACTTATTTGCATACGATTCACATAAACGGTCTCGGTATTACCTAATGGCTTTCGAACAAAAAACTCTCTTTCAAAATTTGGAGCTACCTCAAACTTATCTAAGGTCATTTGATACCCCGTACCCGCGGCCGGGACAGGTAAACCAGTAAAAGTTGCCGCACTTGGTGTTGTGTCATTGAGGAGTGAAGGGTCGGCAACGTTGCCAGTTTCTGGTGCACCTGCTTCAATCCATCTTCTAATAAATTCAATCTGACCTTCTGGTAGTAAGTCGCTACCTAAGGGCATTACAGCTCCATAGGATTTACCATTATGGTGAGAATTATCATAAATAAGCTTATGGTAAAATAAGCTTTCGAGCGATTTGAAGGCTTTTACTCGTTTAAATCCATCTTGTTTTGCACCAACATTAGTTGGGTCAATTTCGAATAAATTTTTGTAAGATTTTCCCTTAGCTAAAACAAGTTTATGTTGTGCATAAGTGCCATCACTTTCAGATGCATGACAACCACTAATTGCACAGTTTTTTGTCAGAATTTTATCTTGAATTAGATCAAAACTAGCGGCATTTACATCAATAACCTCTTTTGGAGCACATGAGTGCATGAGAGTTGAGGTGAGTATAGCTGCAGTTGAAAATGCTGCGAGAAAAGTAAATTTCATAGAAGTGTCAGGTCGATAGCTTTAGTTGATAACGAAATTATATAAAAAAACTTTCTTTTTGACCAAAAACTGTATGAAAGGTTTATATTTTTTATTAAAAATAGCTGAAATGCCTACGATTTACTTAATTTTTCACGCTGACCCACATAAAGTCCAACTATTACTAAAGCTGTACCGAGAAAAGTATGATAGGTAATGGGTTCATCGAGTAGAAAATACGAATAGATGAAACCAAAAATAGGACATAAAAATAAATAAAATGAAGCTTTTACTGCATCGACTTTAAGCAAATAGAGCCATAGATTTACGGCAATAACCGATACTGGCACAATTAGCCAAAACTCTGATAAATAAAAAGTTAGGTTGTAGTTGTTGGGTTTGTTATGCATCAATAAGGTAAGTGGAAGCATTAATAAACCACCAAGAAATACTTGCCAACCATTGATGGCTGTGCGAGAAAGTTTCCAGTCGATGTTTGAATAATAAATAGTACCTATTGAATAAGAAAGCATACACAAAAACATATAGAATAGGCCGAGAGGTGTGGCAAAGCTATTTTGTATGAGTGGGTAACAGGCGAGTCCAACGCCAATCATTCCAAGAAAAACCGCCATCCATTCAGAAGATTTAACTTTTCTACCCAACCAAATGGCCGATAAAACACTAATAAATAACGGGTTTGTGGCGGTTGATAAACTCCCAATTCCAGCAGCAACTTCACTAACGCCCAATACGAAAAAGCTTAAATAAAGTGTTACATTCAGTAAGCCAAAAATGGTTAGTTCTTTCCATTCTTTCCCTTGTGGTAGTCGGTCTTTTTGGATAAAAATCGAGTAGGCCAACATGCCAAGTCCAGCAACAATAAACCTATACTGAAAAAGCACAAGTGGTTCAACCGAGCGAAGGCCAATTTTAGCAGCTGCTGAAGCCGAAGCCCACAACGCAGCAAAAAGAATTCCGAGAAGAATGGTTTTTAAATTCAAAGGCTTAATTTGATTTCTTTTGTAAATATCCAACTAATTTGCCTAAACTCAAACCTTGTACCAAAACAGCAAATAAAACCACAATATAGGTTATACTAATAATGACAGGTTTTTGCTCAAAATCTGGGAGTGAAAGAGCCAAAGCAATAGAAATTCCACCACGAAGTCCTCCCCAAGTCATCACAAATGGGAAGTTTTTGTTTAAAACCTCTTTAAAATTTAAGGCTTTAAAGGGTATTATGATTGATAAATACCTGATTATCAGTACGACTAAGATAGTTGCAATACCAATGTAACTATAAGTGAATAAATTAGGAATATTGACAATAGCAAAGCCAATCAACACAAAAAGAAAGGCATTGAGGAGGTCATCAATCAGTCCCCAAAAAGTATCGACTTGTTGTTTGGTAATATCCGACATCGCGGTTTTTCTTCCAACATTTCCAATGTATAAACCCGCTACGACCATAGCTAAAGGTCCTGAAGTGTGCAAGTATTTAGCCAGCGTATAGCCTCCCATGACCATGGCAAGGGTAATCATTACTTCAGTTTGGTAATGGTCAATGGTTTTAAGTAATAAATTTCCTGCATAACCAATTAAGAAGCCAAGTAATAAACCACCGCCAACTTCAATTAAAAATGTTTCCCATATTGCTTGAAAAGATAATGAGGCAGCATGATTTTCTTCGAGTGTGTGGAGAATTGTAAGAAAAACAACAACTCCTACTCCATCATTAAAGAGCGATTCTCCCGTAATAATCACTTCCTCATTTTTAGGTACTTTGGCCTCTTTTAGAATCCCTAAAACCGCGATTGGGTCGGTTGGAGAAATCAAGGCTCCAAACAAAAAACAATAAACAAGCGGAATATCAAAACCAAAAACTGGTGCCAACCAATATAGAGCATAGCCAATTAGAAAAGTGGCTAAAAGTACCCCCAGCATAGTAAATACGATAATCGGACGCCTTTGTTCATTGAGCTGCTGAATATTTACATGTAAAGAACCCGCAAAAAGTAGGAAACAAAGCATATATTCAAGCAGGAAGTCTGAAAAATTAAAGCTTTCTACAAATGTTTTAAATACTTCGGCATCTGGATAACTTTTTGAAATGACCAAGATTCCTAATGACATCATTACGGCAATCAGCATCAAACCAATGCTATTAGGTAGTTTGAGAAATTTGATGTTGATATAAGAAAATATCGAACAAAAAATAATGAGCCATGTAAGTGTAACAAAAATATTCATAGAGTTTGAGTGGTAAATAAATGCTATGCTATCAAAGATAGTGCATTTTTGGTAGTTTGCTGTACTACTTCGCTGAAATCTGTTTGTTTGATTTCGGCTATGCGGCGAGCCACTAATTCTATATAAGAAACCTCGTTGCGTTTGCCACGGAAAGGTACAGGAGCCAAATAGGGTGAATCAGTTTCGAGCACAATATTTTTTAAATAAATGTGCGGCAAAACATTATCCATACCTCCATTTTTAAAAGTAGCTACCCCACCGATGCCCAATAAGAAATTAATTTCAACTACTTTTTTGGCTTCTTCTAAATTACCTGAAAAACAGTGAAAAATGCCACGTAAATCTGACCAACCAAATTGTTTGATTAGCTCAATGCAACGCAAAATGGCATTATGTTGGTTATCTTTAGAATTTCGAGAATGGATACAAATCGGCAAATTATATTTCTTGGCTAAAGCCAGTTGACGTAAGAAAACTTCTTCTTGTTGAGCTACAAAAGTTAAATCCCAATAGAAATCAAGACCAATTTCGCCAATCATAATAAATTTTCTACGTTCTAACCATTCCTCAACAAGTGCTAATTCTTCTTCAAAATTTTCTTTGACATAACAAGGATGTATCCCCATCATGGCGTGGCAAATATCAGGATATTGTTTTTCAAGTGCCAACATGCCATCAATTGTTTCGTGGTCGCAGTTGGGCATCCAAATTTGTTTTATACCAGAAGAAAAAGCCCTTTCGAGCATCACATCACGGTCTTGGTCAAATTGCTCGTCATAAATATGAGCGTGCGTTTCAATCATTTTTTGTTAAATTTTATAAAAAAATACTTTATGCCTATTATTCTAAAATAAGCATTGTCCAATTTAGTTCCTTTAAAGAAGGTTAATTATTTTATCTGCTTCTCTGATTCCGCTTAAATATGCTCCATGTGCCGTTGAAAAGTAATCAACTTCTGTGTGTTCACCAGCAAAAAATAGTCGGTCATTTAATTCTTCGGCTAAATCTTCAAAATGTTGCATTTCAGTACCCACGGCAGTAAATGAATAAGAACCAAAACTATTTTCATTTCCACCCCATTTGGTACGAAGCATATTTGTTGGTTTGGGAATATTATTGCCATACATATCTTTCAAATGAGCCATTATTTCATCAATAATTTGTGCATCAGACATTTTTTCGGTTTGCCGTGCATAATTGGCATAAGCAAAAGTCATAAGTGCATTAACGTTAGGCTGTGCCTTTTTTAGGTTTACAAAATAGTTAAACTTATCACGAATTTCTGGCGTATAAGAAATATACTGAACATTGTCCCAAAATGCAGTATTCCAAGTAAGTAAAAACTTATTCACGCAACTCATTCCAATTTTCTGAATTGCATTTTGCTTAGAATTTGGAAGCGTTGGAATAAAATTAATCGTATTGGCTTTAAGCACACCTAATGGAACACTTACCAACACATAGTCTGCTTCGCTAATATTTCCCCCATGAAAAACTTGTACTTTGGCATTTGAATAGTCGATTTTTGTGACTCGCTGATTCAATTGAATATCAAGCCCTTTCGATAAATACGTTGGAATAGTATCATAGCCGTTGATAGAAATGGTTTCTACACCATTAAAAACTTCTCCTTCATCATACAACGTAGATGAAAGCTTATCTAAATCGCCCGTGTCGAAAGTTAGGTAGGTTGAAAGAAAGAATTTCCATAATCTATCATTGATTTTAGTAGGATACATTTTATTAAAAACTGCTTCGAAACTCTCATTCGCACTACCATTTTTCATCAAAGATTCTAGCATCGAATAATATTCATCCTCTGTCTTATCATACAAAATTGTACTTCGAACTATACCACCAATATCAAATGACTTCTTGCTGTCATCATCGGTGAACGCGGTGGTCATTCCAGCTTCTTGGGCTAAAGTAGTTATTGGGTTTTTATCAATTCCATGAATCCAACTTGCCCCTTCATCAAAAGCGATACCTAAACTTCTATTGGTTCGTAAACGACCACCAATTCGGCCTTGTGCTTCCAGTACCTTTACTTGAAAACCTGTTTCTTTTAATTTTTTGGCAGCAGCAAGTCCAGAAATACCCGCTCCAATAATGAGTACTGATTTGCTACTTGGGTTTATTGTTTCTTTGTTACAAGCCGAACTCAGTAAAACGGGAGTAATAAAAGGAATAGGAAGTTTGGAGAAGGTTTCTTTGAGGAATTTTCGTCTTTGCATGGTTGATTTTTTTTAATTGCCACAGCAGATTAGGCATAGAAAAATAATTTTATGGCATGTAAAATAGCCATTGTAAAAATCATAACGATGATTGGATTAGAAAAGATATGAGCGTTAAAATATTTTCTCAAAATTATCATGATAAAATCAAAAATCTTAACTTTGGTCGTAAAACCCCCTTCAATGAAAATTTCTGTAGTAATACTTACACTTAATAATATACGTACGATTAAAGAAGTGCTAATTGCAGTAGTTGGCTGGGCTGATGAAGTTTTTGTGCTCGATAGCGGAAGTACTGACGACACTTTAAATGTGGCCGAGGAATTCGGGTGTAAGATTGAATATCGTAAATTTGATGGTTTTGGTACTCAAAAACGTTATGCGGTAGATAAGGCAAAAAACGATTGGATTTTCATTGTAGATTCGGATGAAGTAGTAACCGAAGAATTGAAAAATGAAATTAATATTTCATTGCAAAGTGATGACTATCAAGGATATATGATTCCCAATACACTTTTCTTTTTAGGAGGAATCATGCGTTATGGAAGGGAATATAAAATGCCACATTTGCGACTTTTTAATAGGAAATTCGGCAATTATAATGACCGTGAAGTGCACGAGGATGTTGAACTTAAAGGAAAAATAAAAACTTTAAAAAATCACATTATCCATTATAGCTATACAGATTTGGCTGAAGTTTTTCTGAAAATCAACAATTATTCCACTCGCGGAGCCAACGAATTATTTCGACGAAAAAAAGGGGCTTCCATACTTAAAGTTATCACTAAGTTCCCAATTACTTTCTTGACAGAATACCTCATTCGACTTAATTTTTTGAACGGATACCGTGGCTTTGTTTGGTCTTTTGCACAAAGTGTATATGGTACTATGAAGTATTTGAAGTTGAGAGAAATGAATGAAAAGGGAAAAAGTAAATAACTAAACTGAATTTATTCAGTTTTAAAGATAAAATAAATCATTCGGTCTTTTAACTACTGAATTCATTCAGTGAAACCTTTTATAAAATAAAAAATGACCAAAATTGGTTTAATATCCGATACACATGGTTTTTTAGATGAAGCAGTATTTGAACACTTCAAAGATTGTGATGAAATTTGGCATGCAGGAGATATTGGGTCAATTGAAATAATAGAAAAGCTTGAAAGATTCAAACCAACTCGCTTTGTTTTTGGTAATATTGATAGCAAGGAAATTCAGTGGCGAGTACCAGAAAATCAGCATTTTACACTCGAAGGTTTAGAAATTTGGATGACCCATATTGGCGGTGCTCCTCCGAAATATAATCCAGCTGTAAAAAAACAGTTCAAAGTAAAAATACCCGATGTTTTTGTGTGTGGACATTCACATATTCTAAGAGCAATGCGTGATATTTCCATGAATAATATGATTTACTTAAATCCTGGGGCTGCTGGTAAAGAGGGATTTCATAAAATGAAAACTTTACTTAGATTTATCTTGGATTCAGGAAAAATGTCTAACTTAGAAGTTATCGAGTTAGGTTTTCGAGGAACTGCACATTCGACCACGAAATCATGAAAAACTATTTTAAGAAAATAACTTTAATCACTTTCTTTTTAACTGCGGTAGGTGCGTCGTTTGCTCAACTTACACAAACTAAAAGACTTGAGTTTATTCAACGAAATGATATTGAAGAAGAAAATTTGTTGATTCCCCTCAAAGAAAAAGGAGTTCTGTTGATGCAGTCGAAAGTAGAGCCTTTTCACCAGAAATCTACTTTTGAATTTATAAAATTTGATAGCACATTAACGCAAGTATGGAAGACTTCTTTCATTCCCGAACCTGATTATGATTTGATAAAAACTTACCGTAATGAAAGATACATTTTTGTATTATTCAGAAAAGTTGGAAAAAATGAAATAAGTGTTTTAAGGGTTGACTACGAGACAGGGGATAAAACGTACGCTGAAGGTAATTTGCTCACCAGCATGGATATTGAGCATTTTGTGGTGATGAAAAGTAAGGCCTACATTGGTGGTAAATATAACGATAGACCAGTTGTAGTAATGTTTAGCTTTTTTGATTATACTTCAAAAGTCTTACCAGAAATACATAGCAATCACTTGGTAATCAATGAATTGGATGTTGATGAGCACGGAGAGTTTTTGTATTTAATGCTTAAAAATGACCGTACTTGTCAGTTTATTGTCAAGAAGTATTCTTATGAAGGGAAACTATTAAAAACCTTATCATTGGGAAATCGAGATACTACACCTATAACAGGCGAGATTCTGAATATTGATAAAGAAAATCCGATTTTAGTAGGTAATTATGCCGATGGTTGTTCTTCTTTAGCATTAGGGTTTTATGTCGATTATTTGAATGAAGAATCTAAAATTCAATATATTAATTTTGCTGATTTGAATAATTTCTTTGGTTTCATGAATGCCAAGCGAGAAGAAAAAATTAAAAAGCGAATCAAAGAGAAAAAACAAAAAGGTAAAGATGTAAAACTAAGGTATCGGTTATTTTTACATGATATTGTTCCTTCAAATGAGGGTTGGATAATGTTGGCCGAGATATTTTATCCAGAATATAAACCACCACAAGGAAGTGGCTCGGCTGTTTGGAATAACTGGCGAAGCTACCGAATTAATGGGGATGTTTATAATAATTTTAGATACTCACACGCCATTATTTGTGGCTTTGATAAAACAGGTAAATTACTATGGGATAATAGTGTATCATTGAAAGATATAGAAAGTAGTGAGCTCAATGCTAAAGTGCAAATTACTCAACAAAATGATTATCATATTTTGGCATATCCCGATGAAAAACTTATTCGTACTGCTGTAATTAAAGGAAATGAAAAAGTTAAAAATTTAGAAAATTTTGATATCAAAGCTTCTTCAGAAACTGATAGAATCGTTGATGTAGCTCGCACAAATTTAGCAGCTTGGTATGGTCATAGTTTTTTGGCTTATGGTTATCAAAGCGTAAAGCGTAATAATGAGCTAGCTAATACTGATGTTTTTTTTATTACGAAGTTGACTTACACACTTAAAGAAGATAAAGAATAAATTATGCTTAGAATTCTGATTAATGATACCGAACGCATTTTCATGATGTTGTTTTGTTTGCTGGCAGCATTTATTGTTAATCTTTTACTACAAAAAATTCTTTTCAAAAATATTATCAAAAACTTATCTGAAAAAGCTGATATTACACGAATAAAGTTTTTTCAACATCTTACAACTACCGCCATTTGGTTGATTGGAATTGGCCTTGCTTTTTCTTTTATTCCTGCCTTTTATACTTTGAGCCATACGATTTTAGCAGGTGCGGGACTTATTTCAATCGTAGTAAGTTTATCATCTCAGCAAGCACTCAGCAATATTATCAGTGGAGTTTTGTTGATTGTTTATAAGCCATTCAAAATTGGGGAGAAAATTAAAGTAGGCGATATTATGGGTAGGGTAAATGATATTGATTTGCGTCAAACTACATTAATTGACGAAGTTGGCAATATTATTATTATGCCGAATTCTAATATTGGCAGTCAAACAATAATCAAGCTGATAGAGAAAGGGAATGATTAATGCATAATTAAAAAAGCCTATAAAACCTTAGCTTTTAACTTTTTTGCAAGTTTTTGGCCATCAATTGCAGGCATTAAATAAAGGGCGGTTGAGAGCCAATCCGAACTGCTTCCATCTTTAGCAATGATACTTATTTGGTGTGGTTCTGCGTAGCCAATTCCAGTTTTTGGGTCAAGAATATGAGCATATTTTTTCCCTTCAATCTCTACAAATTGATAAACATCGCCCGAAGTAGAAATTCCGCGGTTTTTTAAATAGTATTTCATGTTTTTTATGATAATTTCCCAACCCTTTGGAGAATCGTTAGGTGCGTCGGAAACTAAAATATTTCCACCAGCTTCTATCAAAGCAGAATTTATCCCATTTTCTTTCAGAATCTGCATCATTTTATCTTCGGCATAGCCCTTTCCAATTCCTCCAAAATCTAAACGCATACCCTTTACATCAAGCTTAATAGATTGATTTTTAGAGTCAAAAACTATTTTTTCAATGCCAACTCTTTGTTTGGCTTCTGCAATTTGTGAATTTGT
Source organism: Emticicia oligotrophica DSM 17448 (assembly GCF_000263195.1). Lineage (GTDB taxonomy): Bacteria > Bacteroidota > Bacteroidia > Cytophagales > Spirosomataceae > Emticicia > Emticicia oligotrophica. Next base: position 3,346,239 of record NC_018748.1, read on the forward strand.
AGGTAGTTGCTTTTGTCTTTTCATACGTCGCCATAACTGACTAAGCGGGCCAATAGTTACATCGAAATAACCGTCTGAATATTTAGTTGCTTTGACCGATTCCTGTAAAATATTCCATAAATCTTCACTAACTTTTACATACTGGTCACTGCCTGCTGTTCGACAAAGTGTGTTGGTTTCACTGTCTTCTCTATAATCGCTCAAAATCATATTCAATTCATCTAAGCGTATGAATGCCTTTTTAACAGCGGTTTTGGCTTGAATGGAATCGGAAGCATAAACAACTACTCGAAACATGGTGCCCATTTGTGGGTGTGAAAACTCATATCTTGTTTGTGCAGAAAGATGCATGGATAAAAAAAGGAATAGCCCTATAAAGCTACTCCTTTTTTTGACTATATTTTTTGAAAAAAATCTATTCATTATTTAATTTCAAATAAAGCATCTGCTAAATTGGTATTTGCTTGAACTTTGGTTGCTGTCAGTGCTAATTGGGCCATACCTAAATCTTGGTTCATTTTATGGGCAATTTTTATACCACTTACATCTTTGTAGTCAGAAAAATCAGAAGTGATAGTTTGAGTACCCATCGGAGTTTCAGCAGTAATTACTTGGCGTATTTTAAATCCAGTAGTGGCATCATAAAATTCGGTCATTTTTACCTCACCTATAGCAACTTCAAGTTTGTGAGCATCGGCATCGCCTACTTTTTCTTTACCAATATACGTTAGTTTTGCCCCTAAAGCACCATATTGAGCTTCTGGAACAATATACGATTGCATTGCGATAGCTTTCACTTTTTCTGCATCAGTAATATCTTGAGAGCCTTGCATTCCACCGATTTGAGCTTTTGTACCATCGCAAACTTGCTTTTGTACTTCACCCATACCTACGATACTTATCGCTTGGAGGAATTTATTGGTTGGTTTTTTCTGAATCAAAACTTCTAGTGACTGACCTTGAATTTCGCCAGACATGGTCATAGATAAATCTTTAATTTTAGCGATAGCATCATTGCCACCTACTGCTTTTACATAATTAGCTATTACTTCATCGGCAGTTTGAGCAAAAGTCAACGTGCTTACAAAAAAGGCAGCTAATGCAAGACTAAATTTTTTCATTGTGTTTTTGGTATAGTTAAAGTTTAAAACTTAAGCAAAGGTGTAAAACGGTCAACGATATTCCAAATATTTTAGGATAATTGGTTTTTAAGAATTTCGTAAGGTTAGAAATAAGGCTGAGCTTTCACAAAATTATATAGACAACTGCCCCTGCGAAATAGCCAAGAAGTGCCAAAAGTGAAATTCGCTTCAAATACCAAATAAAATCAATTTTTTCCATACCCATTACTGCAACTCCAGCCGCAGAACCAATGATTAGAATACTGCCGCCAGTACCCGCACAATAGGCCAAAAATTCCCAAATTCGGTGGTCTGTCGGAAATGTTGAAAGGTTGTACATTCCCATAGTTGCGGCTACTAAAGGAACATTATCTACTACTGATGAGGCCAAGCCGATTAATAAAATGATAAGGTCTTGATTACCAATCGAATCATTCATACTTTGAGCTAAATTGCTCAATAAACCAGTAGATTCTAAGCAGCCAATGGCCAATAAAATACCTAAAAAGAATAGAATACTACTCGAATCTATTCGACTTAGGGCATAAGAAGCTGTAAAAGGTTTGCGTTCTTCTTCGTCTTTGGCACTATGTAGGATTTCTCCAACTACCCATACTACTCCTAAACCAAGCATCATACCCATATAAGGAGGAAGATGGGTGATTGTTTTAAAAATCGGTACAAAAAGAAGCGAACCTAAACCTACAAAAAACATTGTATTTCGTTCTTTAGCAGTAGTTTCTGCAAAATCTTTCTCTTCAACTAGCTTACTATCAATTTGCTGGCCTTTCAATTTTAAACTTATAGCTGCAAGCGGTACAACCAAAGAGATTAGACTTGGAATAAATAGGCCCTTCATGATATTTATAGCCATAATTTGCCCTCCAATCCAAAGCATTGTGGTCGTCACATCACCAATTGGCGACCACGCCCCGCCTGCATTGGCTGCAATAATTACCACACCAGCAAAAAACTTACGTTGGTCTGCATGAGCAATAATTTTTCTTAATAATGAAACCATTACAATCGCCGTAGTAAGGTTATCAAGAGCAGCCGAAAGGAAAAAAGCTAAGAAACTAATCACCCAAAGAAGCGTTACGGCACTTTTACTTGAAATTTGGTCGGTAATAATCTTAAATCCTTGGTGAGCATCAATTAACTCGACTATGGTCATGGCTCCAAGCAAGAAAAATAAAATTTCTGCAATACTAGCCAAATGATGAGAGAGGTGCTCTTGTATTGCATGACTATCAGAGCCGCTCATTGCATATACTGTCCAACAGATTGTCCCAACGAGTAGGGCAGAAGCCGTTTTATTAATTTTTATAGGGTGTTCGAATGCAATGGCCAAATAGCCAATGATGAATATAATAGTAATAAGCATGATGTGGTTAAATTGATTGAATGACAATATTACAAATAATCGTAAGCTTTATCAACCTTTTACAAGGCCCCATCAAGCCCCGCAACCACTCATTCAAAAAATTAATTGAGCTGATAAAACTATTTCTCTATTTTTGCTCAACACTTATTTTAATTTAAAAATAAAACTAATTAAGAAAATGAACAAACTAACACCTCTTTCAAGATTTCTGATAATGCTTGTAATTCTTGGAACTATCTTTTTTGGTGGAAAATATGTCTTTGAGAATACTTCTTGGGGAAAAAGTATGTTGGCTAAAAGTGCCGAAGAACAATCTCAAACTGATACAAAAGCTCCCGAAAATGGTCCTGCTTCCGAAACTTCGAGTAGCGAAAACTCATCTTCTTCAAGTGATACTGAAGCAACTGCTAGCAGCGAAAGTAGCTTTAGCTATGTAGCACCTGAACCTATCAATGGTAAATTGAAAGGAGTAGTTGAGCTGGGTGCTAGTGGTTTTAATTCTTTTATTGTGCGAATAGATAAAGATAAAAACTGGAAGCTTGAAAAGGCAGAGTTTGGGAATAGTTTAGTAACTGAAAATATGGCAACCGATGAAGATATTCGTGCAGGTTTGAAGCAATATATTGGTAAAATGCTTGATTTTGGCGTGGGTGGTCGTGATATTCACTTTGTGGTGAGTTCAGGAGCGGTAAAGGCAGAAGTTACTCAAAAAATTGTTAAAAATTTAAAATCAATCAATTATTTTGTAAATACAGTTACGCCAGAGCAAGAAGGTGCTTTAGGATTAAAATGTGTTTTGCCTAAGGATTTTGAAGATGAAGCTTTTGTAGCAGATATTGGTTCAGGAAACACTAAAATTTCATGGATTAAAAATGGCGGTGTTACAGCGGTTGAAACTTATGGAGCTAAATACTTTCAAAATGGGCTAGATGATGGTAAAGTATATGATGAAGTAAAGGCAAAATGCAACGATATTCCTAGCATGAAACGTAAAACTTGCTTCATCATCGGTGGAGCTCCATTTTCGATGGCCAAACAAACACGTGTAGGGAAAGAACGCTATACTGTTTTGAAAGCCCCTAAAGATTATAAAATGGATGATGCGAAAGGAAAAGCTGGTGTAAATATTTATAAAGCTATCAAAGATGCTACTGGATGCGAACAATTTGTTTTCGACTGGGATGCTAACTTTACAATTGGTTTTTTATTGAATTTGCCATAATTCCCAAAAGTATAACTTTCAATTAAAAGTCGGCAGGTTGAAGAAACCTGCCGACTTTTTTTATGAAAAAAATCAAACCGCCCGCAAGTTTTTTCTAAATTCCGCATCTAATAGTTATAGACCTAATCTAACCGACACTGTTTGGACGAAAGACAACTGATTACTGAATTACAGAAAGGCTCACAAAATGCTTTTCGCCACCTCGTTGAATCATTTCAAAGCAAGGTGTTTAACACGGTATTGTCTATTGTCCAAAATATTGAAGAAGCTGAAGATGTTGCTCAAGAAGTATTTATTGAAGTATATGAATCGGTTGGTAAATTTAAAGGAGAAGCAAAAATTTCTACTTGGATTTACCGAATTGCAACCACAAAAGCTTTAGAGGTACATCGCAAGAAAAAAGCAGTTAAGCGATTTGCATTCTTAACAAGCCTTTTCGGTGAAGATGATGAAATCGTACATCACCCCGTTGAATTTGAGCATCCGGGTGTAGTTTTTGAAAATAAAGAACGAGCAAAAGTATTATTTGCTCATATAAATCAATTGCCTGATAATCAAAAAGTTGCGTTTTCATTATTTAATGTTGAAGGATTAAGTTATCAGGAAATTTCGGAGGTTATGCAGATTACCATTTCATCAGTGGAATCATTAATATTTCGGGCAAAAACAAATCTTCGAAAAACACTTAAAGACCATTATGTGAACAAAAGCATATAAGTAAATGAAAAATCAAGAAGAAATCGAACGCCAAATAGAAGAAACCTTAAGAGCATTAGAAGGAATCGAACGAGCAGAGCCTCGGCCTTTTTTCTTAACTCGACTAGAGAACCGAATGCAACAACGCTATGCTCCAGTACCTAAGTTTATGGTAAAACCAGCATTTATTTGGTCGTTTTTGACCTTGATAGTACTCATTAATGTAGGTGTTTTACTTCGTTATGGACAAAAAACTGTAAAGTCTGAGGCACAAGATGCTAGCTCTTTCGCTCAAGAATATGGCCTGAATACCTTCGATTCAAATTTATAGAACCATGAAAGAAAATAGTAAATTTCGATTACTTTGGGTGGCAGTAGGCGTTCTGTTGCTACTTAATATTAGCTTGTTAGCTTGGATTAGCTTTTTTTCAAAAATGCTTCCTAGAGAACCTCAAAGATTATTCTTAGAAACTGAATTAAAGTTTGATGAAAAGCAAGCCGAAGCCTATCGAAAACTTCGACACGAACATGCCGAGCAGATGAGAAGCTTGCGTGATGGGGTAAAAGAAATGAAAGAGGCTTATTATGCCGATTTAGACAAAACAATTTCTGAAGATTCGCTGAAGGAAAGAGCTGAAAAAATTGAAGGGAGAATGGTAGAAGCAGATGTCATTACTTTTAAGCATTTTCAACAAGTAAGAGAAATGTGCACACCTGAACAGCAAAAACATTTTGATGAAGTGATTATTGAACTCATTCGTTCACTAGAACGCCCCGGACCGCCAAGAAGAGGACCGCACCCAGAGGGGATGCCTCCCGAAAGACGATAAAAATTCGGTAAAAAATAAAAAAGACCGCAAGTTTTTTCGAGTAATTGCATCTAAACATCCAAGACTTTAAAAATTGACTAAATATTCTATGAATTGAACTTTACTAATAAAACACTTTATTCTTTTCAAGTTTCAAAACAAAATTCAGTTCCTATGAAAAAGTCAATAGCAGTCATTTGTTTTTTTGCAGTAAATACGCTTATTACTTCTGCATGTAAGGATTCAAATTCAGAGATGACACCAAACGATGGTAGTAGTAATACGAATACTGCTTCAAGCACTACCAATACAGCAAGTGCTAATGCCACTACTTCGCTCGAATTATTTAAAAAAATCTATGGAGCAACTGAGGTTTACATTGAAGGTAATTATGCTGTCATCAAAACCAATGGTTTACCCGACCACAAGACTCCTTATTATAAAGATACCCAATGGGCCAATACTATGTATGAAGGATACAATGGAACGAATACAAAGTTCAATTTGAATCCAAATCGCATTACTTCACAAAGCTTGGTGTTCAAAATTCCAATCAATCCAACTAAAGCAAATAAGTCAAGTGCTACGCCGCTCGGTCCAATTGGCGTTTCACTCAATGGTGTGCCATTTTTCAATCAATATGCGGCAATGAATGCTCCATTAACAAATGAAATTAATAGTTTTGACCAATATAATGGGCATCCTCAACAACAAGGTCAGTACCACTATCATGTTGAACCTACCTATCTAACTACTAAAAAAGGGAAAGATGCACTTTTAGGATTTTTGTTAGATGGTTTTCCTGTTTATGGGCCACTTGAAAAAGGGAAAACTGTTTCAAATAGCGATTTAGATGGTTATCATGGACATACTCACGCTACAACCGAATATCCGAACGGTATTTATCATTATCACATTACTGATGCAGACCCTTATATCAATGGAAATGGTTTCTATGGCACGGCAGGTACTGTTTCTAAGTAGTATTTGTTTAATATTGGTTGCTTGTCAATCAAAAAACATTCAAGAAACTTTGCTAAAAGTCCATGAGTCTGATGCTGCATTTAGCCGAAATCAAGGGCAATTGTTTTATAAGAATCAGCTTTTTTCGGGAATTCAGTTTGCAGTTTTTACGAATGGCGATACTGCTAGAATTACTCATTTTAAAGAGGGGAAGGAACAAGGTTCTAGTAAAGTATGGTACGAAAATGGTCAGTTGGCCGAACAAAGATTCTACAATAAAGGTAAAAAGGAGGGTATTCATCGAGCATGGTGGCCAGATGGTAAACCACGATTTGAATATCATTTTAAAAACGATGAACATCATGGGGTGCAAAGAGATTGGTTTCCTAATGGACGTTTAGCAGAGGTTTTTCATTATCAAAATGGTCATGAAGAAGGCCCTCAACAAATGTGGTTTGATGATGGTACTTTAAAGGCAAACTACGTAATAAAGGATGGTAGAAGGTATGGCTTGCCGGGTGTTAAAAACTGTGTTTCGGTAGTAGAAAACAATATTTTTCAAGCAAAAAAATGATTTTTAAAATCTTAAATATAAAAGAAGCAGAAGGGTGTAAATATTTTTTTGTGCTTTTGTTCTTTGGTTTGGTTGCGTGTCAAACCAAAGAACAAATCCAAAAACACAGCTTACCCTATTATAATACTGCCGATTTTACCCCTAACTGGTATTCTCAAAGCCAATTAGATACATTAAAATTGCATCAAATTGCCAATTTTAGTTTTACTGACCAAGAGGGTAAAAATATTACCCAAGAGACTGTAAAAGGAAAAATATTTGTAGCCAATTTCTTTTTTACTATTTGCCCAAGTATTTGTCCAACTATGACTCAAAATCTACAAGTTGTCCAAAAAGCTTTTGGGAATGATACGAATATAGTAATGATTTCTCATTCAGTAATGCCTGCTACTGACTCGGTAGCACAATTAAAAAAATATGCTAATCGTTGGAAAATTGATTCTCAGCGATGGCATTTGTTAACTGGCGAGAAAGAAAAAATCTATTCTTTGGCTAGAGAATCATATTTTGCCGAAAAAGAAATAGGCTTGCAGAAAGAAAAAAACGAATTTTTGCATACAGAAAATGCCTTTTTGATAGATAAGCATGGCCATATTAGAGGAGTTTATAATGCAACCTTACCACTTGACATAGAAAATTTAGTAAAAGATATTCATGTATTGAAATCCGTTGATTAGCTACATTTAGGTCGATTTTTGTTTGACCCCATTCGGGGTCGAACATGGTAATCTTACAAACATGAGAACTATTTATTGATAATAAATCTTCCCTTGATTACACTCAAATTCTTCATATTCAGTCCAAACATCGTATCAAATTTTACTTATTTGGTCTGATGCACTGATGATTTCCTCTCATTTTGCTTTAAAATTTTACAAAAAATATAACTTTGTTAGAAAATGGAAGGTTATTGAAATAAAGCACAAAAAACCTATCAGCAAACTAACATATTATGAAAAAAACTCTCCTAACCGCAGCAATTCTTAGCTGTACAAGCCTTTTTATTCAAGCACAAAATAATTTATTGCTACGTCAGCCAGCCATTAATAAAGATGGTTCGGTAGTAGCTTTTTCGTTTCAGGGCGATATTTGGACAGTTCCGAGTTCTGGTGGAAAAGCCACTCGCTTAACTATTCATGAGGCTTATGAAAGTAACCCAGTTTTTAGTCCAGATGGCAACCAAATTGCTTTTTCAGGAGCGAGATTTGGTAATAATGATGTATTCGTCATGCCAACTGAAGGTGGTATGGCTAAACGCCTAACTTACCATTCTGGCAATGACTTGGTTTCGAGTTGGACTCAAGCTGATAAAATCGTTTTCTCAACCAACCGAGAATTTAAACAAATCGAACGCCCGAATGAGGTTTATGCGATTAACCCTAAAGGTGGTACAGAATTCCGTGTACTCGATGCCGTAGGATTCGACCCAGTTTATTCACCTGATGGCCGATTCATGGTTTTTGTTCGTGGTGATATTAATCCTGTGGCTCGTCAAGAATACAAAGGTAGTTCTGACCGTGACCTATGGCTTTATGATAACAAAAATAAAACTTTCCTGCAGTTACCGGGTTTCGAAACCAACGATGTTTTTCCGCAATGGGTCGGAAATAATACTGTTTATTTTTTAAGTAGTAATGAAGGCGTTTATAATATCTATCGCTTGAAAATTGACGCTAATGGAAAAGCAATGGATAAACCTGAAAAACTGACCAATTATAAAGATGAGTCGATTCGAGCATTTAGCGTATCAGCCGATGGTAATTCGATTGTTTTTGAAAAAGACATGAATCTTTATACCATGAAAATCAATGGTGGTTCTGCCCAGAAATTGAATGTGAAAATCAGTGCAGATGAACGTTTAGATGCATCCGAACAGAAAACTTTTACCAGCGGAGCAAATGAGTATGCGGTTTCGCCTAATGGTAAATTATTGGCTTATTCAATTCGTGGTGAAATATTTGTAAAGGAAGCAGATAAAGAAAAGTCAAGAAGTATCAATGTTTCTGAACATCCTTTCCGTGATATAGAACCTACTTGGCTTAATGATTCTACTCTACTCTTCAGCAGCGACCGTAATAATGGTAATTTTGATATCTACATGGTACGCTCTACCGATAGCACTCAACGCAATATTTTCAAATCACTGAAGCACGAAATCGTACAACTTACTAAAACACCAGGGGATGAAACCAGTATGAGTGTGTCTGGTGATGGAAAGAAAATAGCTTACGTACGTGGGCGAGGAACATTTGTGGTGGCCGATATTACAACTGATGGTAAATTGAGCAACGAGAAAATTTTAAACGATAGTTGGGCATCTCCAAGTGGTATTGTTTGGAGTCCGGATAATAAATGGTTAGCCTACTCATTAGAAGATTTATATTTTAACGAAGAAATCTTTATTCAAGCCGCCGATAATTCTACAAAAGCCGTCAATGTTTCGATGCATCCACGAACTGACCGTCGTCCATTTTGGAGTGCTGATGGTTCGAAGTTGGGTTTCCTATCTGAGCGTAGTGTAGGTCGTAGTTTTGATGTTTGGTTTGCTTGGTTGAAAAAAGAAGATTGGGAAAAAGAAACCCAAGATTGGCAAGAACGCGATACACCTGCCGCTGAAGCTGCTCCTGCTAAACCAAACGATAAAAAAGATAAAACACCAAAGCCAATTAAAATCGACTTTGATAAAATTCATGAACGAGTAGTACAGGTAACTAACTTCACTGGTGATGAAAGTGACCTTGTAATCTCGAAAGATGGTGAGACTTTCTACTATACAACCGCTAGTAGTAATGCGAAGGGGCGTGACCTATACAGTATTAAATGGGATGGCAAAGATTTGAAAGAAATCACCAAAGGAGGGGCAAATCCATCGGGAGTAACCATGGATAAAGATGGAAAGTATTTATATTATGCTCGTCAAGGAGCTTTGGCACGAATTGATGTAAAATCAAATGTATCAGAATCACTGCCTTTTGTTGCAAAAATGAAAATTGATTATATGGCAGAGCGTACACAAGTATTTGAAGAAGCATGGAGAACCATTCGAGATGGTTTCTATGACCCCAAATTCCATGGCAATGATTGGGTAAAACTGCATGATAAATACAAAGAACGTTGTATCAATGCCAGCACGGGCAATGACTTCAGAGATATGTTTAATTTACTTTTGGGCGAACTTAACTCAAGTCACATGGGCTTAACCGTAACTGAAAGAGCAGACACTCAACGTGAATCAACTGGATTATTAGGTACAGAATTAGTACCTGTGGCGGGCGGAGTAAGAATAAACCATGTAGTGCCAGAAACACCTGCAGATAAAGAAAAAAGCAAACTCAATGAGGGCGATGTAATTATTGCCGTAAATGGTGAAGCTGTTGCAGAAAATGGCAATTTTTATGAGTTATTGAATGGATTAGTCAATGAAAAAGTGTTACTTACTGTGAAAGCTACTGATGGAAAAACACGTGAAGTAGCTATTAGACTCACGGCAAGTATCGCTAATAACCTTTATGAGGAATGGGTAGAAGGCCGCAAAAAATTGGTTGAAAAATACTCGAATGGACGTTTGGGCTATATTCATATTAAAGGTATGGATTTTCCGAGTTTTGAAGTAGTTGAACGTGAATTTACAGCGGCTGGTTATGGTAAAGATGGAATCATCATTGATGTTAGATATAATGGTGGTGGTTCAACGACCGATTACTTAATGACCATCCTCAACTACAAGCAACACGCCTACACGATACCACGAGGAGCAAGTAATGATTTAGAGAAAGATAAACTCAAATTTAGAGATTATTATCCTTTGGGTGAAAGATTAGTCTATGCGGCATGGACAAAGCCTTCTATTGCTCTTTGTAATGAAGGTAGCTACTCTAATGCAGAGATTTTCTCTCATGCTTACAAATCGCTTGGTATTGGTAAATTGGTAGGTGTGCCAACTAATGGCTCAGTAATTTCAACTGGTGGAAAAGGTTTGATGGATGGCTCATTTGTTCGTTTACCATTCCGTGGGTGGTTTACAAAGGCTACTGATAAAAACCAAGAACTCGGACCAGCAATTCCAGATATTATTGTAGAAAATCAACCAGATTGGATTGCTAAAGGCACTGACGACCAGCTTAAAGCAGCCGTCGATGAACTTTTGAAAGAGATAAATTCGAAGAAGTAAATACTGAGAAGTGATTTTTAAACGTCGGCATGGTTTTTTGACCATGCCGACGTTTTTAATATTTAGTAGGAATTTGCTTGAAAGCTTCAAAATTCATAACCGTCGGTTTAAACTGACGGTTGTTAGAAAATATCTCAAACATTGCTTGCATTAGAATTTAGCCAAACTGAATTTATAGGTTTAAGATTAAAGCTACTACATTTTTATTAATTCCCAGTCTTGATTGTTTTGGTTTTATTCACCACGAATGGAACGCAAATATTGGGCTTACAACACTCATAAGGTGTTAGCGAAATTTGTAAATCCCCTTTGATAGTGGCTACGCCACCATTTGTATTGGCATTATCAAACCACAAGCCCGAGCCTAATGTTGACTGCCAAGTATTAGCTCCTTGGCCAATTTGAAAAGTGTGCTTATTGGCCTGTGGAGAACTAAATTCAAAATACTGGCCCGAATTTGCGTTTTTACCTTCAAGTTTTAATATAAATTGATTATAAAATATCCACCCATCTGAATTTACACTGGCACAATAATTTAAAGCAGGTGTGAAGCCTGCTGTAGGATTATTTAAGCTTTTTGAAGAACCTTCCATTTGAATCAAATACTCTTTTGAAATATCAGATTTCATAATTACTGAAATTTCTAAGCGAAATGTTCCATCATCATATTCCACTAAAAATGGATTAGTATTTGGTTTAATAATGTAATAGCCTGTACTCACTTCTTGTCCTTCGACTGAAAACATAAAGCCGTTTATGTTGGTGTCTGAACATAAAAAGGGTGGACTATCTACTTGATAACTTCTTAATACGTTTGCTGCACAAGGGTCTAAAACCTGAATGCGTTTATTTTTATTTTCCTTAGAAATTCCTACAAAAAAGTATGAATGTAAGACCAAAATCAAAGGTAGAAATATTATTTGTCGAATTAGCTGCATAAGGATACCATATTGATCAATTTCACTTGTGATATTTCGTACAATAAAAATACCAAAAACCAATTTGTTTTTAAAAAATGGTGATAATCGTAAAAAAAGGTTGTGAATAGCATTTAATGATGTAAAAAATATTTATTAATCTGAAATGCTTCTTCTCTGACAAAATAACTTTTGATAAAATTTAATGAAAAAACTTGTTGTTTTTTTATTATGCATTCATACTTCTACGCATATATTTTTCTTTATTTTTCGAAAATTAAAACCGTTCATCACAATTACGAAATATTTCGTAATAATTCTTGGATTCATCAATTATTTCATTTTATCTTTGTTACGAAATATTTCGTAGTTTGAATTTAAGTGTTAGTTGTAACCTTTTTTAGTCAAAGAAGTATTCATAAAAACTTAGATGCAAAACGCAACTTTAGCCTTACATGATTCATGAGCGTGGGGGCCCAATAACATTTTTGAAAAAGCTATAATAATTAAAATTATGAAAAATCTATTACTCGTGTTTCTCACGAGCCTGACGAGCCATGTCTTTGCTCAAACCTTTGGCGTGAAAGGAACTGCCAAAACACAACAAAATGAAGCTGCTTCGTTTGCAACTGTGGCCATGCATAAAGCTTTAGATTCTACCTTGGTAAAGGCCGATATTGCCGATGAAAACGGTGGTTTTAAGTTTAGCAATCTAAATAAGGGTAAGTATTTTATTAAGATTTCGGCAGTAGGCTTTCAAAATTTTTCTTCGCCTACATTTGAAATTATAGATGCTGATATTGAATTCAATCCTTTTACTCTACTAGCAGAAACCCAGCAGCTAAAGGAAGTAAAAGTCGTAGCTTCTAAGCCCATGATTGAAGTGAAAGACGATAGGATAGTGTTTAATGTAGAAAGTAGTATTAATTCTACTGGTACAACCGCTTTGGAGTTAATGCGAAAATCACCTGGTGTACAGGTTGATAAAGATGAAAATATTCTAATAAAGGGAAAATCTGGCGTAAGAATTTATATTGATGGCCGACCGTCGCAAATGAGTGGCCGTGATTTAGCTTCTACCCTTAAAAGTTTGAATTCTGCCGATATTGAGGCCATCGAAATCATTACCAATCCATCGGCTAAATATGATGCCGCAGGAGATTTAGGAATTATCAATATTCGATTGAAGAAAAACCGAAAACTTGGTACCAACGGGAATGTCAACTTAGCAGGAATGTTTGGTATTACTCCAAAATACAATACTTCACTTAGTCTTAACCACCGAGATAAGAAAGTCAATCTTTTTGGTACATATAGTTATAATCAAGGAGGCTGGCATAATCGAACTCTCGACGACCAAATACTGAATAATGTAATGTATAATAAAACTTGGCGTGGTTTATGGCGTGATACTTCAAATAATTTAAAACTTGGAGCTGATTATTTTATTAACTCAAAAAATACGATTGGTGTCAATTTTAATGGCCGAGTAAGCGACCACAATGGCGGAGGTGAAAGCGAAACATTGATTGGACGAAGATTTAGCACTGCCGAACCTGATTCTGCGATTTTGAATTCACAGACATCCAATCCAGAAAAAAATAAAAATCTGAATTTCAACCTAAATTATCGCTATGCTGATACCACAGGACACGAATTGAATATTGATGCTGATTATGGCATTTTTACTTCGAGAGGTATTAGTTATCAACCTAATAGATATACTTTCTTGAGAAGTGATAGACCTTCGTTTGAGCGAAATTATGTAACTAAGACTCCAACGGATATCATAATTAAGTCGGCAAAAATTGATTATGAACAGCCTTTTAAAAAAGGTAAACTCTCTTATGGTGTAAAACTTTCTGATGTAACTTCTGATAATACATTTGATTTTTTTACGAAAGTACAAAGCGAAGAAATCAGAGATACCGAACGTAGTAATCAGTTTAGATATACCGAGCGAGTTTATGCGGCTTATGTAAATTACAATAAGTCAATTGGTAAAAAATGGAATGTACAAGCAGGTTTGCGTGCTGAAAATACCCATTCTCTAGGAAAGCTAACGAGCTTCAAACAGAATGATTTGGATAAAGTAGATACCACTTATTTAAATTTGTTTCCGAGTGGAGCCTTATCTTATAAAGCATCTGATAATCATTCGCTTAATCTTAATTATAGCAGAAGAATTAATCGACCAAGCTACCAAAACCTGAATCCATTTGAGTATCGTATAGATGAATTGGTTTATTCGAAAGGAAATCCATTCCTACGTCCAGAATATGCCAATAACTTTAAGTTAACGCATACGTATAAAGGCAAACTCACTACTTCGTTAGGTTATTGGCGTACGAAATATCCAGTAGTTGGTTTACGAATTCCTTACGATAATAGCCGTACTTATTTTATCTCCGAAAACCTCGATTATTCGGAAGGATATAGCTTAGATTTGAGTCTCAATACTCAATTAACAAAATGGTGGGAATTAAGTGTGAACCTGAATGGCTACCATAATTTATGGCGTGCAAAATTAGATAATGGTTTAATAATCAATAATCGAACTACAGCTTTTAATGCCAACGGACAAAGTACTATTAAATTAAAAAATAATTGGACATTTGAACTTTCGGGCTGGTATAATTCACCATACAAACGTATTGATAATAATTTAGCAATGGGAATGATGGATATGGGAGTTCAGAAGAAATTTATGAAAGATAATGCGTCATTAAAGATTGTTTTTAGCGATGTATTGAACACCGCAAGAGGAGGTTATTATTCTGAATATGCTGGCGTAGCCACCAACCTTAGATTTAAGTTTGAAGGTCGCTTGCTTCGTGTAACATTCAATTATCGTTTTGGAAGTAAGGAAATCAAAGAAGCTCGCAACCGTCGTTCAAGTTCAGAAGATGAACTACGCAGAATAAAAGGTTGATAAGTACAGTACATTGCCATTTATCAAATAGAAAAACCATTGGTGTAATAGATAATTTTTATTGAATGGCTAAACAATTTTGAGATTTATATTTGCGTTGAAATACAAATTATGAAAAAGCGAATTCACTTTACTGCTATTTGAAAGTAAACAAATTGGTCGCTTCACAAGTTTAAGCTTATAATTAATTATAAAGATACTTATCAAGAGTAAAAGATATTAAAGTTTTTTACTGTGTGTAACCCATGCAGTTTGTTGTTAGAAGCATAAAATCCCAGCCATTTTGTGTTGGGATTTTTTTATCCATAAAGCCTTTGAATGCGTATAAAGAGAGCATTTTTTTATTGACAATCTCGAATTTTTGCTGTAAATACTGTATTTTTTGAAGATTCAAATCCTGCAAGTAGTTCAATTGATTTTCCAGCTAAATAGCTAATTTTGCTTGCCTGATTCAAAATAGAATTGGACGTAATGTTATTGGCCGTTTTAAAATTTTGAATAGGAGGATTGACTACATGAGTACTAAAATTCAAGCTTTCAGGGCAATTATTTTCAACAATAATAGTTTTTGTGTTCGTATATTGTGGGCAGGCTTCTTGGCAAATGGCAGTATAGGTAACAGTTTGTGTGGTTAAAACCTCTGAGATACTTGTGGAACTAAAAGAACCACTTGTTCCATCAGCATTTTCAAATTTCCAAGTAACCAAGCTTGAAGAACAAGTTGAAATCAACCCAACTAATTGATTAGCTTGTGCTGTTTGCTGGCCAGCTAATATTCTTCCATCACCAGAGATATTATGAATATTTTCATCTATCCAATTAATTCTCTTGCCAACGAAGTTTTTTAATTTTTGTATTTCTTCCAAAAATATATGATTAGTTGATGGAAACCATTTTTCCCTATCTCTTATTGCTGCTTCTTGAATACTGCTACTAAGGCTATCAATAAATATCAAACTTTTTTCAATACTCAAAAAAGTTTTTCTGAAAGTCTTATACTTGTCAATAACTTTATTTTTGAAGGTGCAGTCTTGTATCATACGTTCGGCCCAAAAGAAACGAGGGTCACAGCTTTGACAATTAAAACGCCAGTCTGAAGTGTAATTTTCGAATAATCCAGATGAAGTATCCCAAAGTGGCGAAGCTACCAATTTTTGATTTCTATCTTTATAAAAATATTGGCTCCGAGCAAATACATCTAAGTGAAGGCTATATTCTTGAATTACAAAGTTTTCAACAAAACTATTCTCATCAACGTATTTTCTAAAGCCTAAAGTAGAGTCACGAAAATTAGAACTATTCAATGCGTCTTCGAATTCTCGAATGTAGGTTTGAATATAATTGAATTGTTGAGGAACTGGTTGTTTAGGATAAATACAATCAAAATACATTCGAAATTCAGATGGTGGCGATGAAGCATAATTTGATTGCCAAGCATAATTAGAGGTTAACGGTTCGGGTTCACGAGTTGCCTCAATGATATAACCACCAGTAATTTTTGAAGAGGTGGTATCTGCGGCCTCTAATTTTTTAATATTTATTCTATCAGAGCCTCTTTTTATTCGTTCGGTGAAAGTGAATAAACCCATGTATTCTCCATCAATAACCACTTCAACATGTTTAAATCGTGGAGAATATTTGCCTGTTTTTGCCCATAAATCGTATATATATGCATTTTTTATATGAGTGGGGTCATCATAATTAGCGATTAATGCCCAGTCAGTGCCTTTGGGTAAACCAAATACAGGAAAATCTAAATCACTATTTGATGAATCTTTTAACGCTATGCTGTAAGATTTTTTGGGATAAAGTAGAGAGGAAGAACCTCTATATTCAATTCCTGCAAAACCATTGTAATGAAAAATACTATCAGAAAGAAAATTAGTGCCACCACCTTGATGGTATATAATCTTGAAATTTACCTTTACTTTGTCGTCATCAACAATCGTTGCTCCGTTAGTTTCTATGACCACAATAGGAAGATTAGAATTGGTAAATTGGGCAAGACAAATTTGTGATAGTAGTAAATAAATCGATGCTAACCACAACTTGAACATTTAAGATTGAATATAGATAAAATTTACAAAGCAGTTTTGTTGTGTGCAAAGGTATTGTAATTATCAAGTGTTTGAATATCATTTATTGAAAACTTATTAATCGGCAATCTTTTAAAAATATTTAGGAGGGTGAGTGAATCATCCTCCTAAATTAATTATATACTTTTCACGGCTTCAATTACCCTGATTTGTTCAAGTACTTGCTCTGGTTTGATATAAAGCTCTTTTCCTTCTACAATTGCCGCATGTAGATTTTGGAAAAGTAAATCCCAGTTACCTGCTTCAGTTTCGATATGGCCTCTGAAATGCTGCCCACCAATTTCAGTGTTTAGTACACCCCAATTATCTTTGGGTTCAACTCCAAAGCCTTCCATACGTGGCATAAGACCTGCTTTTAGGTGGTCTTCTTGTACATCAATGCCATATTTTACGAATGAACCTTTAGTTCCGTGAATGATATAACGTGGGCCTTCTTCACGCACTAATAAACTTGATTTGAGCGTAACTTTTAATTTGCCGTAATCAAGTCTAATATCAAAAGCATCATCAATGGCTGAACCTTCTCGTTGTGTATAAGTTTCACCCGAAATAGACATTGGCGAACCAAATAAAACAATAGTTTGGTCGATGATGTGTGCCCCTAAATCATATAAAATTCCATTGGCTGGGCTAACTTCCTCTTTCCACTTTTTAGGGTTTAATATTGGTTTATGACGGTCATAGTGCACTTCAAACGAAACTAATTCGCCTAAAAATTTATTTTCAACGATTTTTTTTACAGTCATGAAATCGCTATCAAATCGGCGATTTTGGAAGATGGAAAGTACTTTTCCTTGTTTTTTCGATAGGGCTATGAGTTCCTCTGCTTCAGCAACTGTGGCGGTAAAAGGTTTTTCAACCAACACATTTTTGCCCGCTAAAAGTGCCTGCTTTGCCTGACTAAAATGTAAATGACTCGGCGAAGCAATACTGATGAGGTCTATCTCGTCGTCGGCTAATACTTCTTCAATATTGCGGGCAACACCTACACTTGGGTATATGGCTTGTGGGTTTTGAGAACCCGAAACGATGATTTTTAGATTAAAATCCGGATTGGTTAGAAAGAAAGGAGCTTGAAGATATCTCCCCGAAAGTCCAAATCCGACGAGGGCAACGTTGAGCATAATGGATTAAGATTTTGGTTGAAGCTACTAAAGTACAGGCTTTTTATGCTAATTCCAAAATTCTTGATTTTAGTTAAAAACTTCAAATGCTTGAACAGAAAATTTGAAAAGTAATAGTTTGAAAATCAAGTATTTGAGATTTTTTATAAAATGTTGTATTTATTTTCAAGTCAGCGTAAGTGTTTATTATTGTTTTTATAAAGAAAAGTTCTGCCTTTCTTGCGTAAATGAATCTTTTTTCGTCCTATATTTGGGTGAAATTCACAATATAAGAAATGGCAAACTGGATAAAAGTTTTTGAAACCAAAAATATTTTTGAAGCCGAGTTATTAAAAAACGAGCTATTGACCCATGAAATAATGGCCGTTGTATTAAATAAAAGAGATAGTAATTACCTGATTGGCTACTGCGAAGTACAAGTGCCTGAAGAGCAACAAAGTATCGCGAAAGTAGTTATTGATATTTTCAACCAAAATGACATCGAGACTGAACCAACTTCCTAATCTTACTCAAAGAATTATTGCAGCAATCATTGGCGTATCAATTATTTTGGCTGCCGTACTTTATAATGAGTGGACTTTCTGGGTATTATTCCTAACCATTAGTATTCTTACACAGAGAGAGTTTTATAAACTACTAAAACTTGATGAAAATCATCCACTAAGTTTCTATGGTATATTTTGTGGAATTGTGTTAAATACACTTACATTTTTTATTGAAAAAGAGTATTTACCTTTTAAGTTCTATTATTTAATAGTACCTCTACTCACTTCCACATTTTTCATTAAGCTTTATCGTAAGAAAGATACCAAGCCATTTGCTAATTTAGGATATACTTTTTTGGGTATTATTTATGTGGCAGTGCCTTTTGCTCTTATTAATGAAATGGTGTTGACTGATACCATCGGCTATGCTCCGCAACTAATTTTGGGTTGTTTGTTTATACTTTGGGCAAATGATACGGGAGCTTATTTTGCAGGAAGATTCTTAGGAAAAAGAAAACTCTTTGAACGAGTTTCTCCCAAAAAAACGTGGGAAGGCTTTGTTGGTGGGGCAATAACCTCACTTCTTGTGGCGTTTATTCTAACAAAGTATTTTGATAATTTGTTAAGTTGGCAGTGGTATGGCATTTCAGTAATAATTTTTATAACCGGAACACTCGGTGATTTGGTTGAATCATTGTTTAAGCGTAGCATTTCTATCAAAGATTCTGGCGATATGATTCCAGGGCACGGAGGGTTTATGGATAGGTTTGATGGATTATTGCTTTCGATGCCATTTATTGTTACATTTCTGAAAATTTTTGGTTGAATCACTCACAATGAAAAATATAGGCATACTATTATTTGTTTTTATCTCCTTGATAATGAGCGATTTAGCTTTTTCTCAAGGTGAGGTGAAGTATATTACATTCTCAGGCTTAGTTATTGATAGTCAAACCAAAGAGCCGCTGCCAGGAGCTTATATTACTATTCCACGTGCTGGTAGAGGAACACTTTCGAATAGTAAAGGTTATTTTGTTTTAGGTGTTTTTCCGGGAGATACCGTTGTCTTTAGTTATTTGGGTTTTAAGAAGCAATACCACGTAATACCTAAAAAGACTGATGTAGATTATTCAGTTTTTGTAGAGCTTCAGACAGACTCAAAAATGTTAAAAGAAGTTAAAGTTTATCCTTTTAGCACAGAAGAAGAATTCAAGCAAGCATTGGTCGATATGAAACTCCCAGATGACCGAGAACGCAAAATTTTGAATGAAACTTATAGCCCCGAAAATATTGCTAAAATGGCCTCTGTTCATGGGATGAGTGCTGATGCAAATTATAGGTATGCCAATAGTCAGTTCTTGAAACAAGTACAAAGTCAAGGTCAAATTACTACCAATCCATTGCTTAATCCATTTGCATGGGCCAACTTCGTGCGAGCAGTAAAAGGTGGAGCGTGGAAAGACCAGTCGTGGAAAGCAGGAGCGGCCACTCCTCCAAAAGATAATGTAACTCGCGACCAGTTCTTTAGGAATAATACAAAGAAAGATTAGGTAAAATTTATTTACTGTAACCTTTCTTGTATTATTAACTGTTTAAATTGTACCCCCCTATCAAAGGTACATCCGAATGGTTTAGGTTGTGTGGGTATTAGTAGTTCTACGCCATTCCCTTATTCATTAGTTAAATATTGAGAAACAGGTAAAAAATACTTTTATAATATACAGCAAAGTTGTAAAGGATTCACCTCGAAATTAGTTGGGACTACACTTAAAATAGAATTCAGCAAAAGTTGAAATAGATTTTACTTTTTGGATTCTATGCGAAGCTACAAACTCAATTGTTTTAAAAAAATACTTTTGGTGATATACATAATCTCTTGGTGATAAAATACAATTATCCAAGGGATTTTGTCTTTTTGCAAGAAAGAATAAGACATTAATAGGTTTTTAATTAATGTTAATGTTTTTTTTACTACCTTTGTTCTCCGATAACCATCAATTTTTTCGGAACTCTTTTATTATTCTTCGATGAATCAAAAACCTTCTGATGCCCTTCTGCTCCTTGAAGATGGCACTATTTTCAAAGGAAAAGCACTTGGCAAAATTGGTACTTCGGCAGGCGAAATCTGTTTCAATACAGGCATGACTGGCTACCAAGAAATCTATACTGACCCTTCTTACTTCGGTCAGGTAATCGTAAATACAACTTCTCATATTGGCAACTACGGTGTTGTATTAGATGACGAAGAAGAATCATCAAGCGTAAAGATTAGTGGAATGGTTTGTAATGCTTATGCAAATCATTACTATTCACGTGCGACAGCTGATTTTTCATTGCAAGAATATTTCGAGAGAGCGAATATCGTGGGAATCTGCGATATTGATACTCGCCAAATTGTTCGCCATATCCGCAATGCAGGTGTGATGAACTGTATTATTTCTTCTGAAATTCTTGACCCAGAGGCACTCGCTCTCGAACTGAAGAAAGTTCCTTCGATGGATGGTCTTGAATTATCATCAGTAGTAAGCACAAAAGAAGCCTACTATTTAGGAAGTGAAGATGCGAAATATAGAGTAGCGGTTTTAGATTTTGGTGTGAAGAAAAGCATTTTGAACAATTTTGTAGAAAGAGATTGTTATTGTAAAGTTTTCAATGCCAAAACAAGCTTCGAAGAAATTGCAGCATTTAATCCAGATGGCTATTTTCTATCAAATGGCCCCGGCGACCCTTCTTCTATGAGTTATGCCGTAGAAACGATTAAGCAAATCATAGAAACTAATAAGCCTGTTTTTGGTATTTGTTTAGGACACCAATTATTAGCTCTTTCAAGTGGAATTGGTACTTATAAAATGAAAAATGGTCACCGTGGTTTAAATCACCCAGTGAAAAATATTCGCACAGGTCTTTGTGAAATTACCTCCCAAAACCATGGTTTTGCCGTAAAACCAGAGCAAGTATCAGGTGCAGAAAATATTGAGCTTACACACGTGAATCTCAACGATAATACAATCGAAGGAATTCGTAGAAAAGATAAACCAGCGTTTTCTGTTCAATATCACCCAGAGGCCTCACCTGGCCCACACGATTCTCGATACTTATTCGATGATTTCGTGAAGATGTTAGGATAAGAATTTGTAAAATATCTTAATATTGTGCCATACCTATTTATCTATGATAAAAAGGTGTGGCACAATTGCTTTAGAATGCTTACAGGTTTTTTTATATCTTTGCAAAAAAGGAGGTGTATCATGACAGAAGTTATTAAGAAAAAGTCAAAGAAACCATTTATTCCAAGAAGTAAAGACCCCAAGCTAAATCTTTACAGCCCGGATGATATTATAAAGGCTGGTGGATTGGCTGAGTTTAGTAAATTAATTGGAAATGATAAGCCGATTTCTCCGCCTCACATTCACTTTACGGATGAAGAATGGAATGAGATGATGAAATTTTTAGATTAATGTAATGCGTTTATTGGATACGAATATTATAATTGGATACATTAGAAAAGATGTTGCTTGTCCACCTGATAGATTTATTTCAATAGTTACAGTTGGTGAATTAAAGGCGTTCTCAATAAAAAGTAAATGGGGTACTGATAAGCAAAAGAAATTGAATAGGTATTTACAAACTTTGCAGGTACTTGATATTGATGCTAAAATTTCAGATATATATGCAGAAATAGATGCTTATAGTCAAGGGCTTCACCCTGAAAAGAAATTAACAATTACTTCTCGAAATATGGGGAAAAACGACCTTTGGATTGCCGCAACTGCTTTTTTCTTTGATATTCCTCTTCAAACGACTGATAATGATTTTGACCACCTCTCAGAATTTGGTTTAAGACTTGAAAAAACTCCTCTTTAGTAATCCTTATTTATGAAATTATACAGCACAAACCACCAAAGTCCAGATGTAGATTTAGCAGAAGCCGTATTTCGTGGACTTCCTCCCGATAATGGACTTTATATGCCTACTGAATTTAAACCTTTGCCTTCGTCTTTTTGGGATAACGTTCAGAACTTAAGTCTGCAAGAAATTGCCTTCGAAATTGCCCACGCACTAATTGGAGAGGATGTTCCAACTGAAGACCTTCGCCAATTAATCAATCGAGCGATAGATTTTGAAGCACCAATTGTAAAAGTTGAAGAAAATACCTACTGTTTAGAGCTTTTTCATGGCCCGTCAATGGCATTTAAAGATTTTGGAGCAAGATTTATGGCTGCTTTAATGTCGTATTTTCTCCAAAAATCTCAAAAGCAGATTCATATTTTAGTAGCCACTTCGGGTGATACCGGTGGTGCGGTGGCTCAAGGTTTTTACAAAACTCCTAATATTGATGTAACGATTCTTTATCCGAGCGGCAAAGTAAGTGATATTCAAGAAAAACAATTAACTACTCTTGGAGAAAATGTAAGAGCTTTGGAAGTGTCAGGTACGTTTGATGATTGTCAAAAATTAGTTAAACAAGCTTTTTTAGACAAAGACCTTACTTCGAAATTCGACTTAGCTTCGGCAAATTCGATTAATATAGCTCGCTTAATTCCACAAGCATTTTATTATGTAAGTACCTATGCTCAACTAAAAAAATCGGGTGCCGATTTACCAGTTGTTATTTCTGTACCAAGCGGTAACTTTGGTAATTTGAGTGCAGGAATTATTGCATGGCGTTTGGGAATGCCAATTAAGAAATTTATTGCTACTACCAACGTAAATAATGTAGTGCCTACTTATTTAGAAAGTGGTATTTACGAGCCTATAAGCCCTTCATTATCAACGATTTCCAATGCAATGGATGTGGGTAATCCGAGTAATTTTCCTCGTATGAAAGCATTGCTTGATAATGATTTGGAAAAAATGAAAGAACTGGTAGCTGGTTATTATTATAATGATGATGCTACGCGTGCTGCCATGAAAGATGTTTATGAGCGTACAGGATACGTGATGTGTCCACACACTGCTGTTGCCTATTTAGGTTTAAAATCCTATACCAATACATTGAATGAACCAGTAAGTGGTGTATTTTTGTCTACGGCACATTATGCTAAATTCTTAGACGTTGTAGAGGAAGTGGTTGGAAAGCAGGATATTCCTCAGCGTCTTTCTGATTTATTAAGTCTAGAAAAACAAGCGACTCCAATATCAACTAATTTTGCTGATTTCAAAGCTTGGTTGATGGAGAATTTATAAATTATGCTATATATTATCAATGACAACTTAAAAAGAGTTGTCATTGATAATCAAGGATTTACATTTCCATTTCAGCCTTCATAGTTTGGCTGGTGAAAGTACTTTCAAAAATCTTATCTGCATTACCAGTTTCGAAACCATCTCGTCGGTGGATTCTTTCGATTTTATTAAGTGGAATGTTGGCAAATTGAGGTAAAATCTTTCTTTCTGCAAATTCTACATAACTTCCCGAAATCTGGTGCGTGCTTCCATCGGCAAACTCAGCTTCAATCATTTCAGCAACAGTCGAACTTTGAAGAAGTCCTCCATCTGGACTAATTTTTATTTTACCGCCAGCATCATTCAGCTTTACCCCAATCTTCTCTAAGAAATCATTAAATTGCTGTATCGTATTGTAGCCATCTTTAAGGTTATGTACGCTAATAGTGTAGTGGTTGAGGTAATAACGATTGAAAATTACCCAAGCAGCGTACTCACTTTCTTTGAGTAAAGTTTCATAATCGTTCCAAGAGGGAGTTCTCCAAAGTGGACGATGTAAAAACTCATCAATAGCCGCCCCATCATTCAAATCTAAAGCATCTACTGGGTCTGATTTTACTTCGTCAGTATAACTTTTGATGATTTTTTGAGCCGTTTCAGACAAATCATCTACCCTAAGTTCACTAACGAAAATTCTTGGGAAAGCGGAACTCCGCCCGTTAGTTTCTGGCGGAGAAAACCAAAAAGCGTTGAGTTTTTTGCCTTCAAAATTGAAAAAATCACGTTTTTCGTAACCTAAGTGTAAAAAAATCTTTTCAAATGATTGGATGCCTAATTGCGGAACACCCATCGTGCGAAAAGCTACGTGGTCATTTTCAATTTCAGAAACTTCATCAATGATTCCTTCTGCTATCATGGCGTTTGATACCTTTCTCACGTCGGGTACTCGCTCACTGTATCTCCGCATTAAACCATCAAGTACGTATGCTAAAGTCTGTGTTTTACTATTTTCCATAAATCTTTAATCTTTAAAGTACGAACCGTTTTGGGTTTCAAGATAAGAACCAAAATCAATATCTTCTTGTTTCAAGAAACCCTGTTGAGGAAGTTTTCCATCAGCAACCATTTCTACAACCGCAGCTACCGAAGCGGCCGTAGTCCAGGAGATGGCACGCCAATGTTTACCATCAATTTCAATAGGATGGTACGCTCTATAAAACTCTTCACGGGCTAATTCTTCGCCTTTCCAACCTTCAACTACAGCATAAACATAAACCACATCTTCTTGGACTGGAGGTTTCGCTTCTGTTAGAATCTGCTCAACTAGCTGGCGTTTATCTTTCAAAATTAACTCATACAAAAGAAATTTCATCAGTTTTGCATGGCCCGGGTAGCGAATTGTTTTGTAATTAAGCGTATCTACCTTTCCTGCATAAGTTTCACACATAGTTCCGAGTCCACCAGATGTTGAAAATGCTTCAAATTCTTGTCCTTCAATTTGAATATGTTCAATTCCATCCAGTGAAGGAACCATTTTCACTACGCCATTATGAATCACCTCGGCATCGTTGATGTACTCATTGATTACACCTGCCGGCGACCATGTGAATGAGTAGCCCATGAGTCCGTTTGGATAACGTGGTAAAGCACCTACACGAAGCTCAATATCACGGAGTTTGGTAAAACGTTTAGCCAAATCTGCTCCTACAATTCCGATTAAACCAGGGGCTAGTCCACATTGTGGGGCCATAATGGCTTTTGAACTGGTTGCCATTTCTCTGATGGCGGCAGTTGTAGGTACATCCTCGGTCAGGTCGAAGTAATGAATTCCTAATTTATGAGCTGTCTTGGCTATAGGTAGGTTGAGATTGTAAGGCATGGCTGAAACTACGGCATCAAAATCTTTGAGTGTAGTTTCAAGAAAATTGACGTCGTTTACATCTCCGAGTAAGACATCAAAGGGCAATGAGGTAGTAGGTTGGCGTAGGTCCATACCCTTAACGGCAAAGCGTTTTGCGAGTAATGTACCAACCAACGAACCTACCTTGCCCATTCCAATGACAAGTATGTTTTTCATTGTTTGGATAAGAAAGAATTAAATGTAATTTGTTGATGATGAAATGTATTGCGACAACAGCTCAAACAAATGATTTGAATGAATCATGCAGTTTTACGCATAACGTAAACCCATGATGCATAAAATCAATGAAACAATAGATGTTTGTCGGGAAAAAGTATGAAAAGACAACCTAACAAAAGTCAGGAACAAATGAGCAAGCACTACGAAGATAGGCGAGGCGTGCTAGATGATATTTTAGGTCTTTAAACAATGGTAGAATTATTTTTGTGCAAATGTAAACAAGGAAAAATGATTTGCAAGAAAAGGTGGGATAAATTTTATAAACTCTATTGCCTTCGACTACGCTCAAGCAACGTTTTTTATTTTTTAATAAATAAAATAATTGAATTTAAGTTTTAACTGGTGCCTGAGCGAAGCCGAAGGCACCAGTTAAAACGAAGCCGAAGGCAGCAGTTAGATTCTATCTTTATATGTTTCAAAGCCAAAGCTTTTCAACAACTGAAACTCATCATTTTCTTTCCAAATACCAATAGATGGTAATCCAACGCCATTGAAGGTAGTCGTTTTAACCATCGTGTAATGTATCATGTCATCAAAGACTACACTGTCGCCAATTTGTAGAGGCTTTTCGAATGAATAATCTCCTTTAAAATCACCAGCTAAACAAGTCATTCCACCCATACGGTACGTTGGTTTTCCTTCTACTGGGTCGGTTGCTCCCCAAATACGTGGCTTATAGGGCATTTCGAGGGTATCGGGCATGTGTGCCGCAAACGAAACATCAAGAATCGCTACATCCACACCTTGAGCATCCACAATATCTAAAACTGTAGAAGTTAAATAACCTGTTTGCCAACCAATTGCAGAACCCGGTTCAAGAATTACTTCGATATTATATGTATTTCTAAGGCGTTTGATGATTGAAATGAGGTGCTCATGATTATAACCTTCACGCGTCATTAAGTGGCCACCGCCGAGGTTTAACCATTTTACTTGATGAAGTAAATCGCCAAACTTTTCTTCGATGTGCACAAGCGTACGTTCGAGTGTGTAAGAATCGTTTTCACAAAGTGTATGTGAGTGTAAGCCCTCAATTCCTTCTGGAAGTTCTTTTCCTAGTAAATCACGTGTAATACCTAATCTCGACCCAACAATACAAGGGTTATACATATCGGTTTCAACTTCCGCATATTGTGGATTTATTCTAATTCCACACGAAATTTTAGGCTCAAAGCCTTGAACTTTATCTTTAAATTGATTCCACTGATTCAAGGAATTGAAAGTTATATGACTGCTATACTGCATGATTTCATCGAATTCATGTGGTTTATAGGCAGGGGCGTAAGTATGCGATAAACAACCCATTTCTTCAACGATTAGTCTTGCTTCATTGAGTGAACTGGCAGTTGCTCCTGATAAATACTGTTTCACCATCGGGAAAGTGGCATACATTGAAAACCCTTTTAAGGCAACAATAATATGAGCACCCGATTCATTCTGGACACGATTTAATAATTCAAGATTTCGGCGTAAAAGTCGTTCTTCAAGAACATAACACGGCGAAGGAATTTTAGAAATATCTATAGACATTTTTTAATGCAAAATGGATAATTTAAAATGATAAATACTTTAAAACGTATTTTTGTTTTACAAAATTACTCATTAAATATCAATCAATAACAAAAAAATAGCCCGAACAAGGTTGAGCGGGCTATTGTTGTGGAATAATTTAGTAACATTGGGAAAGGTAGAGACATAACATACCCTGTCTCTATGAGAATAAAATATTATTTATGAAATTATTTATACAAATATCTAATCATCAAGTTTGAAAAAGACAGGAATGGTGAATTTAACTCTTACGTTTCTTCCATTTTGCTTTCCTGCAATCCATTTTGGCATGAGTTTTACCACACGGATGGCTTCTTCATCACAACCAAATCCAATACCTTTCATGGTCTCAATGTCGGTAATACTACCATCTTTTTCAACAATAAAACTCAAAAATACTTTGCCTTGAATATTTGCACGTTGAGCCGCAGATGGGTACTTCAGATTTTTACTCAAAAACTTATACATTTCACTGTTTCCACCTATAAATGAAGGCTGAACCTCAACCGTAAGAAATGCAGTATTATCTTCTTCTGGAAGCTCAATAATTGCTTTTTCGGTAGTTTTTATTTCAGTTGGAGGAGCCGCCGCAATTTCATCTGTTTCTACGCCATCTTGTGTTTTATTACTAATAATGGCATTTTCCATTGAATTATAGTCAGGAGGAGGTATTTCATTATCAGTTTCTTCAACAACTTCTGGTACTAAAAAGGCAATACTTTTTACTTGCTCAACTGGCTTTGGTGGTTCTTCTTCCTTCGGTTTTTCTAGTGCTGGTAATGGTTCATCTGGAAGTCTTTGAGCATTCAGGTCGACTGTTACTATATCCTCTGTTTTGTCTTTTTGGCGGGCAAAAATAAAGTTTGTAAGCAACATTAACCCGAAACAACCAACGCCAATAAATAATGCACGATTAAGGTTTTGGGAGTAATTCGTACGAATCTCGTAGGCTCCATAATCTTTGTTTCGTTGTTCAAAAACTATATCATCAAGTGTGCTAGGTACGAGGGTAGCAATAGAGGCTTCCCCATGAGTGTGAGATTTCATGATTTTGAAAGTTTAAGTTGAACATTTGTAGTTTTACTGGACTACATTGCAATGTTAAGCAATATTTTTGAACTGTGCAAGGAAAGGTAAATAAATATTTAGACAAGTGTTTAAATATTTATTTGTTGTAATAAAAAAGGGCACAATTGCTATAATAATTAACGAATTGAGCCCTTTTAATGGAAGTAAGTATGTCTATAAACTATCATAAAAAGCCAATACCTTGGCTATGTCAATATCGTTTTTGAATGAAAGGTTTTCTTTCTTGATATATTCTTCAACTTGTGCCTTTTTGTCTTCCAAGGCATCAATTACGGAACCTTTTTTTAATCTTACTTTTACTAAAGAATTATCAGCTTTACGAATAAAGTATTGAGAGTTGTCAATGTATGAATCATAGCGGCGGTCGGAACTATATCCACCCTGATAATTAGCTTTCAGAACATTCTTACTTACATATTTGAGTAA
This sequence comes from Emticicia oligotrophica DSM 17448, assembly GCF_000263195.1. Lineage (GTDB taxonomy): Bacteria > Bacteroidota > Bacteroidia > Cytophagales > Spirosomataceae > Emticicia > Emticicia oligotrophica. Next base: position 3,375,105 of record NC_018748.1, read on the forward strand.
AGATGATTTGTTTTTATAAAGTACCATTAAAAAGCAGACTGGTACAGTTCCTCCGTCGGCTTTTAAATTTTCAACCTTTACAAAAGGATAATTAATGCTTTTGGCTGCATCATTGATGGTAAAAGCGGTAATCTGATTAGGGAAAATAATGATAGAATCGCCTTGCGGACGCTTCATCATAAGCTCTTTGGTATGAGTATTATACTTGAGTAAATGTGTTTTCGTGCCTGTACTTCCATTTATGAATAAAAGCGTTCCAGTGAGCCATTCGTCAATAAAATAGGGGGTTCCTTGCATTCCTTCATAACGAAGATCATAAGTTCTGACTACGCCAGTTCCACCGCCCATTTCTTCATTTTTTTGCAAAGAATTATATATCATGGCCGATTGAATTGAAACATCGGGTTGATTATTATTGGTATTTGATTGCTTTTTTTCTTCGGTTTTATTTTGGGCTAATACCTTTGAAGAAAGGAGAATAATAAAGAAAATTACTTTTTTCATCAGTTTAGGTTTGTTTTCTAGGTAAAGATAATTACAAAAAAATATAATACATTTAGGTCTTAAACGAATGTAGTTGTATTCCAAGTTTTAAACGCAATATTGATTCATTTGTTTTGTTGCTTTCATACTTACACAAATAATGAACAATTGAAACTTACTAAAATAAAACGGAGTTGTTTAAGCCAAAGCACTTTAATAAATGTTTGTAACAACCATGACTTTAGACTTAAAATTCTTGCGAGAAAAATTCGGGACAATGTTTGAGGTGGGCCTCTTACAGGAAATTATAGAATATGGTAATTATATGAAGGTTGAAGAAGGATACATACTGATGCGTCCTGGAGGATTTATTCGTTCGGTACCGATTTTGTTGAGTGGTTCAGTAAAAATAGTAAGAGCCGATGCAGATGGTAAGGAAGCATTATTGTATTATTTAGGTGAAAAAGATTCATGTGCCATGTCGCTGACCTGTTGTTTAAATAGCCGTCAAAGTGAAATTAGTGCCATCGCCGATTCTCCAACTGAATTTATTTCTTTACCAGTACAGAAAATAGAAGAATGGATGTCGAAATATTCTTCTTGGAAAGAATTTGTGTTTATGACCTACCAAAGAAGATTCGATGATTTGCTCACGGCCATAGACCAAATTGCTTTCATGAAATTAGATGAGCGATTGATAAATTTATTGAAAAAGAAATCGGCCCAATGTAATTGTAATACATTTAACGTAACGCACGAAGAATTGGCCAATGAATTATCAACCTCAAGAGAGGTAATCTCAAGATTATTGAAACAACTCGAACGCCTTGATAAAGTCAAATTATCCAGAAATAAAGTTGAGTTGGTATAATTTATCGAAATGATGCTACAAATCATATCTTTTTTCTAAAACATAGTCCAGAATCATATTTTTTCTGGGCTATGTAACAATTATCACGGAATACCCCTTCACTAAAAAATACTTTTGTAGTGTAAATAACAAAATCACTACAAAATGAACTCTACAGAAATATTTGGTTTTTCGGCATCAATCCTAATCGGTGTTAGCTTAGGTCTTATAGGCGGCGGCGGGAGTATTCTCACATTGCCCGTATTAGTGTATCTGCTTCATATAAGTCCAGTTACCTCAACCGCTTATTCTTTGTTTGTCGTTGGGACTACATCGTTGGTTGGGTCGACGAGTTTTATGCGTAAATCGCTTGTAAATTATCGTGCGGCTGTTGTGTTTGCCATTCCTTCATTTACAACTGTTTTTTTAACTCGCAAATATTTAGTACCTGCCATTCCCGACCCAATTATTAGTTTTTCGGGTGTTGAAGTATCAAAAAATGTAGGTATTATGGTGTTTTTTGCTCTGATTATGTTAGCGGCATCTTATTCAATGATTAAAAGCAAAAAGGAAGAAAGTGCGAATGAAACGGGAGAACTGAAATTCAATTATCTAATGATTGCCCTTGAGGGTGGTGTTGTTGGAATTCTAACAGGAATCGTTGGAGCAGGTGGTGGATTTTTGATTATTCCTGCTTTGGTTTTATTTGCTCGTTTGCCCATGAAAATGGCGGTTGGAACTTCATTATTAATCATTGCTGCTAAATCTCTCATTGGCTTTGTTGGTGATTTATCGAATATGGAAGTAGATTGGAAATTTCTTATCTCATTTACTGCCCTTTCGGTTGTCGGCATCTTTTTAGGCTCGTATTTATCGAAATTCGTTCCGGGCGAAAAACTTAAAAAATCATTCGGTTGGTTTGTGCTCGTCATGGGTATTTATATCATATCAAAAGAAATCTTTTTCAAATAATAAATCTTCGAATCAAAATTAAACTATAAGAAATCATGTTTTTTCAACACGTATATGACAAATCATTGGCTCAAGCGAGCTACTTTATTGGCTGCCAAAAAGCTGGTGTTGCCCTTGTAATCGACCCGAAAAGAGATATTGATACCTATCTCGAAATTGCCAAGCAAAATAATATGAAAATTACCCACGTGACAGAAACGCACATTCATGCTGATTTTCTTTCTGGGGCAAGAGAATTGGCTGCGGTTACGGGTGCTCAACTCTACTTATCAGATGAAGGTGGTGAAGGATGGGAATATGAGTTTGAACACGTTGGGCTAAAAGATGGCAGTATTTTTTATGTTGGAAACTTAAAACTAGAAGTTTTACATACACCGGGGCATACGCCAGAAAGTATTAGCTTCTTACTTACTGACCAACCTGCAAGCCCAGAGCCAGTGATGTTGTTTACAGGCGATTTTGTTTTTGTAGGAGATGTTGGTCGCCCTGATTTATTAGAAAAAGCCGCAGGTGTGGCGGGTACAAAAGAAGCAGGTGCTTTAGAAATGTATAAATCAATTCAGCGTTTCAATGCCTTACCCGATTTCTTGCAAGTTTGGCCAGGACACGGAGCTGGTTCGGCATGTGGAAAAGCATTAGGTGCAGTGCCAAGTTCGACAGTTGGATATGAGAAAATCAGAAACTGGGCATTCCAGTATGAAGATAATAAAGATGGATTTGTACAGTACCTACTAGCTGACCAACCTGAACCACCAAAGTATTTTGCCATGATGAAGCACTTGAATAAAGTTGCTCGTCCGCTACTGACAGAAGTACCACAACAGAAAAAGTTAAGTGCAGAAGAAGTAAAGGATGCAATGGCAAAAGGTGTAAAACTCATAGATACACGTAATAAGATTGATTTTGCTGCTGGCTACGTACCTGGTAGTATCAATATTCAAGGAAACAATTCTTTTGCTACTTGGATGGGTTGGTTTGTGAACTACGAAGAGCAATTTATGTTGGTAGCTTCGGAGTCCCAAATTGAAGACCTTACCCGTAAATTAATGCGTATAGGTTTAGATAACGTTTTGGGGTATATTACAGATGTTGGCAATTTAGGGCTTGAACTTCAAAAAAGTGATGTCATCGGAATGGATGAGTTTAAGACCTATTTAGACCGTGAAGATACCCAAATAATTGATTTGAGAGGTGTTGCCGAATACAATACAGGCCACATACAAGGTGCAGAAAATGTATTTATTGGTACAATTCTACAAAATCTTGATAAAATAAGTAAAGACAAACAAATTGTTATTCATTGTCAAGGTGGAGATAGAGCCGCAATCGGTCATTCAGTGCTTGAAAGAGCGGGCTTTAAAAATATCAAAAATTATTCTGCAGGTATGAATGAATGGGTGAATAAAGGTAATCCAGTAGGAACTTCAGTTGCTGAAGCCATAGCTCAGTAAATTGTTTGAGGTTGTGGTGCGGAACTTCAGATGCTTAGTTCCGCAACTTCATTCGTGGAGTTTCCACGTTTAATTAGTGTAAAAATAATTATTGCTTTAGCAAAACTTTGAATTTCAAATTTGTAAAGCAGTATTTTAGAGGTTTAGAGAATGTAAAAACACGAATTGATGATTCGTGTTTTTTATGATTGAGGTAATGAAAGCATAGATTGAAAAAAGTGAAAATATTTTCGGTATGTAACATTTGTCACTTTTTAGGCTTCTCAAATCGTCGATATTTGTTGTATAAATATTAAAAATACAATAAACGCACATGAACATGTTTGAATTTTTGAAACCTAAAAAAACGTATGAAAATGTATCTGCAACAGATTTTAGAAAGTTGATTTCTGAAAATCCAGATGCGATAATTCTTGATGTACGTACTCCTGCTGAATTTAGTCAAGGAGCGATTAAAGGGGCAGTAAATATGGATATTATGGAGGCTGATTTTGGTACTAAAGTAGCGAAACTCGATAAATCAAAAACATATTTAGTTTACTGTAGAAGTGGAAATAGAAGCGGAAGTGCTTGCAGTTCAATGCGTACTGAAGGCTTTGATAAAGTTTATAATCTTGCAGGTGGTTTAATGAACTACTAAAATCTGATACAAACCATGAAAAATTTAATAGTTGATTGGGATTTTCTAAGGTTACTCCGACTAGGTATAGGTTTATGGCTTGGTTTTCTGGCAATCGCTGAAAGTCAGTTGATTGTGGGAGTAATGGCAGCTTTATTTTTGCTCCAAGCCATTTTTAATATTGGTTGTGCAGGCGGTGCTTGCAATACGCCATGGATTCGTGCAAATCATAAGCATTTAATTAAAGAAGAAGTTTTTGAAGAAATTAAATAATAAGTCCAACATGAATACGACAGAAAAAAAAGAAAGTTTTGCAGATATCATTGGTGGTGATACACCAGTTTTAGTCGATTTTTTTGCTGAATGGTGCGGGCCATGTAAAATGATGTCTCCAATTTTACAAGACTTTGCTGCCGAAATGGGCAACCGAGTGAGAGTTCTCAAAGTAGATGTGGATAGAAATCCTGCACTTGCACAAAACTTCAGAATACAGGGCGTTCCGACTTTAATGCTTTTCAAAAATGGCGAAGCTAAATGGCGTCAATCAGGAGTATTACAGAAAAAACAATTAGAACAAATAATTAATCAATTTGCTGGCTGATGAAAGAATTTTGGGATGCTCGATATAACGAAGAAACTTTTGCTTATGGAATAAACCCCAATGAGTTTTTTAAGGAAAATATAGATAAACTCCCAGTTGGAAATATTCTCCTTCCTGCAGAAGGTGAAGGTCGAAATGCCGTTTATGCCGCCCGAAAAGGTTGGCAGGTAACGGCATTTGATTTTAGTGTTTCAGCAAAGATAAAGGCCATGAAATTGGCAGAAGAGCATGGTGTAAGTATTGATTTTAAAGTACTTGATGCCGCTAATTTCCAACCCGAGGCAAATATAAAATATGATGTGGTGGGACTTTTTTATGCCCATATTCCAGCGGAATTACGTTTGGAATTTCACCAAAAAATAGTTCAAATAGTTAAAAATTCGGGTTATGTTATATTCGAAGCATTCCATAAAAACCAATTAAATTATCTCTCGGGGGGGCCAAAAGATGCTAAAATGTTATTTTCTAAAGAAGAATTAGAACAAGAGTTTGCGGGTTTAAAATTTCTTTCAATTGAAGATAAAGTAATCAACTTAGATGAAGGTTTATACCATCAAGGCCAAGGATATGTACTCCGAATGATTGCTACTAAGGCCTAATGTAATTTTATTGTTTTTTAAACTTAAATCGTCCCGAATTTAGAAAGAAATTTCACTCCTCATCAGTTAAAACTGCCGGCAATGAATCAAATTTTATTATCATTCAAATAAATTCTTCATCGCATAATTATTTTTATTAGCTTTTAGTATAACCGTTTTCCTTTGGTGAAATGAACAAGTAGTTATTTGTCATTTTTTTGTTGAATGTATTCTACATGTTTGTCAATTTCTTTTTATTTTACAGATTACTTATTTTTAGAGCTAATTTTGGAATTACCCTATGTATTTGGTGTCACAATATCTTTGGCCTAAACTTTTCCTCAATAATCATCTATTAATCAAATAAGGCTTGCCCATTTCCGTATTTAATAAATCTGAAACAAGTTTGACAAAATGATCATATTCAAATCTACCCTTTAAAAGAAAAATCCAATTTTATCAATAATATGTAACATTTGTTACACATATAGCCAATTGAACTAAATAACTTTGCTAGAACCGTAAAACACTTCGTATTAAAATGTCTAAAATCGAACCTGAGAAAGTCACCGCAAGGCTTACTAAAATTTTGTATTTGTTGAGTATCTTGATGCCACTGGCTCTTATTTTTATTCTGAGCATTGTTTACATTCAACTTTTTGGTTTTCCAGCCACTAAAACGAAAGAGGCCGAGGCTTCTCAAAAAGAGTTTGTAAAAATTGATAGTAATTTTGTTCAACTCTGGACGGCCCCATCGGAATGGCGTATGTCAAAACTCGACCCCGAGGAGCAAAAACTCATCAAGTATGGGAAAGAGCTCATTGCTCACACTGCTGATTATCTTGGCCCTAAAGGAAGCGTAAAACCTATTTCAAATGGTATGAATTGTCAAAATTGTCATTTGAATGCTGGTACACAGCCTTGGGGAAATAATTACTTTGCTGTTCAGGCCAATTATCCTAAATTCAGAGAGCGTTCAGGAACAGTTGAAAATCAAATCAAACGTGTAAATGATTGTTTTGAAAGGAGTCTCAACGGTAAGGCTCTTGATTCTACAAGTCGAGAGATGCGTGCAATTTTAGCTTATATCAAGTGGATAGGTTCTGATGTGCCTAAAAAGATAACCCCAAAAGGAGCGGGTATTTTCAAACTTAAAGGTCTAAAAAGAGCAACAGACCCAGAAAAAGGTCGTATCGTTTACGAGCAAAAATGCCAAAGTTGCCATCAAGCAAATGGTGAAGGTATTTTAGCCGAAAATGGCAAAAATTATACCTATCCACCACTTTGGGGGCAACACAGCTATAACAACGGAGCAGGTTTATACAGAATTTCGAATTTTGCGGGCTATGTCAAATATAATATGCCTCTTGGTACAACCTACGAACGCCCACAACTGAGCGATGAAGAGGCTTGGGATGTTGCAGCTTTTGTAAATACGATGCCTCGACCTACCAAAGACCTTAGTAAAGATTGGCCAAGTATTGCAGGAAAACCTTTCGACCATCCTTTTGGCCCCTATACCGACCCTTTCTCGGAGCAACAACACAAATATGGCCCATATAAGCCTATTAAAGAGTGGAAAGAAGCTCACAAATCAAAAAAATAATCAAACCCCTAATTTATTTTACAATGAAAATTTTTAAGTTCTTCGCACTTGTACTATTGGTTTCTTTGGCATCACAGTCTTATGCACAGAAAAAAACAAAAGAACACCGCATCGTTTTTCATCTTTCAACGCCTGATACATTGGCTTATCGTGCACTAACTAAACAACTTACCAATGTATTGGCTGTATGGCCTACCGCAAAAATAGAAGTAGTAGTGCATAACAAAGGCTTGGGTATGGTTTTGAAAGGGAAAAGTCAATTTGAGCCAGAAATTCAAAGCTTAGTTAATCAAGGTATTTCGTTTGCTGTTTGTGAAAACTCACTAAAACAACAAAAACTTACCAAAGAACAAATCTTTTCGCAAGCATCGTTTGTACCATCGGGTTTAGTCGAAATTGTTGAAAAACAAGAGGCGGGTTGGTCATATATCAAAGCAGGATTCTAAAACACTTAATCTTATGCAATCAAGAAGAAAATTTTTGCAATCGGGGCTTCTAGCTACTGCGGCGGCTGGAACTCCCAATGCTTTGATAGCTCACTCAAACGAAGAAAGTTTTACGAACAATATTGAAGGTTCATCAAAAAATGGCACGATAACTATTTTACAAACAACCGATGTGCACTGTCAGTTACATGCTCATGATGAACTTTTTTGGGAAAATAACCAACTTACATTCCGAAAAGCAGGTGGATACGCCCATTTGGCTACTGCTCTCGATGTGATGAAAAAGGAGAATCCTGAAAATACCATTACACTCGATACTGGCGATATGTTTCAAGGCAGTATGCTTTCGGTAAAAACGAATGGGCAAGCATTTGTCCCCTTACTAAATGCTTTGAATTATGACCTTTATTTACCCGGAAATTGGGAAGTGGTTTATTATAAGAAAAATATGCAAAAACTCTTGGGCGGTTTATTAGGTCCAAAAGTTTGTGCAAATATGTATCATGATTTGGGAGATGGTAAGCGGGGAGATTTGATTTTTCAACCTTACCAAATTATGCATCGAATGGGGGTGAAGATTGGTTTTTTAGGCTATACTGACCCACTAGTACCTTTAAGACAATCTCCGCTTTATAGTAAAGGAATTATCTATACCAAACCAGAAGAAAACCTTAAACAATATGTAGATATTCTGAAAGAACAAGAGCAATGTGATTTTATAATTATTCTTTCGCATCTTGGACTTTCGCAGCAAATTGCCTTGGGAAATCACCCTGATTGCCGCGGAGTTGACTATATTTTTGGAGCTGACACGCACGAACGCGTACGTAAACCCATTCAGGCAGAATATACCAAAATTGTAGAGCCGGGTGCTTTTGGCTCTTTTATTGGTCGTTTAGATTTAAAAGTTGAAAATGGGAAAATTACGGGTGAAAAATATCAGTTAATAGAAGTTAGCCCACAAAAATACCCTGCAAAGAAGGAAATTGTTGAGATTATCGACCAAATAGAAAAACCTTTTAAAGAGGAAATGAACAAAGTATTAGGTTATAGTACATTGCCACTTTACCGAAATTTTGTGGTTGAAAATACCATCGACACAATGATTGTTGATGCTTTGAAGTGGAAAGTAAACGCTGATGTTGTTTTATCTAACGGCTTCCGTTTTTGTCCGCCACGAACTGCTGGCAAAGAGGGTAAAGTGGCAATTACTGAAAGTTATTTACATGATATGTTGCCCGTAGATTCGCCAATTCGAACGGCAAAAGCTACAGGGCAACAGATTGCTGATTGGCTGGAAAAAGAACTTCAAAATGTATTTGCACAAGATGCTTCGAAACGTTTTGGTGGTTGGTTAATTCGCTTCAAAGGAATGCAGGTAGAATTTAAAGCCTTTGAAAGAGTTGGGCATCGTGTACAAAAAGTAACGATTGCAGGTGAACCACTTGATTTGACTAAAACTTATGTTTTATGTGCTTGCGAACGTGACGGAGACCCCGAAGATATGATTTGTCGAATGAGAGGAGTGAAAGAAGGGACTAATACTTCATTTACTTTACATTCGATTATGAAAGAGTATCTTCAGAAATTCTCACCGATAACGCCAACACTTCGGCATGATGCTAAAATTTTAGATGCCCCACAGGAGTTGCTAAGCCAAGTTTCTGGTGTTGATTATCAATTTGCCTAATTACTATCCTAAATCAAATATATTTAGCTGCATTAGATAGGTCATTCTCCTATATAATGCGGCTTTTTTGTTGTTTATTGAGTCTAAAAACCTTTCTTCAATGCCTACAAATAATTAATTCATAAAAAATTTGATACTTCTTCACCAATGTAACATTTGTCACGGATTAGCCTTCATTCAAGCGGTAGCTTTGTATCATAAAGTTTAAATTATGAGGAAAGTCAGACTATATGCAGTGTTATTGTCATTGTTTTTATTCGATTCTGTAACAAATGCTCAGGGTATTCATACACATCATGAAACAGAAAAAGATACAAATACTTTAAGTCATTTTTTTGAGAGAGGCCGATTTTATGGGCATGCACGTTCATATTTTTCTTCCACCACAAACAAAGGAAATTTAAGTGATTATTACGCTTGGGGCATGGGGGCTGGTATTGGCTATGAAACCCCTAAGTTTTTGAAATATTTTCAAGTGGGTTTAAGTGGCTTTTTTATGTTTAACCTAAAATCTTCTGACTTACAAAAAGCAGACCCCACAACTAATCAAGTGAATAGATATGAAGTAGGTTTATTTGATATCGAACGCCCAAATGACCATAAAGATTTAGACCGCCTTGAAGAACTTTTCGTGAAACTTCATCTCTCAAAGAAAACAAAAATTACCGTTGGTAGGCAAATACCTGAAACTCCCATGATAAATCCACAAGATGGACGAATGCGGCCAACTTTGATAGAAGCAGCGGTTTTAGATGTGAATGAAGCGAAAAATCTGAATCTGCATGCAGAGTATATTTGGCGTTTTTCGCCACGCTCAACTGTTAGGTGGTTTGACGTTGGAGAAAGTATTGGGGTTTATCCAGTAGGTGTAGGAATTGATGGAAAGCCATCGCAATACAAAAATAATATTGAATCGGGTGGGGTGGGTGTTTTAGGAATAACCTATAAAAAGAATCAATGGAATCTTCAAGTATGGGATACCTACATTGATAATGTTCTGAATACTGCTATGCTGAAAACAGAATGGAAGTCGAGTACATCTGCCGGGAAAAACTGGTTTTTAGGTGGACAGTTTTTTTACCAAAATGCGGTCGGAAATGGTGGAAATGATAACCCAACAAAAGCTTATATAGCTGCCGAGAGTGCCTCAAAGATTTATTCTGCTCGTATTGGTCAACAAGCTAATAAATTCGATTGGTTTCTGAATGGTACCCGAATTACTGCCCAAGGTCGATATTTATTCCCGAGAGAGTGGGGGCGTGAGCCCTTCTATACCTTCATGCCTCGTGAACGTAATGAGGGATTTGGTGATGTAAAAACCGTAACGATAAATACATTTTTCAAACCTCAAAAGAACATTAAAATCGAGCTTAGTGGAGGCTATTTTCAGTTACCAGATGTGAAAAATTATACGCTAAATAAATATGGAATGCCTTCTTATTCACAAGTAAATTTAGGAATTACCTACCAATTCGAGCATTTTTTGAAGGGTTTAAATGCACTTCTTTTGGTCGTTCGTAAAGATGAAGTTGGTCAAACTTACCAAAATGACCGATACATTATTAACAAAGTAAATATGACGCACTTAAATTTTATAATCAATTATCACTACTAATACAAAACATGAATCAGATTTTTGAATTTATTCTCCAACCTTGGCCGTGGTATGTGGCTGGCCCTTTGATTGGTCTAACGGTTCCGACCTTATTATTGATTGGCAATAAATCTTTCGGTATTTCCTCATCTCTTCGTCACGTTTGTGCGGCTTGTATTCCAGCCAATATTCCATTCTTTAAGTATGATTGGAAAAAAGAAATCTGGAATTTAGTATTTGTTGCTGGGGTATTTTTGGGTGGATTGATTGCCACGCATTTCCTCGAAAATCCAAATGATTTTGTACTTTCAGAAGCCACGATTGCTGATTTAAAAGCCCTTGGAATCAAGGATTTTTCTGGACTGATGCCTGCCGATTTGTTTTCGATTGAAACGCTTTTTTCAGTAAAAGGACTGCTGTTTTTTGTTTTTGGTGGATTTTTAGTTGGTTTCGGTACTCGCTATGCGGGGGGCTGTACTTCTGGCCATGCCATCATGGGGCTTTCTAATTTACAATTACCTTCTTTGTTAGCTACTTGTTGTTTCATGGTAGGAGGTTTTACGATGACGCACCTGATTATGCCCTATATTTTTAAATTATTTTAATACTTCGAAAAACTAAAAGAAATGAAAGATTTTCAAAACGCACAAGTTATTGCAGAACCGTTTGTTTGTGAAGCTCCCAATGATATGAAAAAGGCTGAATCGTGGAGCGATAATATTAAATATTTAATTGTGGGAATTATGTTTGGAATCGTATTCGTAAAAGCAGAAATTATTTCTTGGTTTAGAATTCAAGAGATGTTTCGGTTGCAGAGTTTCCACATGTATGGCGTAATTGGAAGTGCGGTGATTGTAGGCATGATTTCAGTATTTTTAATTAAAAAATTCAATATCAAGACCATTGCTGGTGAAACAGTAGAATTTCACCCAAAGAAGTTTCAAAAAGGACAAATCTATGGTGGTTTGATTTTTGGATTAGGTTGGGCAATCACTGGAGCGTGCCCAGGTCCATTATTTGCCCAAATCGGTAGTGGATTTGTAGTTGTATTAGTCACTCTTTTGAGTGCTGTTGCAGGTACTTGGGCATACGGATATTTCAAAGATAGATTACCTAACTAAGTATTTTCTGAGAAGAAATAATCCCAAAATAGAGTCACCCCGACTTTTGTAAGAAATTCTCATTAGGGAACTCCATCTATTTAAACGGATAAGTATTTTGGCATAAACAAATTTGACTTTACTCTAAACTTATAGTTTAACTAAAGTCAAATTTGTTTTTATAATGGATTCCGTCAGTTAAAACTAACGGCAATAAAAGATGCTTTTTCTTAATTAATTTTACAAAATTGAAATGAAATATATTTTATATTTCATTTAGGCTGAATGCATAAAATAATATCCTGCGATTTGGTTAAAAGATGTGCCATTAGGCACTAAATATCGGTAGAAAGGAATTTCGTGTGCCGTAGGTACGAAACAGTCAAAAGGATTGCATATTATTACTACATTCTAACGAGAGCCAATAGCTAATTTTAAGCCCTTAAAGGGGCAAGTTTAACCCAAAATGATGTGCGTTTAACATGAATTTCATTAGCCTTTCATGAATATTGATTATATTGGCTATATGAAAGAACTCTTCGACTACTTCGATAAATTTTTAAAACTATCTGCCGAAACTCAGAATATTTTGGCAGGTGTTTGTAGCACCGTTTTTCTTAAAAAAAATGAGCTATTGCAGCCCATCGGGCATACCTGTAAGACAATCTACTTCGTGCAATCGGGCATTGCTAGGATATTTTATTACAAAGATGGTGTTGATATTACCGAAAGCTTTGCTTTTGCAGGAAATATCATTGTGCGGGTTGAAAGCCTTTTTACCGGAAAACCTTCTAAAAAAGCAATTCAAGTATTAGAAGATTCTGAAATCATTGCCATTAATGCAACCAAACTCTTTAAGCTCTACGATGAATATCCATCAATCGAACGCCTTTTTCGATTGATTTTTGAAAATGGTTATGTAGAAACTGTTAATCGAATTGAAAGTATTCAATTTCATACGGCAGAAGAACGCTATTTAAGTCTTTTAAAACAAACTAATATTGTTCAGAAAATTCCCCTCAAACACATTGCTTCTTATTTAGGCATCACGCAAGTATCATTAAGCCGAATTCGTGCTTCAATTAAATGATTATTTAACATTTGTTAAAGGAAAAGTTATCGCACTCCATGAACTTTGTTGAGTCAAGTAAACTCAAATTTTAGAGGTTAGACTATGTAAAATGATATAATTATCGTTTACAAATCGCCTCTCTTTTATTCATGGAAAAGGTAAAGTTAGGTATGAAGGAAAACTGGCAACAGTTTACTTTATTGGTTATTATCAATGCATTTGTTGGTGGAATGATAGGGCTTGAGCGTTCGATTTTTCCACTTTTAGCTGAAAAAGAATTTAGCGTAGCTTCCCAAACGGCTGTTTTATCGTTTATTGTTGCTTTTGGTTTGACTAAGGCGGTTTGTAATTATTTTACTGGCCGATTAGCCAATAGAATTGGTCGAAAAAACTTGCTTGTTATTGGCTGGGTTTTCGCATTGCCCATTCCTTATATACTCATTTATGCCGATGCTTGGGCGTGGATTGTGCTTGCAAATATACTATTAGGAATCAATCAAGGGCTAACTTGGAGCATGGCGGTAGTCATGAAGATTGACCTTGTGGGGCCACAAAAACGAGGCTTAGCCGTTGGTATTAATGAGTTCGCTGGGTATTTATCAGTCGGTTTGGTTGCTTTCCTAACTGGGTATATTGCTCAAACTTATGGTGTCAGACCTTATCCATTTTATATGGGTATTGTTTTTTCTTTATTGGGGTTATTTCTTTCAGCTCTTTTTGTAAAAGATACACATTTACACGTGAGTAGTGAAAGTATTAAGAGCCAAATACCAGCTTTAAATAATGTTTTTTTAGATACATCTTTTCTGAATAAATCTCTTAGTGGAATCACACAGGCTGGTTTAGTAAATAATCTTAATGATGGAATGGTTTGGGGACTTCTACCAGTTGTTTTAAGCATCAAGCATTTCACCATTACTGAAATTGGCATCTTATCGGCGGTTTACCCAACTACTTGGGGAATTAGCCAACTTTTTACTGGAAAGCTTTCAGATATTTATTCAAAGAAAAAACTACTATTTATTGGGATGTTAGTTCAAGCAATAGCGATTATTGCACTCTTAAAGGCAGAAACTTTTACGCATTTTTCATTAATTGGGCTGAGTTTAGGTTTAGGAACGGCACTCGTGTATCCGACATTTATTAATGCCATTGCCGATTTTACTTCACCCAAACAAAGGGCAGAAAGTTTAGGCGTTTTTAGATTTTGGCGTGATGCTGGCTATGCAATAGGTGCGTTATTTACAGGAATAATCGCTGATATTTTAGGGCTTGATTACTCAATATTTTTAATTGGATTTATCACGCTATTATCGGCTATCATAGTTTGGATGAGAGTAGAAGATAAAACATTAGATGTATCATGATAATTAAAAAGCCCTACCATTATTCATTATTGGTAGGGCTTTAGTTTATCAATTAGATAAAATGTATCGAATTAATATTCGTGGGGTAACTCAATATTTACTTGCTCATTCCAAGGTAAACCATGAATATTAAGTTGCTCCATGAATGGGTCTGGATTAAGCTCTTCACAGTTCCAAACACCAGCTTTTTGCCAATCAGCATTTGTAAGCATCAACATCGCTCCAATCATCGCAGGTACGCCCGTTGTGTATGAAACCGCTTGTGCTTTTACTTCTTTATAACATTCAGCGTGGTCGCAGTTATTCCAAACGTAATAAGTTTTCTCTTCACCATCTTTGATTCCTTTAATTTGGCAACCAATAGAAGTTTGTCCTGTATAATTTTCGCCCAAAGTATCAGGAGCAGGTAATACCGCTTTCAAAAACTCAAGTGGAACAATATCCATACCATTGAATTTCACAGGGTCGATGCGAGTCATACCTACATTTTGAAGTACTTCAAGGTGCGTAAGGTAAGCTTGACCGAATGTCATCCAGAATCTTGCACGTTTCAATGTTGGGAAATTCTTTACCAATGATTCTAGTTCTTCATGGTATAAAACATAAGATTCTTTTGGCCCAATATTTGGATAATCAATTGGCTTATGAATCGACATTGGTGGAATTTCTACCCACTCGCCATTTTCCCAGTAACGTCCGTTTTGAGTAATTTCACGGATATTAATTTCAGGATTAAAGTTAGTAGCAAATGCTTTACCATGATTTCCTGCGTTACAGTCGATAATATCGAGGTAATGCATTTCATCAAATTGGTGTTTATTGGCATAAGCACAGTAAACTTGCGTTACGCCTGGGTCAAATCCACAACCCAAAAGTGCCATCAAACCTTTCTCTTTGAAACGGTCTTGATAAGCCCATTGCCAGCTATATTCAAATTTTGCTACGTCTTTTGGCTCGTAATTAGCAGTATCGAGGTAGTGTACGCCAGTTTCCAAACACGCATCCATAATAGTTAAGTCTTGGTATGGCAATGCCACATTGATAACCATTTTGGGTTGGAAACTATTGATTAATGCTACTAATTCGGGTACGTTATCGGCATCTACTTGTGCCGTTTGGATTTTTACACCGTGCATTTCCTCAATGTCAGCGGCAATTTTATCGCATTTTGATTTTGTACGACTTGCCAACATGATTTCGGTAAATACTTGGGAGTTCATCGCACATTTATGAGCGACAACGCTGCCGACTCCACCGGCACCAATGATAATAACTTTCGACATTCTTTATTGATAAGTGAATGATTGAGTGATAGAATGAGAGTATTAGATAGTTTCTAATTCATTCATCAAAATAAACTACAAAGATACGACTTGAAACAGTAATGAGCGTATAAAACGTTAAGGTTTTTTGCAGGAAGGGGTTACCGTTTAATAAATTTAACTTGAGAGAGAAATTTTTTTTTCCTAAATTCGTTAATAGTATAAAATGGATAAAGTAGATTTTATACTTGTTACTTTTGCTGATACTTACGTCCAAATATAAATTCCATATAAACTATATTTTGAATCGCCATGCAAAGAACAGCAAAATCAGCATCACAAATGAAGTACGCTGAATTATTATTAATCAGCGGATTGACGCTCGCGGTAGCTATCGGCCTGTATTTTACCAATGTGAGACTTTGGTAATAGTAATCGTTTTATTTCCTTTTCTAATTTAACTATAAAAGCAAAAATCCCCGTCAGAAAACGGGGATTTTTTTATTATCATTCAAGTAGCTAAATCTTAAGCAAGGGCGGCTACACCCGGAAGTGTTTTTCCTTCCATGTATTCGAGTAATGCACCACCACCCGTTGAAACATAAGAAACACGGTCGCCGAAGCCAGCATTATTAATAGCAGAAGCAGAATCTCCACCACCAATTAACGAAAACGCTGCATTTTCTTCAGTGGCTTTAACTACTGCCTCAGCAATGGCATTCGTACCATTTGCAAAGTTCGGGAATTCAAATACACCCATCGGGCCATTCCAAAGAATAGTTTTTGATTTCAGTAAAGTTTCAGTAAAGATTTTTACTGTCTCTGGGCCGATATCTAAACCTTCCCAACCATCAGGAATTTGGCCAGTAGCTACCGTGATACGATTTGCATCATTTGAGAATCCATCAGCACAAACATTATCTACAGGCATGATAAGGTTTACACCTCTTTCTTTTGCCTTCTCAATTAATTGAAGAGCTAATTCTTGCTTATCGGCTTCTAAAAGCGATTTGCCAATAGCACCACCTTGAGCTTTTGTAAAAGTATAAGTCATACCACCACCAATGATGAGGTTATCAACTTTATCCAACAAACGTTCAATTAATAAGATTTTGTCAGAGATTTTTGCACCACCCATAATAGCCGTAAACGGACGCTCAGCGTGATTTAAGATTTTCTCTGCATTTTCTACTTCGGCTTGCATTACATACCCACAAACACGGTCTTCAAAGAATTGGCCGATAATAGCCGTTGAAGCGTGTGCACGGTGTGCAGTACCGAAAGCATCATTTACCCAAACATTACCTAATTTCGATAATTTCTCGGCAAATTCTACATTTCCTTTTTCTTCTTCTTTATAAAAACGAAGGTTCTCTAATAATAAAACCTCGCCTGGTTGTAGGCTTCCAGCTTGTTCTGCAGCTGATTCGCCAATGCAATCATCAGCAAATTTTACTTGTAAGCCCAAAATAACAGAAAGTGGGTTTACTAAGTGTTTTAATGAATATTTTTCGGTCGGACCATCTTTCGGACGCCCTAGGTGCGACATTAAGATACAAGAACCACCATCTTTCAAGATTTTCTTGATAGTTGGAATCGTTGCAGTGATACGCGTGTCATCAGTGATTTCGTACTTTTCATTAAGAGGTACGTTGAAATCAACTCGAATTAGGGCTTTTTTGCCCGAAAAATCATAAGTGTCTAAGGTTTTCATTCAATAATGAATAATTAAGTGAATGGGTGCTTGAGCAAATGAGTAAATTTACTCATTTTTTGCGGCTCAAACGTAATAAGAGGCTTTTTGAGAATCTTTTACAAATATAAATTTTCTTTTTACTTTATTCGTGAAATTCTACTACGATTCTTTAGTTATTTAGTGAAAAAACATGAAAAAATCATATTTTTTCTTTGCTAAATAAAATCTCGTTTTTATAGTTTGACAACTTTTATCTTCACTGTGTCGTCTTTATCTTTAGATTTGAAAATATTTTCAAAATGATGAAGTTAAAAATTTTATTTTCTCTGCTCATATTTAGTAGTTGTGTCGAGGCATTTGCTCAAGAAGAAGACGAATATTTTAAGCCTTTGAGCAAAAGGAAAGATATGCCCAATAGTACATATAAGAATTTGGATAGAAAATATCATAGCTTGTATGTAAGCATTGAAGGAGGATTTAAATTAAATTATTCTTCGTTCAATAATACAATGAATAACCTGCTTGGAAATCAGAATAATAATGATTTCTCTTGGGGTGCTACATTAGGTTATAATTTTGATAACCGTTGGTCGGCCGAAACTGGTTACATGAAAAATCCAGTATATTTTATCCAGTCTGTTGCCTCTGGTAGAGGAGTCCCTTTTACTTACAGAATTGGTACTGCACTAGATGCTATTCCGTTGAGATTTAAGTATAGAGTTTTTATGCTTGATGCTGTTACCAAGTCAGCAGGCTTATTTATAGGTGCGGGAGTTTTACTCAATGCTAATACCAAAGAACGCTTAATCTATGAGCGAAGTTTTACGGGTGTTTCTGGTAGTAGGGTTAAACCTGACACTATTCGCCTTACCTCAGCATCGTATATAACCAAAAAACTTTCTACTTCCCTCGAAATTAATGCTGAGTTACAAGGTCGAGTTGCCAATGGGTTTTATATTAGCTTATACAGTAGAGCCTATATTGCCCCCAATGCGGGTTTACGTTCTGATTTGGTTTACTATCAGAATTCGAATAAAATTGCAGAAGCTACGCAGTCATTGAAAGGAATAAGTTATAATTTTGGGTTGTTATTGAGATTAGACCTCGCAAGAGGTTATCGCTATCAAAGTCAAGTTGAATAATTCCTAAAGGTCGATATCAAAAGCTCGACCTTCCAACGTAATAAATGAATTCTAAAGTAATCATCGTTAATCGCCATTATCCACCAAACCCCGGCATTACGGGTGAGTCGGCTTGGGATTTAGCTAAATATTTAATCGAAAAACATCAAGTTGATGTAGAAATTGTAAATATTGATGGTAGTGATGATGGAGGAGGGGCGAAGCGTGAACCGGTTGGGAATCTACACACACTTCATAGTACTTACAAAGTGAAAAACAAAATTTTGAAGCAATTAGCTAGTTTATTAGATGGGCGAATGCTTATTCAAAAAGCTAAGAGCATAGATGCAAATGCTCCAATAATTGTCATGACAAGCCCACCGCTTTTGCCTTTCTGGGCATCAATGTTGCTCCGTAGAGGTAAATGGGCACTTTGGTCGATGGATTTATTTCCTGAAGCCTTTGTAGCCATCGGAATGATTGCCGAGAAGAATCCTTTGTATCAATGGTTTTTAAGAAAAACTTACCAATTTGCTCCACAAAAACTCATTGCTTTAGGCCGAAAACAGGCTACTTTTTTAGAGAAACAGTATAAAAAAACTTTAGATACCACCATTCTTCCATGTGGTGTAATTTTTCATCAGACTTATGAATCGTTAAAACCATTTTGGCGAAATGATGATGAAAAGATTTATTTTGGATACTGCGGAAACTTGAATGATGCTCATAATGAACACTTCTTGTTAGAATTTATCAAAGCCTTAAATCCAACCAAGCATCACTTGATTTTAGCTTTATATGGAAAAAAAGCCCAAAAAATTATTGATTTTGCCCAAAATCGTTCGGGTATTACTATTGTCTCCAATGTGCCTCGCAGTCAGTTAAACTTTTTAGATGTTCACTTAGTAAGTTTAATTTCAAAATATACACATTTGATGATACCTTCAAAAGCGGTTAGTGCTGTAGCAGCTGGTGGAGCTATCTTATTTTGTGGAAGTCAGGAAAGTGATAATTGGGATATGCTACAAGATGCGGCTTGGTTGATTAGAGAAGATAAAGATTTAGGTGAACAGATAAGTGATTTTTTGAAGAATTTATCGACCGAGGATTTAGCTATTAAAAAACAAAATGCTCAAAGATTAAATACTGATTTACAACAAAATGTATTGAAAGCTTATGATGAAATTGCTGCTTTTGTAAAACAAGTTCCCTGATTTCGTGGTTAGGAAACTTGTTTTATCAGATTTCTATAAACTTCCAAATATTTTTCAATCACCACTTCTTCTGAATAATTTTCAAGTACTTTTCTACGGGCATTTTTTGATAATTCCTCTTGATTGGCTTCGAATAGTACCCAATTAATTCCTTCAGCCAAACTTTCTGCTGATTTGTATTTGGCTAAGAATCCATTTGGCTGCATTTGGCTTTCAATCATTTCTGGAATTCCACCTACTTCAAAACCAACTGCGGGTGTACCACAAGCCATCGCTTCCATGATTGTATTTGGAAGATTTTCTTGAATTGAAGAGGTAACAAAAACATCTGCCGCCGAATAAATCGAAACAATTTGGTGTACATCAGAAATTCTGCCCAAAGCGTGTGCTTTAAATGGTAATTTTTGAATGGTTTCGGCTTCGCTTTCGCCTAAAATTACTAATTCAATGTCTTTATGATTCGTATTATTGGCTTTTAAGATTTCGAGTGATTTCTGAAAATAACTAAATCCTTTCCAAATAACCGATACTTTGGCTGCTACAAAAAGTATTAATTTTTTATCAGTTGGTAAACCCAATTTCTCTCTTGATTTAATTTTCTCTTGTGGAGAAAAAAGATGAATATCCAGCGGGTTTGGAATAGCTTTCACTTCAAAATCTTTGAATAAACTACTTTTTTTAGCTCTATTACTTAACCACTGGCTACAACCTATTATCGTGATTGTATCCTTTAAGCTTGATTGAGTATTTGTCCCTAAGCCGTTCCCTGAGCGAAGTCTAAGGGAATGGCTCCCGAAAGCTTCACTTTTTCTTTGCCAAACCGTATGCGATAAATCATTTGGCGATGGGTGCTTAAGGTAAGAAGTGCAATTACCACAACTTTCTTGATAGTGTTCACAATCTCCGCTATGATGACAACCACCTGTAAAAGCCCACATATCGTGCAATGTCCAAACAATGGGTTTATTGAGAGCAAATAACTTTTCAAGTGAATGAATAGAAAGAAATCCAAAATTCACCCAATGTAAATGAATAATATCTGCCTCTTTTACAAGTGGATGTTGAGAAATATCAATTCCAGAAACTGCTGTTGAAAAAGCAAATCGTACTTCTTTATTTTTCTCAAATAATTTAAAATGTAGTCGTTCTCTCACAAAACGCTCAAAGGCTAATTTTTTTTGAATCCATGAAGTAGCCATGGCTTTGACATTCTTATTATCTCTTTTCTTTTCTTGTACCAACATTGTTGCTTCGATTCCATCTAAAGAATTGAGCGTATTAAGTAATCTGAGGCAGGCAATGGCTGCTCCACCCATAGCATCGTCGGTATTAATCAGTAAAATTTTCAAGCCTTTATGAATTTGATTTGAGAATTGAATATGAAATAAATTTACTAGAAAAATTAGGGCTTTTAATCACTTTTGGGAAAATCATAAAATCAAAATAGCTTACAAATCCCAGATTTACGTTTAGAAAATCTTAACCATTTTTAACCATAAATTCTTCATTGCACCGTTCAATTCGGGCGATACTTTGCTCCAATAAATAACAACTCCATAAAGAAGCGTGAGAGATACAGAACGATAACCCATATCCATGATTGACATTAGTTTATTTCCTTCAAGGTTAGGTAAAAGTCTGATAATCAGCCATGATGTCAAAGCTACTAGAAGCACTTTGCCTAAATCAGAAGTGAAAGGTTGCATTTTT
Source organism: Emticicia oligotrophica DSM 17448 (assembly GCF_000263195.1). Lineage (GTDB taxonomy): Bacteria > Bacteroidota > Bacteroidia > Cytophagales > Spirosomataceae > Emticicia > Emticicia oligotrophica. The sequence goes on from NC_018748.1 coordinate 3,396,537, forward strand.
AACTTCAATAATACCACCATATAACGAGCCAAATTATAATAAACCGTAGCAATAGCTAAGGCGAAAGCTGCTCCATTCATACCATAAATTGGTATTAAGAAATAATTGAGAGCAACCGTGATGAAAATCAAACCAATCATGATGTAAGTATCATACACATAATGTTTCGAAAGTGCCAAAATAGTACCATTGAGTCCAGTAGCTAAATCGAAAAGTTTGCCTAAACTTATGATAATAACCACCATTTTTCCTGCCGCATAAGAAGGCGGAAGGAGTTGAAAGAGATTATCAATATTCGAATAAATTCCTAAGAAAATCCAACAGCCAACAATCAATGAGGTAGTACAGCTTTTCTTGTAAATGGTATGTATATTTTGTAAATCATTTTTGGCAAAAGAATCGGCAATGAGTGGTTGTGCCGCTTTCGTAACAGCCATTAGTGCCATGCCCATTACGCTTCCAAAAAAGGAAGCGGTATTATAAATTCCAGTTTCTTTGAAAGTAGAAATACCCGCCAACATGATTTTATCAATATACAAAATTACCATTGATGAAAAACCAGTTAGAATTGTAAGAAAGGCATAAAACCAAAATTCTCGATTGAAGGCAGGAGTCATAACCGAAAAGTCTGGTTTGAGCGAAAAACCATCGAGCCGACTGGCTTTCCAAAACATCGGAACAACATAAAAGCCTACCGCCAAAACCCACAAGTATAAAAACTGCTCAAAATTCACCCATTTGAAAACCACTAAAATCAAGGCTAATAAAATCAAGAACCGCTGTAAAAACTGAGCTAGAAAAGTGCCCGTAACTGTATCGTAAAGATTCTTTGCGTAATTATCTAAGAGATTAAAAAGTAAAGTGGCCAGTGTTATCGGTAGTAATAAATAAAAATTATCGGCAAAAAGTGGTGAATGTTCTTCGTTTTTTACGATTGTATCTTTCAATAAAAATAAACCAATACTGGTTATTGCAAAACCAATCAAGCCAGTCATTAAACCTAAAAACAAATATCCTTTGTGCCCCTTTTGAGCATCTCGAAAATGTGGAAAAAACCTACTTCCTGCCGCATTAAAACCTAAAGAAGAAAGCTGTACCAAAACATACATATACGATAGTAAAACTGCCAAAAGTCCATTTTCAGCTTCAGAAATGTTGTGAGGAATCAGAAAAAACTGTGAAATAAAGCCAACTAATACCCCTCCGTATGAGAAGATAGTACCAAGAAATGCTTGTTTTTTTATTACATTCATGAATAATATTACAACTTTCAGAGTTGTTTCTTTGGGTGAAAATATACGCTTAGAAAATTCAGATTTAAACCACAATCAAAATAATTGGTTTATAATTTGCAAAGTTAATCATCAAAATAGACAATATTTGCAGTAAAATTGATTTGTTTAAATAATGCCCGTTTCGGAAGAAGTAAAAAATACAGGCTTAGTGCTTGACAAAAATAACATTTGGCGTGCTTCACACGCTGAGAAAATGTCGTATCCTGAAGAAGGAAATAACTATTGTTTTGCCGTAGAAGATAATAGTTTTTGGTTTAAACACCGCAATGATGTCATTTATACTCTAACGCAAAGATTTAGATTTACCCAAAATTTTGCTGATGTAGGAGGTGGAAATGGCTTCCAAGTGAAATTTTTAGCAGAAAAGTATCCTGATAAAGATATTTTCTTAATTGAACCTGGTTATGCGGGTTGTTTGAATGCCAAAAAAAGAGGCGTAAAAGAGGCTTACAATATCTTTTTTCAAGAATTTCCATTCGATGAAAAGAAAATTGATGCAGTTGGTCTTTTTGATGTGATTGAACATATTGAAGACGACAAGGCATTTTTAGCCTCACTTGCTCAATATTTACCTTCAGGTTCACATATTTTTATTACTGTACCCGCTCACCAATGGCTTTGGTCGGAAGTTGATGATGAAAGCGGTCACTATCGACGTTATAACCTTGCAATGTTTGAGAAACTCGCTAAAGATTGTAACCTAGAATTTACCTACGGTAGTTATATTTTTTCTTATTTACCACCAATTATGGGCATTTTGAGGGCAATCCCGTTCAGAATTTCGAAGTTGTTTGGAAAAACTCGAAAAAATACCCTTGATGCGGAATTAGATAATCATACGCCATCAAAATTAGCGACTGTAATATTTGATAAAATTCATAACTGGGAGTTGTCTCGTCTAAGAAAGTCAAAGATGTCGTTTGGGGCAAGTTGTGCGGTAGTATTAAAAACAAAGTAGGACAGGTTTGTAAACTGTTCCTACACAGAATTTAGAATATTAGTTATAAAATATAAACATTGATAGGTTAAAACCTGTCCTACAATCATTCTCGTGATTCCATTTAATAAACCATACCTTTCTGGCAACGAGCTACAATACATCGGTGAGGCCGTTCAATCGGGTAAAATCTCTGGAAATGGTGTATTTACAAAAAAATGCCAGCAGTTTTTTGAAGAAAAATACGGTTTTCGACGCTGTTTACTTACTACTTCATGCACCGATGCCCTTGAAATGGCTGCTATTTTGTGCGATATTCAGGTAGGTGATGAAGTAATTGTACCCTCTTACACATTTGTTTCTACCGCTAATGCCTTTGTTTTGCGAGGTGCAAAAATTGTTTTTGCTGATAGTTCAGAAGAAAATCCAAACCTTGACGCAACCAAATTAGCATCTTTAATTACTTCTAAAACCAAGGCTATTGTGGTTGTGCATTACGCAGGAATTGCCTGCGATATGGATGCCATAATGGCCATTGCGAAAAAGCACCAAATTTATGTAATTGAAGATGCTGCCCAGGCTATTGATTCTTTCTACAAAGGCCGAGCTTTGGGTAGTATTGGGCATTTATCTGCATTTAGTTTCCATGAAACTAAAAATATTATTTCGGGCGAAGGTGGGATGTTAGTTATCAATGATGAACGTTTCGAAAAAAGAGCCGAAATTATTTGGGAAAAGGGTACAAATCGCTCTGCTTTCTGGCGTGGAGAAGTTGATAAATACAATTGGGTCGATATTGGTTCTTCGTTTTTGCCTTCAGAAGTGGTGGCAGCTTATTTATATGCCCAATTAGAGAATCTTGAAAAAATACAAGCTCGTCGTAAGCAAATTTGGGATAATTATTTTACGGCATTCAAAGCCTTAGCCGATAAGGGTAAACTAAAATTGCCTGTTATTCCGGTCTATGCTACCAATAATGCACACATGTTTTATTTATTGACAGATTCAATTGAGCAAAGAGATGCCTTGATTACTTACTTGAAAGAAAATAAAATATACGCAGTGTTCCATTATATTTCATTACATAGTAGTCCATTTTACCAAGAGAAAGCAAGGGAAGTATCACTTCCAATGAGTGATTATTACTCCGATTGTTTGGTGCGATTGCCTTTATTTTATGAATTAAGCGAAGCCGACCAACAGTTGATTATTGAAAAGATTATTGCGTTTTATAATTGATAAATTTAAGACAAGATTCACGAAATCAGAATTTTATAACTGCTTTTTAATGCTATTTTCTGTAAATAAATCATTGATTATAAGCTTCTTTTTGCTTTTGTGCTTCTTTGCCTTTTTGATATTTTTAGGTGAAGATGCCTCAATTAGAGTGCATGATAATTTAGAAGCAAATATTGCTTGGTATAAATCGTTGGCTGATCAACATTTACTTTTGGCGAGTTCTTATACGCCCAATGAAACCGTCATGCAAGCTCCACGCATTGCTTTTGGCTCGGAGTTAAGCCTTATTGCTTGGCTTTTTGTGTGGTTTAAGCCAATCATCGCATATAATATCAATGTGGTGCTGATGAGCTTGATTGCTTTTATCGGTACTTATTTATTTACTAAAGATTCCCTCAAACTTTCCCCTAAAATAGCTCCTTTAGTTGCTTTAGCTTTTGCATTATTACCATTTTGGTTTTCAGGTGGACAAAGTGCGGCAGGTCAACCTTTGTTATTTTGGAGTTTTGATAGAATCTTGAAAAAACACCATTCTTTACTCGAATGGACGATTTTTTTACTCTTTCCATTTTACTCATCACTCATCATTGCAGGTTTATTCATGATGGTCTTGATGGTGGCTTATTTGGGGCTAAAGTTTTTGACTAATGATAAAAGGATTGCCTACAAAGAAGGAATTTTTGCTTTAGTAATACTCACAGTTGGATATGTTTTGGTAGAATATCGACTTTTCTTAGATATTCTTAAAATTGGGACTCCCACTGGGTTTACGCCCCACAGATTAGAGTTTATTCAGGGAAATTCTTTTTCTGAATCATTAAAAGCTGCTAAAAACTCCTTTTTAGGTGGACAAAATCATTTTCCTTCTATTCACACATATTTGATTTTACCAGCGGCATTTCTTTATAGTATTTATGCTTTTTTTAAACGAAAAACATTAGCTACTATACTTTTATGTTTATTAATATTAGCTGGAATTGCCTTAATTGATGGGTTTTGGACTTATGAGGGCTTTGAAACATTCAAAGATAGCATTCCCATTTTAAAAGCTATTCAACTTGACCGCTTTTATTCACTTTACCCGATACTTTGGTTTAGTATTTTTGCCTTGATTATCAGAGAAATACCTATCAAGTTTGCGTTGGTTTTAGGGGCAGCTCAGGTAATTCTGGTTTTATTCAGTAATCAAGTTTTTGGTGATTTTATTAAAAAGAACATTCATGGACGAGACTATGTTTCTTACCGAGAATTTTATGCTGAAAGCCTATTTTCAAGAGTAAAAGCTGTTCTGCAAAATGACTCTAAAACTACTCCACGTGTGGGTTTGGTTGGTTTACATCCTGCGGTCGCACAGTATAATCAAATACCAACAATTGATGGTTATGTGGTGCTTTATTCATTGGCCTATAAACATCAAATTCAAGCAATTATTCAGTCTGAACTTAATCAAAATAAATTTATCAAAGATTATTTTGAGAAATGGGGGAGTAGATGTTATTTGTTTGATAATGAGGCGATTATTTCGGGAGATGGTATTTTGAAAACCCAGAAATGTTGCACTAAAAGTTTAGATTATGATTTTGTAAAATTGAAGCAATTAAAGTGCGGCTATATCATATCGGCTGTCGAAGTTCAGAAGCCTTCGGTGCATTTAAAACTACTTTCAAAAGTAGAAGATGCTAATTGGCGTGTTTGGATTTATAAAGTGTTATAATAATAGTTATTTTACGATATTTTAAGAGACCTATAAATCGCTTTTGTATTATTTCTTTATATTCAAAGCCTATTCAACCCTAAAACTTACATGAAAAATTATACTTACACGCTGTGCATAATCATTGCAGCTACAATTGCTTATTTTTTCCCTCAATACTTTACGGAAATTAATGGTTTTCAATTGAAAGAGTTGATTATTCCACTTCTGCAAGTCATTATGTTTGGCATGGGAACAACCATGACTTACGATGATTTTATGGGAGTTATAAAAATGCCAAGAGCCGTAATAGTTGGTTTGGTTTGTCAGTTTACTATCATGCCATTTTTAGGTTTTGCCATTGCCAAAAGTTTTAATTTCCCTCCTGAAATTGCTGCGGGGATAATTTTAGTTGGATGTTCGCCGAGTGGTTTAGCTTCTAATGTGATGTCTTATATTGCTAAAGCAAATGTTGCATTATCCATCACAATTACTTCATTTGCAACGCTTCTTGCTCCAATTATGACACCTTTTTTGATGAAAGTTCTTGGCGGTCAATTTATTGAAGTAGATTTTTGGAGTATGACATTCGATATTGCCAAAATGATTATTGTTCCAGTAGGAATAGGTTTTTTAGTGACGAAATTATTAGCTGGTCGTGCAGCTTGGTTACAGCAAGTATTACCAGTTATTTCGATGGCTGGTATTGCTTTTATTATTGTTATTATAACGGCTGCTGGACAGAAATCATTGCAAACTGTTGGTATAGCCTTAGTTTTTGCCACATTGTTGCATAATTTGGGCGGGTTTATATTAGGTTATTGGGGTGCAAGGCTCTTCAGATTACCTGAGCAAGATTGCCGCACCGTAGCTATTGAAGTAGGTTTACAAAATGCAGGTTTGGCATCTGGTTTAGCCAAAGCAATGGGGAAACTCGCTACTGTGGGCATTGCACCAGCACTTTTTGGACCGATTATGAACACAAACGGCTCACTTTTGGCCAGTTTTTGGAGTACAAGAAAGCCTTCATAAGTTCAGAATTCTGATGAGGCTGCCCGTGAGGTTTAAAGTTCTGAGTCATTTTTCGATTCCCGAGTAATTTTTCAGTGACTGAGTAATCAATATCCAAGCAAATTTTTCAGTGTCTGAGTAGATTTTTTGGTGCCCGAGCGAAGCCGAGGGCACCTAAAAAATCATTTCAATTTCACCACATTACTCATAACGCTCTCATTTTGTAGGCGGTCAAGAGCAGTTACTACATAAAGATAGCTTTTCCCTTGATTGAAAGTTTTATCAGTAAAATTTAAAAGTCCCTGATTTCTTACAATCTGCAAGATGCGAGCTGGATTTTCTAGATTAATTGCTTCATTTTCTTCAAAACGATATATCACAAAAGCATAAACATCTTCAGCATCTTTGGGGGGGAGTGCTGGTAATTCCCAAGTAAGAGTGATTCCCAAATCAGCAACTTTTTTGACTTTTACATTTTGGGGGGCATTGGGAGGGGTTTTATCCTTCCAAGGCATGCTTGGCACAAGAGCGGGATAATTGTAAATATTTCTTAGAGAATCATTTACAGATAACTCATTGTTAGTTAATGATTTAGAACTAAAATAAATACTGCCACTAATTTGTGGTTTGGTGCGGTTATATCTAATCTGACGTGGAATTTGATTTGCTTTTTCCCAACCTTCATCTTTGCTTCCAGCTTTTATTCGATAGGCTCCATGACCAATGTAGAGGTGTCGGCCAAAAGAATTTTTTACCCACCAATCGGTCATTACTTTGTAAGGTACTTTATCAAATTCAAAGCTAAAATAGATTTGTGGGGCAATGTAATCTAACCAACCTTCTTTTACCCATTTACGAGTATCGGCATAAAGATTATCATAAGAAGGTTGTCCACCTTGGGTTGCTGAACCGATGGGGTCAGTAGAGGCATTTCTCCAAACTGCCGATGGACTAATGCCAAATTTTACTTTTGGCTTTTCACGTTTGATGGCCTCACTTACATTTTTCACCACCATATCTACATTGTGGCGTCGCCAATCGTCAATATTGCTAAAACCATCGTTATATTTCTTGAATGTATCTTCATCTCTTAGTTTTTGATTGGCTTCGGCATAAGGATAAAAATAATCATCGAAATGAATGCCATCCACATCATAATTGCGAACAATATTTACTACCACATCAGTGATATAATTTCGTACTTCAGGAATGCCTAAATTAAATAATTTGTATCCTCCGTAGCTTAAAAACCATTCGGGTTTCGTTTTGGTAATATGGTATTCCATCACACTTTTCGATGCCTTGTGTGTGCCTCGATTCATATTGAGCCAAGCATGAAACTCAAGTCCACGTTCGTGTGTTTCGTGTATCATAAACACCATTGGGTCATAGTAGGGGTTAGGAGCTTTGCCTTGCTCACCCATAAGCCATTCTGACCAAGGTTCTTTACTTCTGGCATAAAAAGCATCGGCAGCGGCACGTACTTGTACAAATACGGCATTCATGCCATAACTTTTTTGTTTATCGAGAATAGTACGAAATTCTTGTTGTTGAGCTTCAGAACTTAAGCCTTTTCGTGTGGGCCAATCAATATTATCGACTGTGGCAATCCATACGGCACGAAATTCTCGTTTAGGACCTGCTGGCTTTGAGACAACTTGTTGGTTAACTTTTTTACTACACCCACTTAGGAAAGCATAGATTATTAGGAAAAAAGCTGCTTTTTTGAAGTGCATCGAAATACGCTTTTGTGAAAATTTTTATTCAAAATTATAGAAAAATTTAACCAAAAGCTTAAATTTTGTTACTTTTGCTTTAAATAGTCTATTGTCTGCTAAGCAATTAATAATTTTCGAGTCATTGACTATAAACTTAAATCTGTCGTTAGTCTTTTATCGACTATCTACTAAATAATATACTGTGAAAGAATACGGAAGTAACATTCAGAAATTAACAGACTACATTGGTACTCTGCCTGACCGTGAACAACGCACAAGATATGCACATATTTTGATTGAATTGATGCGTCAGATTCACCCAAATATGCGTGAGGGAATCGACTACTCGAAGAAACTTTGGGATGACCTCTACGTAATGGCCAATTTTGATTTAGATGTTGATAGCCCGTTTCCGCCGCCACCAAAAGAAATTTTGGGTAAAAAGCCAATGACGGTACCTTATAACCAACACCAACTCAAACATCGCCTTTATGGTCGTAATCTAGAGTTATTGGTGTTGAAAGCCATGATTACACCCGAACTCGATGACCGAAAGGCGTTTATTTCTTATATGGTGCGATTAATGAAGAGTTTCTATCAAGTTTGGAATAAGGATACTATTGAAACTGCTGAATGTTTGCAACAAATTTTAGAACTTTCAGGTTTTAAATTACAGCAAGAGATTGACGAACTTCGCCGTGATGGTTTGATGGAATCTTCGCCAAGAGACGGTAGTAGCAATCGTCAGCGTTCGCAGCAAAATCAAGGTCAAAATGGGGGAGGCCACCAATTCAGAGATAATCGTGGCGATAACCGTGATAATCGTAATAATCGTAATGACCGCAACGACCGCAATAAAAACTTCGGTAATAATGGCAATTACAAAAACAACAAAAACAATAATAATCGCAGACCGAGATAATGTTTAATGAATAATGGATAATGTAAAATGAAAAATTTTACAAATACTTTAATCTAATATTCTATAAAACTACTCAACAATTGAATGGTTTGATAATGAAAACCTTCATTATTCATTCTAAATTATTCATTCTACATTTATAAAAAATGGCATCATTTAAAATAACAGGAGGACGAAAACTTAAAGGAGAAATTATTCCGCAGGGGGCGAAAAACGAAGCATTACAGATTTTGTGTGCCGTTTTAATGACCAAAGAACCTGTAACGATTCATAATATTCCAAATATCCGTGATGTAAATAAACTCATGGAATTACTTGAAGATATGGGGGTAAGCCGCAATAAAATCGGTGAAGGCTCTTATCGTTTTCAGGCTGATGCTGTAAACTTCGAGTATTTCGAAACGGCTGAATATAAAGATAAAGCGGCTTCTTTGCGTGGTTCAATCATGCTTTTAGGTCCAATGTTGGCACGTTTTGGCAAAGGAAAAGCTCCACGTCCGGGTGGCGATAAAATCGGTCGCCGTCCTTTAGATACACACTTCACTGGTTTCCAAAAACTTGGTGCTGAATTTATCTACGACCCCAACGATGCTTTCTATACAGTAGATGGCTCAAAGATGAAAGGAGCGTATGTATGGATGGATGAAATTTCGGTAACAGGTACGGCCAATGTTTTGATGGCTGCTGCCATGGCTGAAGGTACAACTACTATCTATAATGCTGCTTGTGAGCCATATCTTCAACAGTTGTGTAAGATGCTCAACCGAATGGGAGCAAAAATTACGGGTGTAGGTTCAAACTTGCTCACTATTGAAGGTGTAAGTGAATTAGGTGGTTGTGAACATACGATGCTTCCAGATATGATTGAAATTGGTAGTTTTATTGGTTTGGCTGCCATGACTCAATCGGAGATTACCATTAAAAACTGTCAGATTCCAGAACTTGGTATTATTCCCGATGTATTCAAGAAATTAGGTATTCAGATGGAATTCCGTGGAGATGATATTCATATTCCTGCTCAGAAACACTACGAAATCAGCTCATTGATTGATGGCTCGATTCTGACAATTTATGATGCTCCGTGGCCGGGCTTTACACCTGATTTGATTTCGATTATTTTGGTTACAGCTATTCAGGCTAAAGGTGCGGTGTTGATTCACCAAAAGATGTTTGAAAGTCGCCTTTTCTTTGTTGATAAATTGATTGAAATGGGTGCCCAGATTATTTTGTGCGACCCACATCGTGCCAACGTAATTGGTTTAAATCGTGAGCATAATTTACGTGGAATCAGAATGACATCGCCAGATATTCGTGCTGGGGTTTCGTTGTTGATTGCGGCACTTTCGGCCGATGGTACGAGTACAATTGATAATATCGAACAAATTGACCGTGGCTACCAAGACATCGACAAACGCTTGAATGCGATTGGTGCCGAAATTATTAGAATATAGTTTTTAATTAACGAACGCTTGTATAAGCGATAAAGATAAAAAAGGGTTGTTTCAACAACCCTTTTTTGTTTAAAGGCTAATGATTTGATTATCAGTACGAAATCAATGTATTACACACGAATAGCAAAAAAAAAGAAAATTTCTTTAGTTGAGTTTTTGTATTTTAAAAATTAAACTCTACCTTTGCAATCCCAAAGCGACACTTGCCCGGATGGCGGAATTGGTAGACGCGTTGGTCTCAAACACCAATAGGTTCACCCCTGTGCCGGTTCGACTCCGGCTCCGGGTACGCAAAAACAAAAAAATAACCGTAAAATGCTGAAAATTAGGCTTTTACGGTTTTTTTGTTGCTAAAACTTTTCAATTGTTAGTAATAATATTAGTACAAGTTATTTCAACAAGGCAGATATATAGTCTATGTAAAATATGACCTACAATGTAAAATTGATAGAATCAAATCAGGATAGAATGCAATTTCTTTGATTAAATAAGTATTGTTGTTGAAAAAATACATATATTAATTTCATTACTACTAATTTTTAATGGTTTAATGAAAGTAGATTTGTAGAAGATTAAGGAAATTACGATATTTTTTATTTATCAACCTCTAAAGGTTTCTGATAAATCAGTAAATCCATCACTCTTTGGGGTTTAGTTATTTTAAAGATTTTTTGCCATTTACTGTAGTTATTTTTACTTCTTTCCAAATTTATTTTGACCACAATTCCGAAAAGTATCACGACTAAAAATGAAAAAAATATTGTATGTACTTGTTTGCCTAACTTTACAGTTTGGCAATTTAAAAGCACAGAATGTTACTATTACACCCAATGGAATTACACCTGCTCAAACATCCGCTAGCTATCTACGCATTAGTTATGATGCAATATTAGCATTACCAAGTCCAGTAAAAGGTGATATGGCTTACGATATCACATTTGATTGTTTACGAGTATATAATGGCAAAAAATGGCTTTGTACCTACCAGAATCCTAAAAGCTATGTACCTAATAGTGCAGCCATCGCATCGGTCAGTGGCAATAGTTATGCCTATGGAAATAAATGTGCCGTAGATGCCTCAGGAAATGTATATGTAACTGGGTATTTTTCTAGAAAAGCTAATTTCGGATCAATATCTAAAACATCTGCCGGATATGAGGATATGTTCGTAGCAAAATATAATAGTGAGGGTGTAGTGCAGTGGGTACAAACTGCGGGGGGGAATGATACTGATTTTGGTTATGATATTGCCGTTGATGCTTCTGGCAATGTATATGTAACAGGGCTTTTTTGGTACACTGCTAGTTTTGGTGGATTTTCTAAAATTTCATCGGGTTTAGGTGATGCCTTTGTTGTGAAATACAATAGCGAAGGTGTAGTGCAATGGGTACAAACTGCAGGTGGCATAGCAGGCGACGTAAGTAACAGCGTTGCAGTTGATATTTCTGGAAATGTCTATATAACAGGAACATATGGAGGTACAGCTAACTTCAATGAGCGTTCTATCACGCCTGTTGGTACAAATGATATCTTTGTGGCAAAATACAATAGCAGTGGTGTAATACAGTGGGTAGTTTCGGCAGGCGGGGCATTTGATGATTATGCCAATGCTATTGCCGTTGATGCCTTGGGGAAAGTATATATAACTGGTGGTTTTTCAGGTACTGCTTATTTTGGTAGTAATGCTGAAACTACTTACGGTAATACTGATATATTTGTTGCAAAATTTGACCAGTCTAGTATGAATTGGGAATGGTCAGAAAAGGCAGGTGGCACATCAGGAGATTATGGCAGAGATATTGCCGTAGATATTTCGGGTAATATCTACATAACTGGTAGTATATGGAGTTTTTCATATTTTGGCTCCATTACTAAATCAATAATAGGATATGATGATGCTTTTGTTGCAAAATACGACAATTATGGTTCGATACAATGGGTACAAACTGCTGGGGGCACAGGAATAGATGATGGTCTAAGTATTGCTCTTGATGCCTCAGCCAATGTTTATATAACAGGTTCTTTTTTTTCTTCTGCTACTTTTAACGGTGTCACCCAAACCTCAATCGGTAACTTTGATATTTTCGTGGTAAAATATAGCAAGGACGGGGCTTTCCAATGGGTACAAAGTGGAGGAAGTACGGATGTTGATGGAGGATTGGGTATTGCTATTGACGCTTCATACAATGTTTACTTGACTGGGTACTATAGAGGTTCTGCCACTTTTGGCTTAACCACACTTACCACTACTAATGATATCCCCTCTGTGTTTTTGGTAAGGATAGAAAAGTAAATATTTAAGCAGTTTATTATAGTAAATCAGACAAGTTACAAACTTGTCCTACAACGTATTTAAAAGAAAAGCCACGTTAATTATACTTTTAACGTGGCTTCATTATTTTGACTGAAATTGATTGATGAATTGTTTTATCAAAACAAATTCTTATCAATAAACTCATTTCTAAATTTTCCTTCTGGGTCGTGTTTGGTCATTAAATCTTTAAATTCGCTAAGTTTTTCGATTCTTCCTTGTAAAACTGCTGGTTTTAAGGTAAAGATTTTTCCCCAATGTGGGCGAGGATTGAATGGAGCAAGGGCCTCTTCGATACTCGGCAAAAGTTTCGTGACTTCCTCGGTCTCTTGTTTCCATGTAAAATGAAAAGCTACGCATGTCTTCTTGTAAAATGGACTCATCATAAGCTCATCAGCTGCAATGGCACGTACCTCCGTTATGAATAAATGTGGCGAAACTTCTGCATTCAATTTTTCGATGGCCATTAGACCTTCGTAGGCGTGTTCGAATGGAATAAAAAATTCAGATTGTAATTCTTTTCCACTACTTGGTGTAAAGCCCATTTTAAAATGGGGCATTCGCTCGTACCAAGGGCCTTCTACACCCATTTGGTCGGTGCAGTTGATGGCATCAAGTGTTTCAATTGGATGAAGATTTTTAGTTTGAAGTTTCGCTCCATAAAACTCAGGTGCGATTTCTTTTAAATCTTCTGCCTTGCTTTTTATCCAAACCTCATTGATATTTTTATTTTTCCAATCAGTAAACAAACTTACACTATATCCTGCCGACATAATTGCCTCAAAATTTTTCTCTAAGGCCAGCATGGGCATATTTTGATACACAATTTGCTTCATTTTGAAGGTAGGTTGTAAATCAAGGGTCATTTTAGTTACAATTCCTAATGCTCCTAAATTCACCACCGCCCCTAAAAATTCGGCACCATCTTTTTCTTTGTTTAGGTTTATAACTTCTCCTTTTCCGTTCACAAACTCAATTCCTGAAACACTACTTGCCAAACATCCATTTTTGATACCCGAACCGTGCGTAGCTGTGGCACAAGCACCAGCCACCGAAATATGAGGCAATGACGCCAAATTATAAAGTGCAAACCCATTTTCATCGAGGTATTTACAGAGTTCCCCATATTTGATTCCAGCCTCAACAGTAACAGTTTTTTTATCTTTATCTAACGATATTATTTTGTTAAATGCTGCCGAGGAAATTTGATTTTCAGTGCTATCGGCGATTTTATTAAAGCAATGTTTGGTGCCGAGCCCACGAACCTTTTTAAGTTTTTTGATTGTATCTTGTAGTTCGGAGATATTTTTTGGTGTGTAAAGATTATCAGTGCTGTAAGTTAAATTGCCTGCCCAGTTTGTACGAGGGTCTGATTTTGGTTTTTCTTTGCAAGAAATGAGTTGAGGAAAAGCCGCTCCCGCTGCCAAAACAGAGGTGGTTTTGAGAAAGGTACGTTTGTTCATAAATTAATGGAGTAAATAGGTTTGAATAGAAAAAATTAGGTAAATGCTTAATTTTTAGGCAAATGGGTTATTATTTTAATACAACTTCTAAAAGTTCACCATCATGTTGAGGCATCACTTTACAGGTATTATCAAAATGCATAGTAGCTGTATTAGAGGCATTATATACTGGCCAATTAGGTAAACCTTTGTGATTAGGGTTGCCCGAACGAGCAAAGTTTATCCATGCTTGACTCATTTTTTCGGCAAGAATATATGCTTCTTTGGTACCTCCTGTCATTTCTTCGCAACGAGCAATATTATTAAATACAAATGGAATTTCCATGCAATGAACGGCTTTGTATTTTCCATCCATCACTGGTGATTGCCAATCAAAAAGGTATAAATAGACAGGAGCTGCCTTCAAAGCCGATTTTTCATTAGAAAACCTGATAGCACCCGGGCGATAGGTGAAGTCAAAACTCAAGTAATTTGATGGTTTTACACTTGGATAAGCCTTTTTTAGTGCCGATAAATAAGCATCAGTTTTTGCTCCATAAGTTTTCTTTACTGCCTCAATGGCTTGTTGTTCAGTTGTATTGGGATTTAATCCACCGCGAAATGGCATAAACTCATTGATGGTTGTTCCAATCAAAAGAGGTATATCTTTTGATAATTCTAATGATTGCTTGTCATAATAGTCAAAAGGAAGTACGTTACCATCAATGCTCGGCCCCCAACCAATTCCATAACCCGGAATACCAACAGGTTTCCCTTCCGCTTTCAAGCGGTCTGTTACTACTTGAATTGCTTTTTTTCCAGCATCACTTAGTTTTTGAAAAGGTACATTTTGTATCTCATCCACTTTATCGGTTGAAATATTAAGTTCTTTCAAAACTTGGGCGGCAACGGCCTGCGTAGTTGCTTTATCGAGCATTCCAGGGCGAGCGGCACCACTTTCGTTGATTGCTTTATGAAATAAACCTTTGGCAGAAGGCATACACATGAGGGTTTGCACTTTTGCTCCACCTCCCGATTGACCAAAAATTGTCACATTTGATGGGTCTCCACCAAAATTTGAAATATTATTTTTTACCCATTCTAATGCCGATACAATATCAACCATGCCAGCATTAGCTGAATTTTTATACTTTTCGCCGTAGGCTGATAAATCTAAAAATCCAAGGATATTTAATCGGTGATTGATAGAAACGACTACAACATCACCTTTTTTTGATAAATTTTCACCGTCATAAGAAGGAAGTTCTTGTGATGAACCAGTGGTGAAACCACCGCCATGAATCCAAAACATGACTGGACGTTTTTTACCATCATTTAATGCAGGTGACCAAATATTGATTCGAAGGCAGTCTTCATTCGTAAAGCCCCAATCATGGTGAAAAACAAATTCGGGTTCGTCAGAAACACTTGTAGTTGGGTCTGGTAAAGGAGCAACTGGACCATAGCTCAATGAACTTCTTGTGTTTGTCCATGATTTAGCTTTTTGTGGATATTCGAATCTCTTTGCCTCCGCATAAGGGATTCCTTTGTAGGTATATATACCATTATGAATGTAACCACGCACTTTTCCTGCTTCGGTGTTGGTAACGGCTACATTTTCACCAGTTTGCAATTGTGCGAAGCTGGTTTGTATGAAAATGGTGTAAAGTGTAATGAGAGAAAGGAAGGATTGTTTCATTGTATTGGTTGAATGATTGAGGTTTAAATGTCCATTTCTAATAATTTATAGCTCAGTGCTTTTCCATGTGTATCTATTCGAAGTGATGTTGTCACTCCACCTGCAAGGGCATCTTGGCAAACAAAAAGTAAAGAGGAGATATTAGGCATTTCATAGCGGATGATTTCTCCTTCGATAATTCCTGCAAAATGTTGTTTTACTTTTTCAACACTTACTTTTTGACAAAGCATGTCATAATCATTTTCATTATAAGGAATAAGCGAAAGGGTTGAAATATTACCTTTATCGCCAGCACGGCTATGGGCTATATCGTATAGTTTCATGATTCAAAAATTGAAATTTGTGGTAAAACTTTTTTTCTATCTACTAAAACAGATACAATACCAATTACTTCGTTGGTATACTTTCGTACACCTCCACCTCCTGCAGGCCCATTGGTGTAGAGTGCTTCTACTTCTTCTCCAATTAAAGAGGCTTCAGCTTGCGTTTGTGCTTTGGCGGCTACTCTTAATCGAACTTCGGACATTTGGGCTTCGGAAATCGGTGGCTGAGCGAAGTCGAAGCCCCGATTTCCAAATGTTGAATTTATTCCAATGTAATCAATTTTTAATTCTTCAAAATAAGGTTTTAAACGTTTTTCGATGATTTCACCTGCTAATTGGGCTCTTTCAAAGGCAGATGGACCTGCATAAGAGATTTCTCCTTCTCCCTGCCAAAAGGCTTTATAGCCAACACTAACTTTGTAGGTTGGTGGTTTTTCTTTGCCACTTCCACCACTAACTTTTACTTGATTTTTGGCTATTTCTTCTAATTTAACACTTGTAAAATCAGCAATTACATCAGGGGTAAAATATTCATAAGGATTAATTACTTCATAGAGTAATTGTTCTTTGGCTGTTTGCAAATTGATAGCTCCACCCGTTCCTTCTACCTTACTAATAATTGCTGTACCATCAGTAAAAATATCTGCAAAAGGATGCCCAAGGTTTTCCATATTTTCGACTGGTTTTTTGATAGGGTCTGCGTAATAACCGCCTGTAATATGACCTGCACATTCCATTAAATGCCCAATCACAGTCCCTTTTCCCAGTAAATCATAATCTTCAGTTGACCAACCAAATTCATGAATCATTGGTGCAAGAAAAAGCGATGGGTCAGCTACACGCCCAGTGATGATTATTTGAGCCTCAGCTTGTAATGCTTCTAAGATTCCTTCAACTCCGAGATATGCGTTTGCAGAAATTAGTGATGAGTGATGAGTGATAACTGAAGATTGTTTTTTGATTAATTCTAAGGTAAAATCTTCATTTCCAAATTTTTCAAACTCATCACTCATCACTTTCAACTCATTACCCAAATCATCTACACTGACAGCTGCCACTTTTATTGAAACGCCTTGTTTTTTTGCAATTTCAACAATTTTTTTTGCTCCCTCAATCGGATTTGCAGCACCCATATTCGTGATTAATCGAATGTTGTTTTTAACCAAATGAGGTAATAAAGTTTCGATTCTACGTTCTAAAAGTGGGTCGTAACCTTTGGTTGGGTCGGCTATTTTACGTTTATTGGCGAGGGCAATGGTTCGCTCGGCCAGACATTCTAAAACTAAAAAATCTAATTCACCTTTTTCGGCAAGTACAATGGCTGGTTCTATTCTATCACCCGAAAACCCTGCCCCGCAACCAATTCTGATTTTATTTTTCATTTTGTATAATATTTTCCCGTTTGTAGAGACGTTGCATGCAACGTCTCTACGTTGTTGGTTTTGAATTCATCATTCATTTTTATAAAATTTGTCATACTCCCAATTCAATGGGTTATTTTCAATGTAGTCATTTATTCGTTGATATTCTACGTCATTTCTTATAATATGGTCGTGAAATCTTGTTTGCCAAGCGAATATAAGACTATTTTCATCAGTTAATTTTAGGCGATTACAATGTTTAGTTACTGCGGATTTGTATGAGCGAATGATTGTTGAAACCGAATTTGATTTTGGCGAAATAGCAGACATGAATTGATTTTTCTGTGTCGCTGGTAGAGACGTTGCATGCAACGTCTCTACGGTTTCAATGATTTTATTTTCAGGTTTATCTAAAACCAAAATCCCATGTATATGATTGGGCATTACCACAAATGTACCTAATTCAATATTTTCGGTGTGATTCTTTATTTCATGCCAAAATACATCGGCCAATATGCCAATTTTTGATAATCGCATCTGACCATTTTCTATTTCTCCGAAGAAATGATCCATATTTTTTGTGCAAATGGTGATAAAATATGCTCCATTCCATCCATAATCCCACCACGAGGCACGTGCTGAGGCAATACGGTATTTATTTTTAAATTTGTCGGTGGACATTTTTTTTGTTGTTGTCTGGATTTTAATTGGTAGAGACGTTGCATGCAACGTCTCTACCAATTAAAATTAATTTTTTTTATATATGTAACGACCCTGTTAATATCGCAATAACTGTCATTACAATCGTTGTTCCCCAAGCCCATTTGAAGGTATGGCGTTGATGTTCTCCCAAATCAACTTCCGATAAACCTACCAATAAAAAAGTTGAAGCTGTTAACGGACTAATCGGAAAACCAACGGTCATTTGTCCAAGCAAGGCAGCTCGACCGATTTCGAGTTGGTCGATGCCAAATTGTGTGGCAGTTTGACTCAGAATTGGCACAACCCCAAAATAATAAGCATCAGGTGTGAACAAAATACTAGCAGGTAAACTCGTAAAGGCTGTAATGGCAGGCAACCAATTGGCATGAGTTTGAGGGATTAAGGCAACCAAGGCGTTAGCCATTTCTTCAATCATTTTAGAACCAGTCAGTATTCCAGAAAAAATCCCCGCAGCAAAAATCATACTCGAAACCATGAAAATATTCGTTCCGTGCCCTTTCATTACTTTTTGCTGGTCGGCGAGTTTTGGATAATTTACCAATAAAGCAACCATACTGGCTACTACAAATAAAACAGATGCAGGAATCCAACCTTTCATCAAAGCAACGATTAGAGAAATAGTAAGAATTGAATTGAAAATAATCAGTTTGGGTCTTCTAAGTCCTTGTTGTTCTTCGCTTAGATTTTCTTGATGATTATACTGAAAATCAATGATTCCGAGGCGATTCCGTTCTTTTTTACCAAAAATATAAGCCACAAATAATACCCATAAAATTCCCCCAATAATAGCTGGTACATTTGGATTGAAAATATGAACAGCATCAGATTTCATGACCGAAATAGCTCTTGCTGAAGTGCCCGACCAAGGAACAAGGTGCATAGGACCAACGCTTAATGCAACGATACTAGAAAGTATTAAACGATTGATTTTTAGTTGTTTATAAATGGGTAGAAACGCAGAGAGAACAATCATAAAAGTAGCGGTTCCATCGCCATCTAAATGCACAATCATGGTTAGAATAGCTGTGCCAAGAATTACCTTTAACGGGTCTCCTTTGACAGATTTTATGATTGCTGCTATCACAGGATCGAAAAGTCCTGCATCAAGCATAGTGGCAAAGTAAAGCACCGCAAACATTAATAGAATGCCCGTTGGAGCAACTTGTTTGATTCCAGTAATGGCAAATTCTCCTAATTCCTTTGGCGAAAAACCTGCGATTAAACCAAAGATTATAGGTGTAATGACCAAAGCAGTCATGACTGACATTTTCTTGGTCATTATCAAAACCAAGAAAATGAATATTGTAGCGAAACCGAAAATTGATAACATTATTTATTTTTATTTGGTAGAGACAAGGCATACCTTGTCTCTACGGGATTTTAATTTATATCATCTAAAAATCTTCCCCTGTTTCACCAGTTGGTCATACTTCTCAATATACATTTTATCCAAAGTTTCGGAGTCTTTGTATTTTACACGGAGAGCGGCTAATTTTTTATGCAATTCTTCTTTTACTTTGGCATATTTAGGGTCATTATAAACATTTTTCATTTCATTTTTATCGTTTACACGGTCATATAATTCCCATTCATCGACATCGTAATAGAAATGCACTAATTTGTATTTTTCCGTGACAATCCCATAATGACGTTTCACCATGTGAACGCTCGGGTATTCGTAATAATGGTAATAGGCAGCATCACGGAAATTTTTGCCTTGACCTTTGAAAATCGGAATCAAACTTTCTCCTTGCATATCTGATGGAGGCGTAATGCCCGCAGCTTCAAGGAAAGTTTGTGCAAAATCTAGGTTTTGAACCATTTGCGTATTTTTAGAACCTGCTTTTATCACATTTGGCCAACGTACCAAAAGCGGAGTTTTGAAGGATTCATCAAAGATAAATCGCTTATCAAACCAACCGTGTTCGCCCAAATAAAAGCCTTGGTCAGAAGTATAAACCACAATAGTGTTTTCTTCTAAATTGTTCTTTTTTAAGAAATCTAGAACTTTACCAACCCCTTCATCAACTGCCGCAATGCTTCCTAGATAATCCTGCATATATCGCTGATAACGCCATTTCATTTTATCCCTTTCAGTCATGCTTGGGTAACGTTTAATGAACTCCTCGTTCATTTTACCGTAGTATTCATCCCAAACTTTGCGTTGCTCGGCGTTCATTCTGCCCACGGTATAATTATAATTTCGTTTATCATATGAGTGAGATTCCTTGATACCGAGTTTATCCATGTTTTCAGGGAAAATTTTTGAATCTCCCGCCCAGTTCATGTGCGTTAGTAGGTTCATTTCTGCTTCTTTCGATGCTCTTCCACGGCCTTCATAATTATCAAAAAGGGTAGTTGGCTCAGGGAATGTTTTCTTCAAATATTCTTTAAAATGGCGTTCGGCTGGTAGCCATTCACGGTGAGGTGCCTTATGTAGATACGCCAAAAAGAAAGGCTTTTCTTCATCACGTTCGTTTTTCAACCAGTTTAATGTAATATCTGTAATGAGGTCGGTTACATAGCCAGTTAATTTCTTTTTCCCTTCTTTTTTTGTAATGAAATCAGGGTTGTAATAATCGCCTTGGTCTGGTAAAATCTGAAATTCATCAAATCCTTTGGGGTTATTTCCAAAATGTAGTTTCCCAAACATAGCTGTCTGATAACCATTCTTTTGTAGAATCTGTGGGAAAGTAATATTGGTCGTATCAAATGGGAAATAGTTGTCAATTTTTCCATTCAAATGGCTATGTTTTCCAGTTAAGATAACCGCTCTTGATGGGGCACAAATAGAGTTTGTTACACAAGCATTTGTGAATAACATACCTTCTTTGGCAATTCTATCAATATTTGGCGTTTGGGTAAGACGTTTATCATAGGCCGAAATTGCTTGATAAGCATGGTCGTCGGACATGATGAAAACGATGTTGGGACGCCTCATCGCATGACTTTTTGTTTTCTTGGGTTTGAATGCAAAAAAACTTAAAGAGACAATTCCAATGGCAAGGAGAGAATAGAAGATTTTTTTCATGTTGGTTGAGTTGAAATAGTTTGATTTGCCACGAATATACAAAATTCCATTGGTGGCAAAAAAGGTGTTATTTATTCTACAACTACTCCATTCTTTTTCAAAACATTATGGAAGAAAAGAACGTGGTAAGGCAATGAGTTTTCCCAATAAGGCCATGTGTGTGCACCCGGACGCTCTGTGTAATCATGTGCCACGCCTGCATAGAGTAAACGGCTATGGAGTTCACGATTAGCATCAATTAAAAAATCATCTACGCCGCAATCAATCGTGATGGGCATGCCGTTTTTCTTGATAGCATCAACCATATTTACAATAGAGTTTTTTACAAAAACTTCTTGAGAAACATCCGAAGTACCCAATAATTTCTCGAAGCGTTCTTTCAATGATTTTGTAAAATCAGCATTTACCTTAAACTTCGTGTAGTTCATATCCATTGCACCACTCATTGTCCCTGCTGCACCAAACAATTCTGGGTGACGAGTAGAAAGATACATGGCTCCGTGTCCACCCATCGAGAGACCCGTAATTACTCTACCTTTATTGCTTTTTACAGTACGATAAGTAGCATCAATTTTTTGAATAACTTCTTTTGTAATATAAGTTTCGAATTTATTATTTGGGTCAGATGGGCTATCCAAATACCAACCGAAAGTTTCACCTTCTGGCATCACAATGATTAAATTGTATTTATCAGCAAGGTTTCGTACTAAGTTTTTGTCAGGCGTCGAAGTTAGCCAATCACGAAAATGCCCACCACCACCATGTAGCAGATATAAAACAGGATAAGATGCTTGGTTTTTGGAATAAGAAGCAGGTAAAACAACCGCTGCTTTGTAGGCTTTGTTCATCACGGCACTCGGCACATCCAAGGTATCAACTGTTGATGCTTTGGCTGAAAAGGTAAAGAGAATTAGGGTGAAATAGAGAAATTTTTGCATAGTTTTTTAGAGGTTTAATTTTCCGTAGAGACGTTACATGTAACGTCTCTACCATGGTAATTTATTTTAATATCAAAATTTCAAATAGTCATTAAAAAATGGCAATAAATCATTCAAAACACGGCCATCCATTGTCCAGATTTTGTTGCCGTGGTCGCCGATGTATTCCTCTGCAAAATGATTAATTCCTAGGTTTTCTAAACGCTGGCTCAACATACCGATTTGCACTGGAAAGCGTGGTGAATCATTTCGTCCCCAATCTAATTTTATGGCTGTCATTTTACGTAAATTATCCGCATATTTATCGACCATGTAAACAGGCATATTGGCCTCCCATTTTTCTAAAATAGGCTGATTTACAATCATTTTATCCCCTTCATAACTAAATGGAAAATCACAGAAGAAAGGAGGTTTGTTTGGGTTTGGTGACCATGCACGAGCTACTGCTACCAATACTTTTGGATAATAAGTCTTCTTTAGTTCTTCAGGAGTTTTGATATTTTGTACTTCTTTGAAAGAATTGCTATTGGGTCCAAATTCTTTTACCATTGCTAATAAACCTGGGCTCAAGGCATAAATGCTGCTGAAAACCTCGGGGTGAAGCATCCCGATTTTGAAAGCACCATATCCTCCCATCGAATGCCCAGCAATGCCTCGACTTTCACGAGTGGCGAGGGTTCGGTAGTTTTTATCCATGTATTCTACCAATTCTTTACTCTCGAACTCATCCCAATTGCCTGTTAATGAGGAGTTTGAGTAAAAACTTCCTTCAAAAATTGTGTATTGGTCGGCTTGAACAAAAATGAAAGGCTTAATTTTTTGGCGTGCAATGCCTTCATCTAAAATCTTCTGCATTTGCGGAAAAATATTATCTTTTCCCATGAAACCGTGTAGATAATAAATAACTGGATAACGCTGAGTTGAAGCATCATAATTTGGTGGAAGGTACACCGAAACTTTACGATTAGGGTCTTCACCACCTGTATTTTGTAGAGCTTTTGAATTGAGCGTAAAACTTACCACTTTTCCAGTTTGGGCAGTTGCCCATGTGACGAGTGATAAATTAAGAACAAAAAAAAGTATTTTTGTTTTCATAGTGAATGTTGGTTTAAAATTTAATTTTTAGGTGTAGAGACAAGACATGCCTTGTCTCTACGGAGAATATGAATTTCTAAAACTTATAATTATATCCGGCTCTGATTACTTGGGTTTCGTAGTAATCATGACTTGTGTATTTAAAGCCGGCACCTTGAATTTCTCGCTTGATAACCAGCGTATTAAATAAATCAGTGGCGTTGATAAATACTTCACCTTTGCCCGATTGAACGCTTTTCTTGAATCCTGTATCGACTGAAAATCTGGAATTGATTTTTCCCTGCGGAATAATGTCAGGAGCGAGATAAGCCACTGATATTTGTCCATCAATTCCTTTTGATAAATGTAAAGTGCTATTTAACTTAACATTTCCCGAAAAAATCTCTTGCTTTTCTGCTGAAAAGATATTTTGTACGGGATATTTATTGAAGACCGAGAACGCATTTATCTGATTATGATAAGCATTTAAGTTGAGGTTAAATGAAAACTTACTCGAAACTTCTTTTGAAAATACCATTTCAACGCCTGAATTATAGCTTTTGCCCGCATTCTGAAAAATGGCGTAAATCAAAGTACTATTGGGCACAATACTCGAAATTCGGGTGATTGTTCCGTCGGCCATTTTGTGGTATAGAGCGGTATAGAAAGTGTTTTTTGCCCATTTTGCTTTGTAACCCAATTCAATAGAATTGGTAAATTGAGGTTTTAGAGCAGGGTTTCCGACTTTTATGATTTCGGCATCATCATATTTTGGAAAAATTCTGATGTCCACTTCATTGGGTCTATCTACTCTACGATTAAAAAATGCCGAAATCTTCTGATTATCATTGATTTTATATGCCAAACGAACATTCGGGAATGGTTGAGAATATTTATAGCCATCACTTTTGTAAGTCGGATGGTCGGGATTTACTTCATATTTTAGATTGATGTATTCGTAGCGTAAGCCAATTTCGGCTTCATAGTTTTTATCTTCATAAATATAATTTCCATAAACCGCAGGAATGATTTCTCGATAATTTGCCCAACCCCCCGCTTTCACATCAATGATGGAGTTTTTTGAATCTGGGTAAAACTGCATATTGGTTGGGATATCACGCTTACGAAACTTCACACCACTTTCAAATCGACCATATTTAAGCGGCTTTTGGTAATCGACCGTAAAATCTTGTACTTGTTCATCAGAAAGTAACTTGAAGGCATCTCTTCCTGTGAAAGTTGGCATGTAATTATCGAAAAAGTATTTCTCGTTTTCACGGTGAAAAGTATAATTATAGCCAATATTCAGGGTATGTCCTGCATCTTTGAATTTATGTATATAATTGGCGGTGGCCATTGCGGTAGTTTTGAGTTCGTCTTCTAAAAACTGCCATAGTCGTAATCTTTCGCTTAGGTTTTTATTGAAAAAAGGCTCATCACCACGGTCGATGATTTTTTCTCCCCCGTAAAGTCCTGAAATAGTCAGTGAATTTTGCTCATCAATATTCCAATCAAAACCAGTTTTGGCAGTAATGAAATGAGTATTTCTATTCCGCTTTAATTGTTGGTTTATCACATCGCCATTGTCGTAGGTTCTTACCACAAACTCATTTTTATTGAGTGTTTCGGTATAGAGATAATCGCCTTGCAAGAAATAGTTTACTTTATTTTTGCGGTAATTAAGTGCCAAAGAAGGATTAATTTTAGGTGTATGTGTGTATTGTGGTCGAATACTCGGGAGATTCTCTTTTCTTACCCATAAAGCTCCTAAACCTCCTGCCAATCCAACTTTTCCGTTGAAACCTTCTTTTTTATTCTTCTTAAAAATAATGTTAATGATTCCGGCATTACCATTGGCATCGTATTTTGAAGATGGATTATTGATAATTTCCACTTTCTCGATTGCCGAAGCAGGAATATTATCTAAACCTGTTTGCGAGCCAAAACCCGTGAGGGCCGTTTGTTTACCATCAATCAAAACCGCAATTTTATCGTTGCCACGTAATTGTATTTTTCCATCTTGTACCGTAATTCCTGGAAGATTTTGCATGGCTTGCAAGACAGAACCGCCACTTTGACTAATATTATCGGTTAAAGAGAATGTTTTTTTGTCCATCACTTCACTAATCTGTTCGGTTTTGGCGGTTACACTCACTTCTTTTAATACCTGTGTGTCTTCCTCTAATTCCAGATTATTAAAATCTAAGAATTGAGTTAAGCTTCCAACATAGACAGCTTTTTTGTTTTTAGTATATCCCACTGAAGAATATTCTAAATTATAGCTGCCATTTTTTATTCCACTAATCGAAAAACGACCTTCTTCATTGCTAACCGTGCCAGCAACAAATGCGTTTTCTTTTTCGGTTTTCAGGACAACACTGACAAATGGTAGCACACTTTTACTTTTTTTGTCTTTGATAGTGCCTGAAATTGTTACATTTCCTTGTCCGAATATAAGCGTAGAAATGCTTATAAATAGACTCAAACTAAGTAATACTTTTCTTTTGGTCATTAGTCTTTTTGATTAATATTTGTGGTAAAATTGACCAAAAACTTATTAAAATGGGGTTAAAAGTGATTTAGGACGTATTAATTATAATTTTTAGCGGCAATACTGTAAATTTTATTTTTCCATATTGGTCTCTAAGAAATCAAATTCTTTTTTGAATAATCCTGCTTTTGTGGCAGTTTTATCACTAAATTCCAGAATATTTCCTACTTTTTTTTCATAAGGTTTCCACTGAGGTAGACCAGCTCCGTTTGGGTCGCCCGTTTTAGCAAAGTTTACCCAATAACTAGACATCATGTTTTCTAAATCTTTATCTAATTGTTGCCAAGGGCGTTTCCAAGTATGTAGCGTATGCAAAGCGTAAGGCACTTCTGATGTGTGAAAAGCTCCATAATTCGGGAAGTTCGGTTTATCAGGTGGAACGTGACTGAATTGATAAACATAACTTGGTTTATTGGTGTAAATTGCCAATAGGTGAGAAGGCATTCCTGCAAAACCTATTAATCCTTGTTTTAATTTTGCTTCTTTGGCCTCTTCATCTGTGCTGGCAGGGAAGATGCTCAGGAACTCATCTGCTTTAGACCTATATTTGGTTTGAGCTTCTTTTTTATAATCTTCTAAATTTGTTTTTGGAGTTCCCATTAATCCTCCATCACCTGTTACCCAACCTGTAATAATAGGCACTTGATTATGTTTTCCATTTTGAAAATGCTCCGTAATATTTTTCGGTAAAACATAGCCATCCATCGTTACTCCAAATCTCCCAGCGGCTTGATTATTACTTAATTTTTGAATTTCATAAGCCGAAAGTTTGCGTAAATCTGCAATTGAGGAGGCTTTGGCTAATTCCATGAATTTTGTGCCTTGTTTCTCAGCATTAGCTAAGTCTTGACTCAACATTCTTGATAAAAGTCCACCACTTTGAGGAATCGCTTTGTGAAAAAGCCCTTTTGCTAAAGGTGATGCAATCATGGCATTTACGCTAAATGCACCTGCCGATTGCCCTAAGATGGTCACATTTGAAGGGTCTCCACCAAATGCAGCGATGTTTTTTTGTACCCATTTTAAAGCAGCAATTTGATCAAGAAATCCATAGTTACCAGAAGCATTGTAGCCAGATTCTTTGCTCAATTCGGGGTGAGCCATAAAGCCCATCACACCTACTCGATAATTGATACTGACAAAGACGACGCCTTTCTTGGCCATTTCTTCGCCGTCATAAATATCGCAATTGGCCGAACCGCTGCTTAATCCACCACCATAAATCCAAACCATTACTGGTTGTTTTTCTTTGGCTGATTTGGCGGTTGTCCAAACATTTAAGTATAAACAATCTTCGTTTAATGGCTCTGGTTTGGCAATAAATTCCTCTGTCCAACAATAGAATGGAGCAGGATTGTTTTGAATCGGACTTGCAGAAAAGTCAGTACATTTCTTTATTCCAGACCAATTTTGTACAGGTTGTGGAGCTTTCCAACGCAAATCACCAACTGGTGGAGCTGCGAATGGAATTCCTTTAAAAATTTTTAAGTTTTCTTTGGCATACCCTTCAATTTTGCCATTTGCTGTTTGAATGATAGTTTGGGCAAAAGTTGAAATTGAAAGTAGATAGAGAAAGAGTAGTTTTTTCATTTTTATAGAAATTTAACTTTGGCAGAGTTTTAAACTCTGCCAAAGTTAGTTGACAATTACTTTTTTATTTTCGATTTAAAGAAAGTTATCATCTGAACATAATATTTATCAATCATTACACCAGGGCCATGTCCACCACCTTCTATAATAATCAATTCACTTTTTACGCCTTCTTTTTGCATTTTTTCGTAAAGTTTCTCGCTCTCACAATGCGGTACAAGTGGGTCTTTTGTTCCATGAAAAATTAGGAATGGGGGAGTAGCTTTACTTACGTAACTAATAGGATTGGCCAATGCCACTTTTTCTTTGTTCTCTTGAATAGCTCCGCCAATAAGGGTAGATTCAGGCGATTTTGCTTCATTATGGCTAAATGAGCTTCCACAAGCATCCATCAAAAGGAAATCTGTTGGCCCAAACCAATCAACAACGGCATCAACATTACTACTTTCACCGAGAGATTTTCCAATATTTCCTTCTAAATCAATTGGTAAATGATTAATAGTTGTAGATTTTATACCGCTAGTTACACCCGCCATTGTAGAAAGATGCCCACCCGAAGAAAAACCAGTTATACCCAAGAAAGACGTATCCAGCGAAAATACCGAAGCATTGGCTCTGACGAATCTGATAGCCGCCTTCACATCATGGATTTGTGCTGGCCATATGGCATCTCTGCTGGAACGATGATTGATACTAACTACCGCAAAACCATTCTTTAAAAGCGTTTGACCCAAGCCATCATTAAAACAAGTAGCTTTTGAAGTGTTTGAAAACCACGCACTTCCGTAAATAGTAACCACTACTGGAAAAGGCCCTTTTCCTTCATTTGGTAAGAAAATATCTAATTTATGCCCAATAATTCCATCGCCTACATAATCAATATCAATCCAAGATTTTGAAGCTTCAATTGCAGATTTTGCGAAGTCTGGTTTGGGTTGGGCGAATATTTTTATGCAAAAAAAGAGTAAAATAAAGGTCTTTTTCATGAGGAATTTATTTACAGAATAAAGCGAGTATTATTTCTCTTAAATTTAGATAATAATACTCGCTTTGTGGGAATAATACAATATAATTATAAAAAAATGATAGGAATTACTGTTCTGTAACTTTCAATAATTCGGCATCGTGATGATTGCTGATAGAGCATTTGTTATCAAACATCATCGTTGCCCCTTTATCTACTGTGTAAGGCTCCCATTTTGGTAAACCTGCATGATTAGGATTTCCAGTTTTAGCAAAGTTTATCCATGCTTGACTTACTTTATCGGCAAGTGCATAAGCTTCTTTAGTACCACCAGTCATTTCTTCACAACGAGCGATGTTGTTGAATACAAATGGAATTTCGATGCAGTGAATGGCTTTGTATTTTCCATCCATTACTGGTGATTGCCAAGTAAATAAGTACATATAAGTAGGAGCACCGCCTGCAATTGAAGCTTTTGCTTTTGCTTGATTCACCGCTCCACGACGGAACATTAAGTCTATATCCATCAAGTCAGAAGGTTTAGTATCATTTGGATAAGCTTTTTTCACTGCTGCTAAATAAGCATCCGCTTTATCTTTATAGCGATTTTTGATAAATTCTGTCACTTTTTCTGTCGAACCATTGCTTAACCCTGCACCTAACGAAGCCATGAATTCGTTTTTAACAGTTCCAATCATCAATGGAATATTTTTATAAAGTTCAACTGCTTGTGCATCATCGAATTGATATGGCAATACATTTCCATCAAGTGTTGGGCCGAAGCCTAGACCAAAGTTCCCTACTTGTTTTCCTTCAGCTTTTAATTGGTCTCCAATGGTTTTTGATGCTTTTTGAGAAGCCGCTACCAACGTTGCATAAGGAATTGACTGAATTTCATCTACTTTATCGGCTGAAAGATTTAAGTTTTTCAAAACTTCAGCACCTAATCTTTGTGTTTCTGCTTTGGTAAGCATTTTGCTCATAAAAGCACCACTTTGATTAACAGCTTTGTGGAATAAACCTTTGGCTGCAGGTGTCATCATTAAAGTATTTACTTTACCGCCACCGCCAGATTGACCAAAGATTGTAACATTACCAGCATCTCCACCAAAATTTGAGATATTGGCTTTAACCCACTCTAAAGCTGCAACCATGTCTAAAACGCTATTATTAGCTGAGTTTTTGTATTTGTCGCCGTAAGCCGATAAATCTAAAAAGCCCAAAACATTTAATCGGTGATTGATAGAAACAACAACCACATCGCCTTTTTTAGCTAAATTCTCGCCTTCATAAGATGGTAATTCTTGAGAAGAACCAGCCGCAAAACCACCACCATGAATCCAGAATAAAACAGGGCGTTTTTTGCCGTCGTTAATTCCAGGTGTCCAAACGTTTAACACTAAGCAGTTTTCGTTAGTAAAACCCCAGTCGTGGTGGAACACAAACTCAGATTCGTCTTGAACAGAAGTTGTTGGTGTCATTAATGGCGAAACTGGACCATAAGAAAGTGAACTACGAACATTACTCCATGCTTTTGGTTTCTGTGGTGCTTCGAAGCGTTTAGCTTCTGCATACGGAATGCCTTTGTATGTGTAGATACCATTGTGTACATAACCACGAACCTTACCTAAATCGGTGCTTGTAACGGCTACATTTTCGCCTGTTTGAAGCTGTGCATTAACTTTGGTTGTCAGTAATCCCAAAGCCATCATCGCAAAAAGCGTAATTTTTTTCATTGTTTTGATTATAATTAGAGAATGAATAGAAAGTTTAATAATTTTTCGAGTAATGAATGGGTCGAATATTTCGAAGGATTGTTTTAGAGTAATAATTCGAGAAACTTGAATCATTCGATTTATTCTACATTTATTTTAAATATCCTTGCATTTTTAGCCAGTTTCCAAAGTTTTCAATCCAGCCCTCGCTTGAAGTATTAGTTTTTCTCATGCCAAAGCCGTGTCCACCTTTTTCGTAGATGTGCAATTCTGCTGGATGTTTCGCATCGAACCATTTTTTGAAAATATTGATGCTATGAGGCATAAAACCTAATTGGTCATCGGCGGCCACAGCCACAAAAATTGGTGTTTTTTCTTTGGGCATATTTGTACCAATAATTGCATTTTCATAGGCGTAGATTGGTGCTACAAAGTTTGGTCTGCGAGCATCATCAGCACTATAAACCACCGACATAGTAAGTGTTCCTCCAGCCGAAAACCCCATAAATCCAATCTTTTTTGAGTCAAGTTTATATTCAGAAGCGTGCTCTCGAACATATTTTACGGCATTCATACCATCTTCCGTTGCTAAAGGTATAACAGGAGCATTTTCCTCATCTAATGTTTTGAAATTCTGCATTTTGCCCATTAATTCCTTCACTGGGTCATCGGTAAAGCTACGAGCAACACGATATTTCAAAACAAAAGCAGTAATTCCTCTAGCATTTAACCATTTGGCTACGTCAATTCCTTCGCTATCAATCGAAAGTGTATGAAACGCCCCACCGGGGGCAATTACAATGGCTGTTCCGTTTGGATTTTCAGGAATATAAGCGGTGATTGAAGGTCGAGAAACATTATAAACTACCTTTGTATTGAAAACATTTTTATCCGAAATGGCTTCATCCCAATTCCAATTTTCTGAGCCTTTGGGCCTACCTTCGTAGAGAAAAATTTGTTTTTGTGCATTTGCTGATAGCAAAACACCCATTAAAGAGAGAATAGTTAGTAGGGTTTTCATGTGATTGAATTAAGAATTGAGAATGAAGAATTATGAATGAAACGGATTAAGAACTAATTTTCTTAATTCTCAATTTTTAATTCTTCATTCTTAATTATTTTAAATCTTGCTCGTCAAATAATCCGAACTACGTTTTAAGGCTACATGAGGATTCGCTACCATATCTTGCTCAACAAAGAAATGTTCAACGCCAACTTCTTTGGCTTTTTTCACAATACCTTGTAAGTCGAGCACTCCATCACCAGCCGAAGCCATTAACGAAAACATCGGCATCCAATCACCCATACCGCCACCATCGCCAGTAAATTGCTTTTTCTCTTTCATATCCTTCAAGTGAAGCATTTTATAGCGATTTGGATATTTTGTCAATAGTTCAATTGGGTCAGCACCACCGCAGGTTGTCCAGAAAATATCCATTTCGAAGAATACTAAACTAGGGTCAGTATTTTTCAGAATGATTTCAAGTGGACGTACACCATCGACAGGTTTGATGCCGTAGCCGTGATTATGATAGCCGAAACGAATGCCTTGCTTCTTGGCCTCAGCACCAATTTTATTAAACGCATCGGCAATACGTTTGTAATCATCAATTGTTTTGCGGCGGTCGTCAGGAATCGCAGGAAGCGTTACATATTTCCAGCCCATTGTATGAGAGGCTTCACCTAAAGCTCCCATATTTTGCTCTAGAGTATCGAGGTCGGTATGAGTACCGGGGGTGCTTAGTCCGTGGTCAGCTAAAATCTTTTTCACTTCTTGAGCAGATTTTCCGAAATACCCACTGCCCGAAAAACCTAGCATTTTTCCAGCAGCTTCCCAACCTTTTCTTGCTTTTTCTACACTAAATGGATACGGCCCATAAAGCTCTAATTCTTTATAGCCCAATTCTTGTAGCATTTTCATTCCAGCCATGTAATCTTCCGAAAGCATTTTAGGAATTGAAAATAGTTGGATACCCAATTTATTCTCTTTTTTCAATGCTGCCATTACTTCTGCCATTGGCGAAACTGCCATTGCTGCTGCAGCTAATGAGGTATTTTTTAGAAATTCTCGTCTTGTTGCCATAGTGTTATTGATAAACTCTTTTGCTTCGACTTCGCTCAGCAACCGATAATTTCAGTAACCGTAAAATAGTTTCGGTAGCCAAGAAATAGATTCGGTAACCAAGAAATAATTTCAGTAACCAAGAAATAATTTCAGTAACCAAGAAATAGATTCGGTAACCAAGAAATAATTTCAGTAACCAAGAAATAGTTTCGGTTGCCAAGAAATAGTTTCGGTAGCCAAGAAATAGTTTCGGTAGCCAAGAAATAGTTTCAGTAACCAAGAAATAGTTTCGGTAACCAAGAAATAGTTTCAGTAACTAAGAAATAGTTTCGGTAGCCGAGCGAAGTCGAGGCTTTATTTATTCTTATATGCCTTATCTAAAAACTCGTAGCGAGCATCAATCATTGATTTTTCGGTGCGAGATTCCACATCAATAATCATTACAGGTGGAGTTGTATCCCCACTTTTTGCTACTGTCCATTCTGGTAACTTATCGCCGTTTGGATTACCCATCTTGATGAAATTTGCAAAGTAATTAAGCATAGTATTCGATACTTTGAAATCATCAGCTGTCCAAGCATAGTCTTTCACTAAAGGAAGGTTGCCCATTGCATATTCAATCTCACAAGCGTGTGGAGCTCCTATTGCTTTTGGTCTAGGAGTATTGCCATCAGCTCTTACCGTTCCACCTGCCAAGCCAGAAGCTAAAGTTTTATCAACTAATTCTGGGCGAATTTTGCTGTATAAGTAGCGGTAAACTGGCTGTGAAGAATTATTGCGGTGTAAATCAAACCATTTCCAAGTTGAATATGAGATAAATCTATCCGAAGCCAGTTGTGTTGCCGAAAGTTCAACTTCTGTTGGATTAGAATGAGGATATAATTTCAAAACCTCTTCAGCATCATTTGGATATTCTTTTTTCACTCTCGTGATAAAGTTTTCAGTAGTATTTGGCAAACCAAACATAAAAGCTCCTCCCGGAATTTCTGCCGAATTCCAACCCAAAAGAAGTGGCACTTGTGCTTGTTCCTTGGCAGCAAAAATCTGAGGAAGTGTTTTTGGTAAGAAATAATTATCAATAATGATAGGGAAACCAAAACGTTTTGATTCATTATAAATTTCATAAACCTCACGAGTAGACATCGCTCTTAATTCTTTAATCGACTTGATACCAGCTTTTTGCAAAAACTCAACACCTTGTTTTTCACCTTCTGCCAAAGGTACTGGAGCCATTGTTGGGTTGATACCCGCACCACTTTCGCCGATTGCACCTGCAATAAGGTTTTTTGAAAGAGGAGAAGCCATCTGACAGCTTACACCAATCGAACCTGCTGACTCACCTGCGATTGTTACTTTTTTAGGGTCGCCACCGAATGATGCAAT
Organism: Emticicia oligotrophica DSM 17448; assembly: GCF_000263195.1. Lineage (GTDB taxonomy): Bacteria > Bacteroidota > Bacteroidia > Cytophagales > Spirosomataceae > Emticicia > Emticicia oligotrophica. The sequence goes on from NC_018748.1 coordinate 3,429,973, forward strand.
GTTTTTCTGAACCCATTTCAAGGCTGCATTTTGGTCGAGCATGCCATAATTGCCTGATGCCTTGTATGGTGATTCAGCAGTAAGTTCTGGATGAACCAAGAAACCGAAGATATTTAAGCGATAATTACAAGTAACTACCACAATACCTTTTTTAGCCATTGCTTCGCCATCGTAGCGAGGTTCTGAAGCGTCGCCTGCCACATTTCCACCACCATAGAAATATACTAAAACTGGTAAATCTTTTGAATTACGCTTGGCTGGAGTCCATACATTTAAGTATAAACAATCTTCACTCACACCGTTTGAGCGGGATTGCATATCGCCAAATACCATCGTTTGCATTGGGCGTGGGCCAAATTCCTTGGTTTGTTTGACACCCGTCCAATTGGCAACAGGTTGTGGAGCTTTCCAACGTAACTCACCAATAGGCGGTTTGGCAAATGGAATTCCGAAGTAGGTCTGAATACCCGTATGAGTATTGTAATTGCCTTCGATTATCCCATTTTCGATTTTTGTTTGTACTGAAAATGAGTTTGTGTTTTGTGCCGAAACCTCTGAATTATAAAACATAATTAGAGCGAATAAATAGACTATTTTTTTCATTGATTTAGAAGAGAATTGTTTCATTGTCGCAAATTGAGACAATAATAGTTGCTTTTTTAAAATAATCCTACTTTTTTTTCGAAAATTATATATTTAGTAGATTATTTGGCATTAATTGTAGATTTCAGCTTTATCTTTGTCAAAAAAATAGACCTTCAAAATAAATTTATAAGCTATTAAGCCAATCGAATGCAATCAAACGAATATCTAAAACATATAGCCTACGATTCAGTAGTATTTGGGTTTTCTGGTGAAAAGCTTAAAATATTGATAATCAGATATCATAATACTGGTTTATTTGCATTACCCGGTGGGTTTGTAAGAATGAATGAAAATTTGAACGATGCCGTAAGGAGAGGGCTAAAGGAGCGTACAGGTTTAGATAATATTTATCTTGAACAATTTTATACATTTGGTGATGTGGCTCGATATAAGCCCGAGGTAATGGATACTATTATGAAAGCCAATGGGCATACCATTGATGAATATCCTTGGTTCTTAGATAGGTTCATTTCGGTGGCTTATTATGCCTTGATTAATTACGAGGAGGTAGTGCCTACACCTGATGCTTTATCGGATTCGTGCGATTGGTATGACATTGACAAATTGCCCAATCTGATGCTTGACCACGCCGAAATTGTGGCAAAAGCGTTACAAACACTTAGAGAGAATTTGGAAAAGAAATTGGTAGGTATGAATCTACTACCGCAACTTTTTACGATGAAAGAATTACAAAAGGTGTACGAAGTAATCTTAGGAGAAAAGCTACATCGCGGTACTTTTCAGCGTAAAATACTCAATTTAGGCATTTTGCAACGACACGAAAAGCAGTATTCGGGAGCTGCCCATAAAGCACCTTTTTTATATAGTTTTGGTGTTTAAAAAAAAGTAACTCATCTAAATAAGATGAGTTACAACATTGTAAAGATTTAATAAAGGTATATAATTGAGTTATTGTTTTTACTTATTTGATTTTTCTCCTTCTAGCCAATGGTAACTCTTTCCCTGAATTGAGAATTACAATATTTAGTGGTCGAGTCTTAATTTCTTTAATTGAATCTTTTTTTACTAAGTATGATTTATGAATCCTTATGAAGGAGTGTCCGTGTATTTGAGATAAAAATGCCTCACATTTTTTTAAAGTATATGGAAACATTTTCTTGTGTCCGTTGTTTAAATGAACGATTGTGTAGTTGATTGAGCCTTCAAGATGACAGATTTGATTTAGAGATGGGAATTGCATGGCAAAGATTATTAAGCTTTATGTTTAAAATGTCTTATACTGAAAAAGTTTCCATGGCTACACTTGTTTGATTACGCAATAAAATCCTTTTTTTATTGAAAAATTACACATAGATGTCATTTGATAATTTATCAAAACTTTTGTAAAATTGTAAGTATTTGAAAATTAGGTAGTTACTAAGAAAGAAGGGGGTTCGGTGGAAAGTATAAGATTAAGATTTTTGAAGCGTAAATTTATTGAGAAAGTCATTGCAGATTTTGGCGATGATTATCAGCCTATACGCAAAAATGATTTTGAGAGCATAAATTTATCTGCTTTAATAACCGCTATTTTAAAAAAGAATCGAGGGGGAATTCCAGAGCAAAAATTAAAAGATTACTTAGTTAGTGAGCAAACTCTTCGAAGAATTTTTGAAGAACGAGATAAAGATACCACTTTTCAGCAAGCAACTCGAAACTTCCTATCACTTTACATTGGATTTCAGAATTATCAAGATTTTATTGATAATGCTAATTTTGAAGAGAATCTCCCACAAAAAAACTTTAATTGGCCGCTCATTAGTATAATAGTTGGTTTTGGGGTTCTATTTCTGATGCTCGGATTTATTTGGAGTAAAAAAACTTTGGTCGAAGCTGCCAAGGGTAAGATTACTAATGTAACTCTTGAAAGCGATAAAGCTCCTATTACTGTTAAGTTTGACTATCAACTAAAAAATATTGAGGACGTAGAGAAAGTTTATCTTGACTATAGTGCGAATTCTAGAAGTATTGATACAACTTTGTTGAGTCCACAAAAAAATACTGCTTCGGTTTGCTTTATTCATCCAACGATTCGGACTGTCAAATTGATGGCTGATAATCGTAAACTAGATTCAATCAAAGTAATCATACCTTCAGAGGGGTGGGTGGCTGGTTATGAAGAGATTTTTTATCTAAATTCAACGCAGTGGAAGAAAAATGGAGTGGCACATATTCAGAAGGAAGATTTGATTGAGGAGGTTCGAAATAAATCTACTTATTATTCATTTTTGAAAAAGGTTAGTAATTTCAATGGTTCTCCTTCCACTGATGAAATCTCATTTGAGGCCAAAGTAAAAAATCCATCTTCTGAAGGAGGGATAGTCTGTAATGATATTTCTTTTGAGTTAATAGGTGAAGATGATAAGATACAATTAAATCTGACCAAGAAAGGATGTTCACATTATTCTTATATTCATTATCCGAATAAGAAGATAAAAGGTGCAACACACGACCTCCAAAAGCTAGGGATAAATTTAGATGAGTTTGTGGATGTGAAAATTGTTACGCACCAAATGAAATTAGAAATTTTTATAGATAACGAATTAGTATATCAAACTAACTATGATGAGCGTTTAGGTAAATTAAATGCTATTTATATTGGTTTCAGAGGTTTAGGGACAATTGATTATATTAAATTGTCTAACCCGATTACGAATAAGCTTTTGGAAGTGGAAAATTTCTAAATTGATTTAACTTTAGATTCTCCTTTGACCCAAAAAGGGTACTTAGTTGTTGTCATTTTTATATGTTTCAACAGAATTTCATCTTAAGATGAAATTCTGTTTTCGAATAAAGACTTCATGCAATAGTTTTGCACTTTTAGTTTAAAGGTTCTATCTTAAAACCTACTTTCTTTATTGCCTCAATAATATCTTCTGTAGAAACATCGGGATTATCTACACTCAATATTTTATTGGGGTTTTCAGTATCAACCTTCCACTTATTTTCTCCCACCGTTGAATTAAGAGAATTGGTTACTCTTGCAACACAGCCACTACAATTGATATTTGTTTTAAATGATTGATTTTTCATATATATATTTATTTTATGATAACAAAATTATAAATTTTTATTCCGAAGTCTTAGACTATTACTTACAACTGAAACTGAACTGAGTGCCATTGCTGCTCCCGCAATCATAGGGTTTAGTAAATATCCATTAATAGGATAGAGAATCCCCGCTGCAATTGGAATACCTATAAGGTTGTAAATAAATGCCCAAAAAAGATTTTGTTTAATTGTTGAAGTAGTTATTTTAGATAGTTTGATTGCTTGACCAATTTTGGTTAAATCCGATGAAATGATAGTCATTTTGGCAACATCCATTGCGATATCACTACCTTTTCCCATGGCAATACTCACATCTGCCTGTGCCAAAGCACTACTATCGTTGATTCCATCGCCAACCATTGCTACAATATTACCTTTTTCTTGTAGCGACTTGATGAATGCCGCTTTTTGAGCAGGTAAAACTTCGGCTTGAAAATTTTCGATACCTGCCACCTTCGCAACAAGAGCCGCTGTTTTAGGGTTATCGCCAGTGAGCATATAGACCTTTACTCCTTTTGTCTGTAATTCATTAATAGCTTTCTTAGAAGTTTCTTTGATTTGGTCTTCAATAGCAATGACGGCTAGGGCTTCAGTTGAATTAGCAAACCAAATAACTGTTTTGGCTTGTTCGAGCCATTCTTGGGCTTTTTGAGTCAGTACAGAATCTATTTTAATGGCACATTTTGTTAGTAGGTTTTGATTTCCAATGAAATATACCTCCTGACCTATTTGTGCTTTAGCTCCGAAACCTGTAATACTCTCAAATTCATTTATCGAAATAAGAGCAACATCTTTGAAATGATTGACTACTGCTTCTGCCAAGGGGTGCTCAGATTGTTTTTCTATCGAAACTAAAGCTCCAATTAATAAAGGGTCTTCGTTTTTCCAACAGATATCTGTTACAACTGGTTTTCCCTCTGTGATTGTTCCTGTTTTATCTAAAACAACCGCATTGATTTTTTTAGCTAACTCCAAACTTTCGGCATCTTTGATAAGTATTCCATTTTCAGCACCTTTTCCTACCCCTGCCATGATAGCGGTTGGAGTAGCTAAACCCAAGGCACATGGACATGCAATTACTAAAACCGTGACCATCGTGAGCAAACCATGTGTTAGTCCGTTTTCTCCTCCTAAAATTACCCAAGTTATTAAAGTGATAACGGCTATACTGATTACGATTGGCACAAAAATGCTGGCAATTTTATCTACTAATTTCTGTACGGGGGCTTTACTACCTTGTGCCTCTTGAACCATTTTGATAATGTGTGCCAAGACCGTATCGCTGCCAATTTTGGTAGCTTTAAATTGAAAACTTCCTTTTTGGTTAATTGTACCTGCAAAAACCTTATGCGTTATTGTCTTTTCAACAGGGATAGGTTCTCCGCTGAGCATACTTTCGTCAATAAAAGAAGTTCCCTGAGTTATCTCTCCATCAACAGGAATCCTCTCGCCTGGTTTTACTATCATCTCATCGCCAATCTTAATAGAGGCAATCGGTACTTCCATTTGGTGGCCGCCTTCGTGTACAATGGTCACCGTTTTGGGTTGTAGTCCCATGAGTTTTTTCAAGGCAGAAGAAGTATGGCCTTTGGCTCTCTCTTCCAACCATTTACCTAATAAGATAAAAGCTATCACAACCGCAGCCGCTTCAAAATACACGTGTGCGTGTAATCCTCTTTTATGCCAATAACCAGGGAATAGAGTATTAAAAACGCTAAAAATGTATGCGACACTTGTGCTTAAAGCTACCAATGTATCCATGTTTGCAGAACGATGCTTGGTTTGTTTCCAAGCATTGATGAAGAATTGACTTCCGAAAACAAATAGTACTGGAGTTGATAATGCCCACATGATGTAATTACCATATGGTAAATCCATGAAAAACATAGAAATTATTACCACAGGTATCGAAAAAGCAGAAGCCCATATTGTTTTTCTTTTTAACGATTCAAATTTTTGAAGTTTTGCTTTTTCAAGTTCGTCTTTTGCTTCTTCACTTTCATCAATTAATAAATCATAACCAACTGATTGTAAGGAAGTTTTTAGTTCTTTTGGCTCGGTTACTGTTGGAATATACTCCACTTGAGCCGCAGCATTGGCATAATTTACATTTGCACTTACTACACCATTTTGGTTTTCAAGAATGCTTTGTACACTACTTGCACAGCTTGCACAAGTCATATTTGATACTGGATAGCTTTTCTTAATAGTCGTTACGCCGTAGCCTAAATCTCTAATGGCTTTGACTGATTCTATAAGCGTTTCATTATTTAGTGTAGATGTAATGACGGCTCTATTATTGTTTAATTCTACTTTATGTTTTAAAACGCCCGTAACTTTATCCAGACCTTTGTCAATAATCAAAGCACAGTGTTCGCTATCTACCCCTTCAAGTGGTATATTAAGCGTGATATTTTTACTGGTATCCATTTGTCTGATTGTTTAATATGACAAAGGTATGAAGGAGCTTAAATATTTTAATTATAGGTATTTTAAATTGATTTATATAATTTTCAGAATGAACCCAATTAATCTTTAAAAAAATGAGTCATCCCGAGCTTTAGATTATACATCACGGCAATAAACCAAAGCATGTTAGTAAACCTTTTAAAAATCCGGAATGACTCTTTTCAAAATTAACCTAATTTGTTTTTATTAGATTTGGTTAATCGAAATCCTTTTATTTTCCTTTAATTGCTTAAAATGGCTCGGAGTTAGACCTGTAACCTTCTTAAATTGCGTTGAAAGGTGCTGAACGCTGCTATAGTATAATAAGTCTGCTATCTGACTTAAGGAGTATTCATCATAGACTAAAAGCTCTTTTACTTTCTCTATTTTTTGATTAATCAGGAATTGCTCAATGGTAGTTCCTTCAACTTCTGAGAAAAGCGTGCTAAGATACTTATAATCCCGACCAACTTTTTCGGAGATATGGGTTGAGGGGTTTATCTTCTGCAATTTCTCGGGCTGCGTTTGTACTAACTCAATGAGGGTAGTTTTAATGATATGAACCATTTGTTTGCGTTTATCATCTAGTAATTCAAAACCATACGATTGCAGTTTTTGTGAAATGGTTTCGGTTTGTTTGTCATCCAAATCATTGCTAGTTTCAACTACACCTAAATCAACTTTTGTAGTTGGGATATCACTTTTATCAAAAAGGTCAGCCACAACCATTTTGCATCTATCACAAACCATATTTTTTACATATAGAGTCATGCTTTTATTACGTTATTTTATATTTAATTCTAAATAAATCACTCTGACAAACATAGGCTTCAATACATTACAGTATCAAAATGTTTTCCAAAAGGGTCATTCGATGCAAAAGTTAAAACAGAGCCTGATTCAATAAATGTTAAGGCAAATAAATATTATTGATGCTTTTTTCTCTTGTGTACAAATTAAACAGAAAATACTACTTTCAGAACTAATTGAATAAGAAAACTTAAATATTGAAGAAGCAAAAAGATATATTACGGTGTGAATATTCTACTGAAAATGGTACAGAACTTAGTACTATTTTACACAAAATAAGTCAGCTAAACTCATATTATTTGACAAAAAACAAAATGTTTTTCAAAAGATTAGTGCCTTTGTTGAGAAGATTAAGGGTGTTGGAAGACAAATTTTAAAAATTGACATAAAAAAAGTACTCAAATTGAGTACTTTTGAAAATTTTGGCGGTCTGGACATGGTTATACAAATGACTGATTGTCAATAAGTTATGGTTTTTTTGAGTGGGTAGCAAAAAAAGTAGCAAGGGGGCTTGAATTAAATCAATTATACATCATCGTATGTCTTTCAAATAACACCCACTTCACTGCTAAACATATCTAACACTTGATTTATTTTGTCTAATCTTAGAGTAGTTTTTCATTGCTTAAGTTCTCTTAAAAAGCTTAGTCAGACACCTGACTTTAGTTCAAGCTCTTCTTGCGTAAGTTTAAGACTCTTACGTTTTACTTTTACGAATTGCCCAATTTGTTGCATATTTTTTGTACCTTATCGGGTATAGATATTTTGTTCAGTAGTAGATTTATACCCGATTGGGTATCTTCTAAAGGTTTGTAATATGAATTTTAACTTCCTAATAATCTTTATCACTATTTATTTTGAACTCAAATAGGTCTTAAATAAATTTGGATTTTTCTTAGTATTACTAAAATTGATCCTGAAAAAAAGTTCACACACATAATCAAACATGAAAAATTTACGATTACTATTTCACATCCTTTTTTCTATATTTTTTATTGAGAATTCCTCTGCTCAATATATCACTATTGATGTTGGTACAATAAATTCATTCTGTGCTGGTACTGCTAAAGATATTCGTATTTATGCAAGTGGTTTTTCCGCTACTACGCCTCGTTTTGCCATTATATTATCAAATTCACAAGGGCAGTTTATTGAGCCAGATACGATAGCTAAAGGAACGATTGTGCAACAAAATGTCTATCAGACTATTTCCGTTTCTATTCCTGCTAATGCGGTATATTCAACAAGCTATAAAGTAAAAGCAGCAAATGTTTCAAGCAGTGAGACGTATGTATCTATAAATACATCAACAAATAATTTAACCGCAAATCTATCTGGTAGCTTTCAAGTATCAGCCTGTTCGCCTGTTATGGCATTACCTATAACTTATACAGGACAAGAATCAATATTTGTGGAAATAAAAGATAGTTTACGTAATCAAGTTTTATCCACTCGTGTTTATCCGCCCCCTTACAATACATTTACTTTAAGTCATGGTATTTATAGATTGTTAAAGGTCTCAAATGGTTGTGGAAATGGTATTGTTTCAGGGATAGCTACTGTTTCTATTGTTCCTCCAATTATTTCATTAAGTATGCCCAGCGATACTGTAATTTGTAGTGGAGAGATTGTAAAAATTAATTATAATATATCGAGTAATGGGTGTACGAGGAACCTTTATATTTCTGATGCTAGTGGAGTAAATTATAACTCAATAACACCAATAAATTATGGGAGTAGTAGCATTTTTGAGGTTAGAATTCCTGAAGATTTGCCTACTGGAGAAAACTATAAGTTTAAAATGGAAGTTATTGGGGCTTATGGAACTAATTATAAGGGTGAGGTGGAGACTACTTCAAGGCTAAGGATACAACAAAGCCCTAAAGTTACGCTCACTAATAATTTCTCAGGAACTTTACAATTTTATGGAGTCGATAAAGCTCTTAATTTTACTTTCAGAGGATTACCACCATTCAACTTTTACTTTGATGGAAATCGCTATTTGTCTGATAATAATACTTTTACAATCAATAAGAAGTTTTATAAGTCACAAACTATTCAGTATGGTATAGTTAATGATGCTACTTCTTGTATGAATGGCTCACTGAGCAGCCAGTATGTAAATGTAGCTACAAGTACTCAGATTAATACTCTACCCGCAAATACTCCAGTTAGCTTTACATCAAGTTATAATTTTAAGAATTACTGTAAAGGTCAGCAGATGCGAGTAGCTTACAAAATTTTTGGCGAATTGCCCGTAAATACTACGTTGAAGGTTCAAATAAAAAAAACTACCAATACTGATTGGATTGATGTGACGAGTAGTGCTGGATATGAAGAAAAACAATTTATTGTCGATTTACCAAATAATTTGGAAAAGGGACAATATGTCGTGCGGGTATTACCAATAAACCCTAATATTCTAGTAACACAAGGAACAGAAAATGATGGTTCTTACTTTGCATCAAATGTCATAAATATCATCGGAGACGTGACACCATATTTAGGGGACAGTCCTGATACAATCTATATTAGAAAAAACGATGTTGTAAAGTTTAGTGCTAATATAACGGGTGGAGCAGAAGGATACCCTTATTATTTGACCCAACAACCACTCTATACACTGAAACTAAAAAATTCGCAAAATAATATTTTATACGACTTTCAACCATTCTGGAATAATCAAAACCAAAGTACTCTGATATCTACTGATACAATTACTCGTAATACTACCTTTGAGCTGGTCAATGCTTCCAGTTTGTTTGAGTGTCCGAATGTATCTCCGATACCCAGCAATAAAATTACCATAATTGTTGAAAATCATATCAATAACGTACGAATAAGCACTAATGGGTTGAGTGACTGGTATTCAAGTACTAATCCATGCGGTGGTTCACAAATAGATATTCCAATTTGGCTATCTGGTAATTTTAATTCCAATAATCAGGTTAAAGTTATGATGGCCAGATATAATTCTCCTAATCTTTTATTTGAAGTGCCTTCGATTGATAATGGAAATAATACCAGAAAAATAATACTACCTATATCAGATAAACCTGAGAGTTTTTACATAAAAGCAATTGCAAGTTCGCCTTATACGCTTGGAAAGTTTAATCAAAATAGCTTATTTATCCAACCACCCGCCAAAATTAACTTATCGGGAGAGTTTTCAGTTGTGGCTGGTTCAGTAATTGGAATACCTGTTCAAGTAAATGCAATAAATAACGGATATTCAATAACCATTACCGATGGTTTCAACGATTATCCATTTAGTATTGGTTATACATCATCACCATATACCTATATTTTAAAGCTTAAAATTCCAGCAAATACTCCACCATCTGATTTAACCTTTAAGGTGAAAAACTTTACCACCAGTTGTGGCAATGCAATCATTGAAGGACAAACTTTAGTACATATTTTAAGTTCGCCACTGATTACAATCTCAAATCCAATAGGTGTTTGTCCTGTAAATAGTGTACGTAATATTTCAATGGATTTTTCATCCAACTTAGTTTTTCAGGCAAATAATATCTTTAAGGCTAGACTTGTAAATAGAAGTAACAATCAGGTCATTAACGAATATGATGCTAATTTGGTTAATGGTAAAATTGCTTTCAGCTATCCTGCGAATGGTTTAACGCCGCCCAATTATGATGTACAAATTTTATCTACTGATCCTCAAGCAGTAAGTAACATTTATACAATAACAGAGAGCAATAATCCTTCACTAAACTTTTATGTACCATCAACCATACAAAAAGGTGGTTTGTTATCTTTAAATTATACTCTCAGTGGTACTCCTCCTTTTTGGTTTAAGGTGCTGGAAGGGGATAACATTACTGAGTACTACACAACAACTAATACGGCTGGAAAGGGTATTGTGGTTGATAGAACAATGACTTTTCAAGTTTTAGAAATTAAAGATGCAAATTGTACCTTTTCAGTAATAGATGATGCAACCTATGCAGCAGTTTATTTAAGAAAAGCTGAGGTTTTTGAAAGTTTATATCCATTAGAAATAAGTACTTTGAATAAGGTAAGCTTCTGTGATAATGAGCAGATAATTGCTAATATTAGCAAAAATAAGACTTACACAACCTATCAATTTCAACTTGCACCTTATGGTACTTCCATGTTTTTTGATTTGCCAACTACTGTTCAAGACGAGCAATTAGTTGCTACTTTTTTGCCAAATTTGAGCAAACAAACCAGCTTTCAGCTAAGAGTCAAGGGAATTTTAGCCGATGGTAGTATTGAGTATAGTTCTGTTTATCAATATGCAATAAAACTTAATAATTCATCAAATGCTACACTTACTGGAGGTGGGAATTATATTAAAGGTAGTGATTCTGGGGTAGATTTAGTTTTCAGATTTACTGGTTCAGCACCTTGGAGTTTAACATATACAGATGGTATCAATTATTACAGTTTTGCAACCTCTGATTCAATAAAAGTTATTAAAAGATACGATACCGAAAGCAAGCAATTTTCAATAGTTTCAGTTAGAAATGGTTGTGGATATGGCACTTTTTCAGGCCAAGCGTATATAAATGTGCTAAATATTCAGACTCAAAGATTAGTTGGTTTAGAGGGTATTTGTTATGGACAAACACTTATTATTCCTTTTTCGCAAAGTGGTACGTTTGATGCCTCAAATCAGTTTAAGATACAATTGTACAGAGACGTGCCTAATGCTTATAACATCGCTAATAACTATTTTACTTTAGATGCAACTTGGAGTGGGAACGCACTTTATGCAACAATTCCAAATTCATTACCATTTGATACTCAAAAAAACAGTCCATACTACATACGTGTGATTTCTACACAACCTAAGCTTTTAGGAACATACGCTTTGAACTTATCAAATACAGAAAAACAAGCTGTTTTTGTGTGGGGGAATGTCCCAACTATCTCTTTGACAGGAGGAAATACCATTTTGGCGGGGCAAACGTCAAAGTTGATAGCTAAAGTTAATGGATTTTCTAATTTTTGGTACTTTAGGATTTCGGATGGTACAACTAATTATTATTACTATCCTCAGTCATTTCCTTTTGAAGTTTCATTCTCGCCTACACAAACAACGAATTATACAATCACACAATTTTACTCTGCATGTGGTGGTGAAATAGGTTCACCAAGTTCTCAAATCATAAAGATTGGAACATGTATTCCTGTTGAAATTGTTAATACCCCATTTATTAATACTAACGAAAGTAAATTTGCAGGTGTAAGGGTGGAAGCTGACAATGAGATAAAAATGGGGTCTAATATAAACTATAATGCAGGAAGTAATATCCTCCTCCTTCCTGGATTTAGCGTTGATAGTGGGTCAACATTCAAAGCTGTTATAAAAGGTTGTAGTAATTGATACGAATATTTGAATGTATCTAATTTTTCAAGCCCTATAAGTTCGTAGTTCCCTTTTTAGATTTAGATATTTGCTTGTAATATGTAATGAGTTTTGTCGCAAAAGTTGTAAATATTTGCGACCACTTTGGAAGGAAACTTGGATTATTATATTTTTATCCCAAACATATCTGTAAGCATGTACTTAAGAAAGAATAGTTTCTGGTATAGAATTATATCTTATCTAAAATATATTTTTGAAACCAGGCTGGGATTTCTTCCGTCTGAAGATTTATCTCTGTTCCCCCAACAATTTCAGCAATCCATATTTTGTTATCGCGTGAGTTGTCAAAAATAAAAGTTCTATCTGTGTGCTTAACTGCTTCAAACAATAACTCTAATGAACGATAATATCTTGAAACTACCTTTTCGTTTGGAACATTATGGCCGCCAGATTTTACTCAATGCCCAATTCGTAAAAGGTTTATAAGTGGGTCTTCTGTTGCAACGTAGTATGAATATGTACGATAACCTTCTATTTGAGCTTTTTTAGAATTTCAATCTTATCAGGAGATGACATTACAGTCTCAAATGTAAAAGACTTGCCCTCATTCAAAAGTTTATGACGCAAGAAGTCTGTCAGAATAGCACTTAAATAAGAATCAAAACCACGGTTTTGTGTAATGCTAGAAATTCAACTTCATATTGTTCAAATTCGGCAATTCTATCCCTTAATAATTGAGCCCAATAAGCATCTTTTACATTCAATTTCTTGTTGTCCCATTTTTTGGAGTAACGTAGATTTTTGTTGAGAAATGCCTTCTTTTACCATATAGATAAACTTGAATTTGAATTAAACCCTTCTCAAGGTTTTTTTTAGTAATTTCTTTCTTTCGAAAATTAAGCTGTACGATACTTTTCTTTTGATAGCTGTTTACATTAATAATGGCATAAATCTAAGGTAGAAAAATGGAAACAAAATGAGTAGCAAAAATATGCTAAAACATACTAAAATTTGCTATGTTTTTGGGGTAGGCTTTGAAACAAAAAAAGCACCCATTTATGAGTGCTTTTGAAAATTTTGGCGGTCTGGACGGGGCTGTACAAATAATTGATTAACAGGTAGTTATGAGCGTTTTTGAGCGGGTAGCAAAAAAAGTAGCAATGGGGCTTGAATTAATTGAGTTATACCTTTTTATATTTCTTTTTATTGTTTCAACTACGTAGATAAAACGATGTTATTCTTCTCGAGAATTTTATTGAGATGTTCAACTCCATAGACTTTATAATCAGTTCTTTTTTTGTATTGGTCGCCAAATGAAGATTGGGGGCTGGTCGTATTTTTTTAAGATAATTTAGCCCTTTGAAATAGTCGGGTTGTATGGTTTTGCCAGATTTGAGTTCTATGGCTTAGTTACTTGGGTAATCATTTGTATATTTAGGAATTGGATTCCTAAATATACAAATTGGTTTTCAGGGCTATCATATAATTAAAAATATATAAAATAATGACATTATATCTTGCAAAAGACGTGTTTAACCTTCATCATAAATAAATGTCACCTCACAAGCCTTGCAAAGACGTTTTTCTTGGATATACTCATTAATATCATACCAGCCGCCAGTTTTTTGCCAAATGTCCAAACCCCTGCCCAAAACTATCTTCCAACCATTATCAATTTTAATAGAGCGGTCATGGATATTTTCATCAAATTCGTAGGTGAAAATGATTCCGATGGTTTCTAACGAATAAGTTATTTGCGAAAATGCCTCTCTTGCTCCTTCGATAAAGTCTTCATTATTGTTCGTAATCAAGTGCAGTCGAAGCTCGTTTTCTTTGTTCTTTTTTTCCGAAAGCAACTTTGCAAATTCCATAAAATTGCGTAGCTGATACGGAAGTCTAATATAAGGGTCAATGAGCGTTATTGAGTTTGCACCAGCCAAATAATCACCAAATAGATTTTCGTAAGAAATTCCTGTCTGATTATCCAAAATTATTCTTTGTCCATTGCTTAAAGTCTTAATTTTACTTTTCTCAACCTTACTATTATCGGTGTTTTCTGCTGAATTACTTAGTAAAATATCCTTTTGTTCATCATTTAAATACTCAATAACTTCAAGGGTTTCGATGCTTACTTTCTTACCAGTTTTTCGGTTTATATAACTAAAATCAACAGCTTCAAAAGTTTCGTCCATTTTTTGTAATTGTTGTTTCACTCGTTTGCGGCATTCAATGGCAAAATCAAGTAATTCTTTGGCATCGGTTTCTGCAATATTTCCATCAGGAAAAATCACTTTTGAAAGCCCAGCATAAGTTTTAATTATTGCAGTTTTATCACGGGTAGTGATGCTATCCGAAAGTTCAAAAAACTGATTATATTCATTCGTTCGGTCTTCCTTACGTTGTTCTTTTAGAATTTCTGCCAAATAATCTACAATAAAACCATAGTCAGACGTAAACATATCGTTACACAATTTCTGGACTTCCCAACCTGGTAAATAAGCATGGATTCTATCCAAAAAGGCTGTATCATAATAATCTTTTGGAAGTGCATCAAACAAGTTGCTGTGGCGAAGCATATACGGCACACTATGGTCTGTATTGCCCACAAAAACCATCGAAGCGGAAGCACCGTAAACTTGCGTTCCTCTCGAAAACGACTTGTTTGCCATGTAGTTTTTCATGATGTCAACCAAACCACGGTCGGTTGTTTTGGTTTTACCCGCAAATTCATCATAAGCCACTACATCCCAATAGCCGACCAAACCAATTTCGCCCGAACTATTATTGACAAATAATTTTGCTTTTGAAACCTCTCCACCCGAAATCAACATTCCATGCGGCGATAATTCCGAAAAAATATGCGACTTCCCTGTTCCTTTTGGCCCCAATTCTATCAGATTATAGTTGTTTTCTACAAAAGGCACTAATCTGGTGAGTTGCAGTAATTTAGACCTAAACGTAAATTCATCTGGATTTAGCCCCATCGTTTGCAACAGTATGTCAATCCACTCCTCTTTTGTGAATTGCTTGCGTCCTTCTTTATATTCGTCTAAATCTCCGCTGGCAATTTGTATTGGTTTTAATGATTCTATGACCCATGGCAGGCTATCTCGTTCATCGGTAGAAATATATGCCAAAGTAAGAATACACCAAACCCCACTCGAAAGTAGCTTCTGGTGTTCTCTGATAATGTCATCGGCGATTGGCACTTTTGAAAGCCCTAAATTGGCAAATGTTGCCTCATATTGGTCTTTTCGGTCATTGAGCCTGACCGATACTTTATCAATGATTCGGTGAGAACCCTTTTCACGTACAGTCGATTTGATTATTTGAGCTTCATCTCGATGAACAAAGTGTTTGGCCAGAATACTTTTTACCGTTTCTACGCCTTGTGTGATTGTTTCTTCATCATCGGTTGCACAATACTGCCCCAAAAGGTATTCTAATACATAAATTGGTACTATGGCATCACCTTTTACCAATTTTGTTAGGTCTTTTCTAACAACTTTACCACCAAAAAACTCATTTAGTTTTTTATCTAATATTTTCATTTTGAGCATTAAAATAAAGTTCTTCTACTGTCAAGTAATTTGAAGCTAATTGCTTGGTAAGTTTATTTATCATAACCAGTCAACCAATCACAAATTTCCAGTAATCACTCTCAATCAATCAAAATCATTCGTGAATGATATGTTAAGTGTGTAATAAAATTCCTTGTAAGGTTTCCATTTGGTAGTGCCTTCAACGGGTTCTTCCAAAATCAGTTTTACACGCGGGTTTTTGTATTTTGTGGTGGCTTTTGAACTTATCTGGAAACGGTGTTTTACCTCTCTTTGGCGTTCTGAACCTTCCTGAATATCAAACATATACCTAAATTGGTCGCTTAATAGTTCTCCATCTTCGGCATAAAGCCCCGCTCTGATGTCACGAGCAAGTATTTGTTCACCAACGAGTTCGGACTGAATAAA
Organism: Emticicia oligotrophica DSM 17448; assembly: GCF_000263195.1. Classification (GTDB taxonomy): domain Bacteria; phylum Bacteroidota; class Bacteroidia; order Cytophagales; family Spirosomataceae; genus Emticicia; species Emticicia oligotrophica. The sequence continues at coordinate 3,446,251 of NC_018748.1, forward strand.
CGATACTGCTAAAATATTGGTCGTTATTCTATCGGTCGATTTGATGATGTCAATTTCGACTACCGCAACTGCAGCACCTTCTTTGTTGTGTCTGATTTTGATAATCGGAAAAATCACCTCTTGCAAGCTTGCTCCACCGTGTACAAACCTTGAGCCTGCTCCTTTCACCCGAAGCCGGTTGATAGATTTCGGTATCAAAACTTGTATTTCTGGCTGTAAACGAAGGGCATCACCATCAAATAATTTAGTAGAGCTTTCTGACTGAATATTTTTACCAATAATAAACCTCCTATTTTCTTTCCAAACCTCACCCGTATGGTTTGAACTACTAAAATCACTTTCTTGCAGCTCGCTGTGTTGGTAAATAAAACCATGGTCAGCCGTGATAATGATATTCGTACCATTCATATTGGCAATTTTTTTGACAATATCTGCCAAAAACACTATTTCTTCTTCTACGGCATCAAAAACCTTTTCTTCGGTTATTTTATCATCGCCAGTTTTGTCGATTCGGTTGTGATAAATATAAAATAAATCATATTGTTTTACCAACTCACGCCCTTCTTTGCTGGAATTCAGGCTCATAAATTCTTCAGCTGAGATGGTTGTTGTTCGTACCTCCGTATTGGCAGCCAAAATGCGGCTTCGGCCTTCCAAACCGCTACTTGCCATGCCATCAGCCATTACTGAATCGGAATTTTCTTTGAGCATTAAATGCTTGTGTGGCAGCAATGATGCCATACAAAGTTGCGTGTAAGAAGGCAAGCTACTCACACCATAAGATATGCTCGACTCAAAGCGTTTTTCACTCTGAAATCTTTTGTTTAGCTCAACTCCACATTCATAGCGAAACGCATCCGATATTATTACAAACAGCCTTTGTTTTTTATCAATGATGGGTTTTACGTGGTTATCAAAAAAACGTCTTTGCCCAAACTGTAAACTGTTTGGCCATTCGTTGAGCGAATCCACCACATTTTGCCATTGATTATTATATGGCACTAACCAATCATTCGTATAAAGGCGTTCGATTTTAGCCGAAAGCTCGCCCAAAACTTTATTTTGATTGGTTTTTCGGTAATACCAAACAAATTTTCGATAGTGCAAATCTATTTCGTGTACTGTCTGGGTGTAGTGGTTTGTGCCTTCATCAAATGTTTTATATTGAATCTGGGCAGCGTATTTGCGTATAAGCGTCGTAAGTTCAGAAGCTTCTGACACACAACTATAAAGGTCTTTTACTTGTGCGTACCAAAATTTATTTTGTCGCTTTTTGGCGTAAAAACTTAGTTTTTCGTGTGTTATATCTTCACTAATGAGCTGATTGATAAGCTCATGTAAGATTTTGAAATCAATCAGTTTATACGAATCGTCTTCTATGATATCATCAATTTTGGCATCAGAAAGTAGGGTTTCGATACTCAAATCGGTTTCTATTTTTGCCGAAATACGCTCAAAACTTTCTCTAAATTGCAGCGTATCTTTCCACGAAATCAATAACAGTCTTGCTTCTCGATTGAGGCTTTCTTTGCGACCAATACTAAAATTATTGCTGAAAACTTCAATAAGGAAGTCGTATATACTCGGTGAAACTGCTTGATAACTGTATTTTCGTTCAATTTCTTTCCAGAAAAAACTCTTCAGCTGATAGCGTTCCAGTTCTTTTTCAAAACGTTCGTTTTCATCAATAAATGCTGCTGAAAGTGTAAAAATATAATTGGATAGACTTAGGTATTCGGTATTGAAAACAACCGCCAGCATTTTATAACGAATGGCATTATGGGTTTCATCGCCATCTATTAAATCTTTCAGTTTTTGGCGTCTTTCCTTAGCCTTGAAAAATTCAAGGTGTTCGCTTACCAATTCTTTAAAATGATATTCCAAACCAATTTCTTGCAAAAACATTGCTTCTTGGTCGGTTCGGAAAATGTAGTGAGCCAACTCCATATCCAACAGCCAATTATCTTCGTTGGCGGGTCGGGGTTTTGAAAAATACAGCAGAAATTTCCCATAAGGGTGCTGTTTTTCGATCAGATACTTGACCGCAAACTCATTGCCTTCTACGTGGATTTTGGTTATATCAAACAAGCTTAGGTCTTTGAATTGCTCCAAAAACTCGGCTTTTTCATCGTACCAGAATATAATTCGTTGCTCAACAAAACGCTGTTCTAAAGCTTCTACTATTTTATTCATGTTATCTTATCTGTATGGATTTTTATTGATTTCTTCTTTCAATAAAACTATCCGTTCTATGAGTTTTTCAAATACTAATGATGAGCCATAAATCATACTTGCTTGCATAGTTTCATAATCTGTTTTCCACTCATCTATTAGGTTATCTGGTGGAATTGGATTTATCAACTCAGGTACGTGATTTTCATAATTGATTCCTCGTAGGGCTGTAATCGTACTTCTGTGATGCACAATGGCGTCATAGAGACTTTTATCCGTCAATCCGATTTTAGCATACTCAGTATCCATTATTTTTTCAATGTCGTATAAATGCCTACTCAGACGCTCAATCCTTATTTTATCTTCGCTTTTTTGAAACTCTTCGTGCAATAAAAAAATCTTTTCTAAAAATGTGCGTTCAGGGTTTACGGTCGGAATTGTGAGTGCAGAATCGGCAAAAGCTTGTCCATCATAATGTTCACCTACCATCGACCTAAACTTTTTGGGAGTGAAGGGTTCTCGGAGTGAACGACTACCAATTTCAACCAAAATTCGAGGTTGAATATAGGTTAAAGCTTCCGTGACACTCGGATAATATATTTCTATGATAAGTGGGTCTTGGTCTTTTGATTTGACCTCCGATAACCTCAGTTCTACACCAAGTTCGGCTGCACTGAATGCTGTTTGAAGTTGTGGAAATAATCTTTTTGAGAGATAATCGAATGATTTTTCTCGCAATCGGCGTACTTGTGAGATACTCAACTCATCGCCAAAGTTCAGAAACTTGCGGTCAAGAGCTAAATCAATATCTTCCGAAAAACGCTCTATCAGCCCCCATGCTTTGCTCAACGAAGTTCCTCCTTTAAATACTGTAAAAGGTGCAATTTCGGTCGTGAAAATAATTTCAAGCGTTCGCATAATCCACCAATCTTTTTCTACGGCGGCATCAGGTAAGCCAATTTCTTTACTTACTTCCGAAAATACGTTTTGTTTGGTTCGAGTTGTCAGTTTTAACCACTCTTGTATTGCTAAGTTATTCATTGGTGGTTAATTTTATAGGGCTTGTTTTAATAGTTGTCTTATCCATTCGGGGGCCAATCTGAGGTCGTGCTGTAAGTGGCTTTTGTTTTCTTTTTTTAGCAGTTGTATTATTTTCTCCCGTTCTTCTTCCTTCACTTTATCTTTCCCAATACTTCTGAGAGCTTGAATGGCCAGTGTGCTGATTTCGCCCTGAGTAGCTAAATTTTTGGGACTTGTTCGTTTGAATACAATGGTGCGTTTACCAATTTTCACTTTTCGAGCCGAGCCATCGGTTAAGTAGCTGATATTCATTGGTACTTGGCTCGTAAGTCCCAAGCGATTGAGTGCGTAGATGCCCGTAGGTATAATGCGGGCTTTGTCTCGTTTGGCAATGGCTCGTATGATTGTTTCGATACTGGGGCTAACATAACCCAAAACAGGGTCTTTTTCTGGGCGTACATAAATGCCCGTGGCTACTCGCTGTAATTCTCCTGATTTTACTAATCTTTCAAGTGCTTTTCGTACGGCATCGGCATTATTTTTTGCCAAAAAGTTTTCAATAAAAAACACCGAACCCCTATTGGCTTTTTTTATTTTGCTAAGTACTTGATATTCAGTAGTTTCTGACATAGAAATGATTTGTATTTGTCACAAATATAATAAATATTCGTGACAAAACAAGTGTGCTAAGAAGTGACCATAGATGTGGCATGCTTTTGTTTATTGTCACCATGCTGCTACTTTTCTGTCACCCTCCATTTACCAATTCTATCAATAATTCCCAATTCTTTTTTGTTGATTTTGACTCACCGAGGCACACTTTTACTCAGTTTTCAATAAATGCACGACTCATTAGTTCTTGTTCATTTTTACTGATTTTATACTTTATAGCCAAATTTCGCCAAGTTGAAGTTGCCTTTTTTAATTCCTCGATTATCTCCTTGGCTTTGTCATGCTTGATGCGAAAATAAGGAGCAACTTCCAATGCTAAATCTACCTCTAAGGCATTATCATTTTCGCTAATATTGAGTTTCAGCCCTGTGCCGTTTTCATTAGGATTGATGTCATAAGCAGGAGATAATGCCCAGCCTTTTGGCGTGAGCAGAAAACCATGGTTTCGGAGGTGGTCATCGGTATTTGATACACAAATACTGAATACAATTCTTCGCCACAGTTCTTCCAAATCTTGGTCAATATTTACGCCATTTTGCATGATAAATTCGGCTAATTTCAAGTAACTCACGCCTTCTTGATAATCTGCTCCATCAGAATAGCCCAGTAATGTCATTGCCGAAGCAAAATGTATGCGTTGCTTGCCGATTCTATCAAATCTTTTGGTAATAAAAGTATGATACCGACTACCAAATTTCTCAACGAAAGCATCTGCCATATTTATGTTGGCTTGTTTGGCCAAATCATGCACTACCATTTCCCAAGCTCCCATGTTTCTATCATCAAATTTACTCGGAAATTTGGCAATCCAGAGTTGTTGATTTGGGTCTAAAACACTTGCTTTGGGTCTTGCTCCACCAAGCGACGAACCTGGTGCCATGAGCATATTAAGCCATTTGAGGTATCCGGGGTCGTTGGTGCTGTTGTCTTGTTCGAGCTTTAAACTTGCTTGTTCGAGTTCTCTTAACGAAGTAAATGGCGGAGCGGCCATTGCTCGATTATCGTTCAGAAATGTATCATTTCCTTCAATTTTGAAGCGTAATGCACCCATTCGGTGTTCGTCATACACGCCCATCAAATAGTCAGTTTCAAACAAAAGATTCTCTTTTCGTTGTTCTTGTCTTGCCAAAGCTGCTTCTCTTCTACGCATCAATAAACGCCCCCAACGGTCGGGCGAAGAATCCATGAAAATACCAAAATTGGGCTTGGTATCATTCAGAAACTGTCTTCCATTGAAAAAATACAAATCGGGGTCAAGCTGAATATAATTAGCTTGCAACCATTCTTTGTCATATTCAAAGGCAAAAATCTCTTTTCCTCGCAAAAGTGTAGCCGAAAGTCTGCCCATCAACATTGGGTTTTCGAGTGCTTGCCAATCGGCATAAACCAAAATATTTTTTTCTCTTTGGCTCATTTTTTTATTTTTGGAGCTCGTTTTCTTACCAAAATTTCGGCATCTTGTAGTTTCCTTCCTAAAATATCATCGTTGGCGATATTCAGGAAATTTTTCTCTAAGCCGAATACAAAAAGTACTTGAAGATACGAACCAATCGCCACGCTTGGCATTCCTTTTTCGATTTGCCAGAGTGTCGAACGGCTGATTCCGGCCCTTTCTGCTACTTGTTCGGTATTGAGTTTTCGTCTTAATCGAGCCAATTTGATGTCTTCGCCTAATTGCTCGAGAATCCTTTGGTGATTGGGTAATAACATCATAACGTTTGATATTTTAGACAAATATGCGAAGAATATTGTTTAAATCAAACATTATTTTTGATTGGATAAATCCATTTTAAGACAATACTGTTCAAAATTTTTCCTCCTTTTTTCAAGCAGGGCTGTTAAGTTCTCCAATTTAAAGCCCTTCTCCTCAGAGGAGAAGGGTTGGGATGAGGTGAAAAGGTATCAAAAAGAGGCAAAAATGCTGCGTTTTGACCTCACCCTAAATCCCTCTCCTGAAAAAGGAGAGGGACTTTTCGGAGAACTTAGCAACCCTGCTTTTTTCAAGGAGGGGAAAATTACATACTATCCACCAGCCATCTACCATCACCTAATCAGCTTCCCATCAATCCAATCAAAGTCTTTTACTTTCTTTTTGGTGGCTTTGTCGTTTAGGCCTGAGATTTCTTTGATGGCTGCCCCAAATTTGTTGTAATTGACCAACACGCCATCGTCGAGGTCGATGCTGATTCGCTCGGTTGCCAACGGATACAAGACTTCTCGCTCGTAGGCTTTGAGTTCGAGCAGGATTTTCTTGATTTTGTCTTGTTCTTTGGCGGCTTTGGTTTGCTCGGCCGAGCTGCCCGAAACAATAATATGACTCAGCGACTCAATGCGGGTATTGAGTTTCTCTCGGTATTCTACCAAATAGCCGTTGAGTATCTTATTGAGGGTATCGGGTGTGTAGCGGTGCATATAGATAAGCACATTGAAGCTGCCATTGGCCGACGAGAACATCCAGTAAATAGGGCGTTTTTTGTAGCGTTTGATGTGGTCGGCGTAGAAATCTTTGACAAAGTATTTGCGAATATCTTTGCCCAGACTTTCTTCGACAAATGCCAGATTTCGCTCGAAATTGGCGGTGCCGAAAGTTACTTTCAAAAATTCTTTGAAACGCCCCACGATGTCGTCTTCAAACCATTCATCGTCGAGAACTGGAATAATGTTGTCGTCGTCGGGGAGGTACGCTTCGGCTTCGCTCAGCGACCGTTTTTCGACTTCGCTCAGCGACCGCCCCGAAATGGTTTCTTGTTGGTCTCGGTGGCTGAGCGAAGTCGATGCCGCCGAAGTCAGAGCCAAATAATCTTGCAATGTTTCACCTTGATTTGCCAAGACAAGCCCTTGTTTATCAAGCGAATACCGCCCAAACATACAGCCTACGGCGTAGCTCACAAATTGTGCCATTACTTCGGTGGCATCAAAGACCAACTGGTTGTTTTGGATGCTGGTTTCTTCTTTTAGAATCGTGATGTCTTCGAGCGGTACATCGGGTGTTAGCTCATCTTGTAGGCCGTAGATTTCTATAAATTGGCGGTTGAGTGCCTCTTCGTTGCGGTGAAGCTCAAAGAATTTCTTTTGCCAATAGGCTTTGTATAAATCGTAGGCTTCTTCGAGGTCAATGTCTGATTTGCCCTTGATTCTGAGTAATTCGTTTTCTTGAAAATCCCATGAGATTTCTCGGGAATTCCATTCTTGTTTTTCAATTTTTACTTGGTCGCCAACCTTTTTATCATAATCATATTCATCTTCGGGTAGAAGTATAGGAATATTTGAAATTGTTCCAGAGCCAAAGTTTAAGGTTGGGTTTAAGAGTAATAATATATTTTTAACTACGGGAGAATTTAATAAACCTAACAAGAAGAATGTGTTTTCTTGAGGTATCATAGTTGAACCTGCTGAATCAAAAATAGCTCCATAGTCCGTATATCTAAAACTTGAAACACTTGATGTTAACGCACTCCAAGTTATCCCATCTTTAAAATATTTGTCTTCACTTCTAATTTCTTTAGTATAACTGCCCCCATTATATCTAATTACTACTGCCTCTTTGAGTTCAGAACCATCATTAAACCAATTAATTACATACTCTTTATTTCCATACCACTTTCTAAATTGCCCTCCTTTATTTAGAGGAAACCATTTTTTACCAGAAGTTTGTGCTAATTCTTTTGTAGTGCAATCAGCATAAAAATTAGATTTAGAAACTTCAAACCAAAGTTTAATAAATCTATTGTTGTCTGTTGTTGCCAAACCTTTCTTTGGACTTGCAATATCTCCTAATAAAACACTATTTTTGAATGCTTTTAAGAGTTTTTGGGTTGCCCAATATCCAACAGGGCTTGTTGGAATCTTTTCAAAATCTTTTTGATTAGCAATATAAAACCAGCCACAATCTGAATTTTGTATTGCTTCCAAGGTTCTCGGGGCTTGGTTTTCAGAGCCTTTAAAATCACTTAATCTTATGTAGCTTCCTTTTCCATCAATAATGGCTTTGTTTCGTAGCGTAAATGTACAAATCGGTACAGTCGCACCGTCAAAGCCTGAGTATTCTAATTGTATAAGGTTATTTATGAAATGTTGGTCAATTATGACTTTTCTTAATTGCTCATAACTCTGAATAAACATCCAAACAAAAGGTGTCATGTAACCAGTTAGCCCATCTTCATTACAATATTCTAAACATCGGAGAATAAAAGTAGCAAACAAATCTGTTTTTGTTTCTGGGTGGTTAGTTTCAACGTAGGTTTTCAAACTGCCTTCCATTCTCGAAGAATTGATATAAGGCGGATTTGTAACAACAACGTCGTACTTTTGGCTCAAAAGTTTGTATAAGAACTGTAATTCTTCTTGTCGTGCGGCAAATAAACTGCCCGAATCAACTGTAATTTTAGCTAAATCGGCTGAGTCAACCCTAATTAATGAGCCGATAGCAGTCGCATTTGAGAACTTATCATCAAATTTGAAATCTTGATAAAAAGATATATTTGGACGTAGATTATTGTTCTTTATATTTCTTAGAAATCTTCTACTTTTTTGTCGTCCTTTCATCAATAAAATGAACGATGCTAATTGTGCAGCTCTTTGGTCAATATCTACACCATAAAGATTTTTAGAAATGATGAGTTCGGGTATTTCTGTTGGGTTATAACCTTCTTCTTCGTAAATCTTATAAAATAAATCAAAAGCGTAGGATAAAATATGCCCAGAACCAACGCAAGGCTCAAAAAACTTTATATCTTCTATGCTTTTTTTCTCACGTTTGGGTAATTCATAAGATGGTTTTATGTAAAACTTTAAATCATTTGTAATCTGAGTTTCAGGTTTTATTTCTTTCCATAATTGCCCCAAAGTATTGAAACTGTTTAAACTTTTATTTTTTTAATGATTTTACGTAAAAAAATGACTGAGAATGCTATAAAATGCAATGCAACCCAATTTTTGACAGAAAACTCGAACCTTATCAACAAGGCTTTAAATCCATCAATCCAAGCATTTGAGTGTTCAATAACCGACCTGTCTTTATATAGTTCTTCGTCAAAAATGTGAGTATTACATATGTATGGTTCAAGTCTTTGCTCTTCTGAATCATTCCTTGTATTGGGCTTTACGTTAGGGATTATATCTTCATACTCGCAGGCTTTACGGAAGTTATCACTATCAAAACCTGGGTCTGCGTTTAAAAATAAACCTTTTAGGTTAATACCTGCTTTTTTTAAGGGGTCACATATCTCTTTGAATAGGGTTTGTATTTCAAATAAATCATGATGATGACCTTCTTGTGGCGTTGACATACCAAGTATAACTCCTTGATTATCAGACATAAATAGTGCATTTGTTGTATTACAAGCCTTACGTCCTTGATAACCAATGGCATCTCCCCCATTTTTTGCAGGAGTATGACTGCCATCAAATTCTATACTTGATAAATCCAAATGTTTAAGGTTTTTATTCAGAATATTTGACCATATTTTTTGCCAACATCCTGATTTTGACCACTTATTAAAATAATAGTAGACAGATTCCCAAACTAATATTTTTGTCGTAAAAAACTGTTTTGTTGGTAATTCTCGCCACTGACATCCAGTTTTTAAACGATACAAAATACATTCTACAATCTCAATTAAAGGTACTGTGGTTTCAAAACCACGTTCTCCTATTGGCAAATGGGGTAAAATCCATTTTTCAATTGTACTTTTGTTAAGTATTCCCATGATGTGTTGAGTTTTTGTTCGCAACACAAAATTTGCACTTCTTTGGGAATACTTTTATATAAGTTTAAACAGCTTCTAAAACTAAATACTATTCATTTCACAATTTTAGCAAATAGAAATCTAATGTACAAGTGAGATTTATTAAACGGTAATTAGAATGTAAAACGGCGTATAACATGGTTATACACCGTTTTACCTCGTAATACAGTGTTATACACTGTAAAACACTGTTATTCAACGATTATAGCACCAGTACCTTCTTCTGGAGTTTCAGTTTTGGGTGGAGTAGTTTTTTGTATTACAACTTCTCTATCAATATCCTTTTCGTTAGCTGCATCGTTAGGTTTGGCTTGCTTGGTCTGTATAATTTTATCCAAGAAAAACTTCTTTATAACATCTTTAAAGAAGAACGCCGCAGCTATGCCTATAATTAGGAGTACGACCAAGATGATTTTAACTATTGGGGGCTTTGAGCTTTTGGCTAAGCTATCTCCACTGATAATTTGAATTGATGGCTCTACTTTAAATACCCCGAAAGGGTCTTTCGAGTAAAAGTTATTGTATTTGGACATATTGGTGATTGCTTAAAAACTGTTGATAATATTGTTTTACTAAGGCCTGTACTACGTCTGGCAAGTCTTTAATGTTGGTATTTTGTCGCACTGCTTGAAATACCTTTCTCAAGGTTTCAGTTTCATAAAGACTAAGCCTATTAGTATACCACTGAAGTTTTTCTTGGTTGGTGTTTACTGTACAACTTAAATTCTCTTCAATATACTCTCGTACGGCAATGGCTCTTTCTTGGGTGATTCTTTCTTTAGATAAACGCTCAGCAGTTTCATTGGCTTCTTGCCAAATGCTCTTAGTTGCCAGAGCATGTTGTTGCAGCAATTCCTCTTTTTCGACTGTCAAACGCTCAAGCTTCCTATTGGCCATAGCCAATTCATTTTCAGTGTTCTCCAGTTCAAATACAATTTCATTGTACTCCTTAGCATCCGTTTTTCGTCCATTTTCTATTATATCCCAATAGTCCTCTAACGAGAACAGAATACATTCTGAAATGGTCATACCTCTTTTGTGAGCTTCATCCATGATTCGTTTTTTCATCTCATGGGTAGTTCTAACATTCACATTTGCACTTAAATCAGTCATGTTTTGATTTGTTTTTGATGTAATACCATGTATCACATTGATTATTGATTTGTATAACTTCGTAAAACTGGTGCAAGATTAATGTAAAACTGTGATACGCACTGGACAATATGGAATATATGGAATATATGGAATGACTTAAAAAAACACCTCAAAAACATATCTTCATAAGTTTTGAGGTGCTTTGTTTTATTCATTGAGGCATCTTTCAATCGCCTCCAAACTTATATTATACTCTTCTGCTAAATTGACTGTTCTAATTTTACTTCCACTGAGCTTTGCCGAATCAGGATAATTCTCCCTTATCTCTTTGATAATCCTGTAACTATCGCTTCTGCATGTGTTTAGTATTTTCTGAACATCTGCTGCTCTTAAAACTATTGGTTCCATTGCATTAGAATTTGTATTTTTTTTAGTTTAAAATTTAGCTTTTTTCTGCTCGCACACAGATTTTTATACCTATGTTTTTTACAACAAAACAACACTTAGTTAAGTGTCTGATAATCAATTATTTACAATGATTTTGTCGTTGTAATTTCGTTGTAAATGGCTACAACGCCAACAACACAAAAAAAAGATTTACAACGATTACAACGCATTTACAACGAAAATACAACGATATTTATAATAATAAAAAATATAATTAATTGATAATCAGTAAGTTATACTCTTTGTTGTAGCGTTGTAAAAATGTATGCTATTTTTTTGAAAATTTGTGTAGCTAAGATTTTGCCATTCGATTGGTAAAATCTAACCCAAATTTTGTTGAATAAATACTGTAAGTAATTGATAAAGAATTTGTTACGGCATTTTTCATTGTATTTACATTGCCATCATTTTCTTCTCTAAAACGAATAGTTTTAATGATTTCTCTGATTTCACGCGGAGATTCGAGTTTTAAAATCTCTTGGATGATTGAATCCTTATCAGAAGAGTCCCTAAAGTAAATACTGCGGTATCTTTGCTTGAAAATTAGATAAATCGAAGGAAGTCGAAGAAGCAATAAATCACCATCAAATCTAAAATGGATACCCTCATGTAGTTTATAATCTTCAAATAATATCTGTAAAGTTGAAAAGAATTCATTTAAGATAGAGGTTTCATCTTGAATCTGGTATTGCTTACGGATATAGATTACAGCCATTTCGGCGAACTCATCCAAAATGTCAGCTTCATTAATTGATTCTCCGATTGAAATCAGCCCCTTGCTACAAAGAATGTAGGCACAAGTCATGGTTTGAACCATGTTACTAAATAATCGTTCGGGAATAACTTCATTTTTAAATGCTGATTCAATTCTTTTTGATAACACCTTGAATGCGGATGGGTAATTTTCTTGAATGAGTTTACGATGTCTCAAAATTTCTACTGTAACACAAGCTAAACCACCTCTTTCAAGGTCTTTGAGCTCTTGAAACCCTTCTTTTTGATATTTATCTTTTTCTTTGCTTTCAACCTGAATCAATAGGCATCGAGAAAAGAAAATATGATTACTCGGAATGAAGTTACTGGTTAAAGCCAATGCTGAATGGATTTCGATGCTATCAGTTTCTGCATTACTTTTACTTGAATCTGGGCTTTTGTGATAGCCAGCATTATCATAAGCCGCTTGTAGTAAGCCTTCGTGCGGGAAATCATTATAAAACTCATCCATCCAAAGCAAAGAATTAGCAGCTTGACTCATTAATTTTACAAGAGCGGCCTCAGTATTCTTTGATTTAAGATTAATATCATCTTGCTGAAATCCAAATAAGCAAGTCAGACTTCTGATTATACTACTTTTTCCAGTTCCTGCTGAGCCTTTTAGATACAAAATAGGAGAGGAGCCTTTATGATTTACTACAATGTCTCTAAAAAGCGACATAATATAGAAACATGCAGGTATAAAAGCCTTTTCAAGTGTATGCGTTTTCGCATAAATTCTATACCACTCATTGAACGATACATCAGAATCGGTAATTTGAAATCTATGCTGCATTTTGGCGTTTGTGGTAGGCATTGACAAGTAAAATTCACCACTCTGAACAATTCTAAACTCATCTGGCTCTAAAACTTTGCCTTTTGTTGTGATTACCTTATTAGAGAAGAAATAAACACCTGAATCTCTATGATAGCCAAAACGATTAATTTTTGTAGCTGTACCAAATTGAGTTTTATTGAATAATAGTGCATGTAACTCTGTGACATGATTATCATTTGCTCTAAAACTTAGGTGTTTAGCTGCAAGTATTGTCTTCAACCTTTTAGCAGAACAAAAGTCTTCATGTGGTACTTCAATAAAAATTGAATCTCTATTTTTAATTTTTAGCTCTAAAATCCAAGTGTTTTGTTCATTTTCATCCTTAGTAAAGTACTTGATAAAGATATGGAAGTTATCAGCAATGACTTCCCAATTATATCTACCTTTTACCCAGATAGTATGGTCTATTTTGTACTGAGCAGTATTATTCTTAATTACTATTTCTGAAAACTGACCTTCAGTTTTTTTGTCAATTGTAATTCGCTTTCCAGATAAAATTGATGGTTTAAGCTCATTCCCAATAGCATCAGCAATGTCATAACCATCTTCTTGTTCAGGAAATAAATCAATTATTTCAAAATCTAACTGATATGATTGCAGCTTCTTTATACTCGAATTACTTCTTCCTGCTTTATCAGCATCACAGAGCCAAATGATTTTCCTACCAAATAAGACCGATATTTTTTCATCCGTTAATCCGCTGCTCGAGCTACATGCTACCCAGTCAAATTCAGGGTAAAAGTAAGAAGCTATTACTTTTGTTTTTTCAGACTCAACAATTACCACTGTATTTTGCTTGGTTGAATCAAGTAAATCTTCGCCATAAAGACACATCTTATACTTGTATTTATCATCTGCAGGCTGTTTCATCGAATATCCTTTGGTATCCTTAATTCGATGCCCAGCTATATCATAAAGCATCCACTTGGCATTTACAACTCGGTTCTCATTATTTATAAAAATGAAGACTGTTTTTCCGTTTTGGTCAGTAGCTACACTATGTTTTTTCAGATGTTCTATTGAAATGCCCAAAGTCATACAATACTGATGGAAGTAACTACTTGAATTACTTAGCCATAGGTCAAAGTTTTGTAGCCAGGTTTTATCAGGATAAATAATTGATTTTTCACTTTTTACATTAATTACACTTTCACTTGTGATGTCCGACAACTTGGGTTTATGATGATAACCACAGGAGTTTTCTCGATCACATTTGCCAAACTGTTCGCCTATTCTTTGTCCGTTTAAGTCCTCATAATAACGAAATTTCTGAGATTGCTTGCATGCTGGACAAGTCCCTTTTTTCTTCGGGCTTTTTTCAAATCTGAATGGGTATTCTGACATTTTATGGGTTAAATAAAATAGGTGATTGTGATTTGAATAGTACAATAAACGGAAGCATATAATCGCTCTTTAGAGAATGATTATAAGAATTAAGAAGACAGAATAGGCTGCATGATAGATTATCACGAGCAATAAGGAATAACTCCACCCGAAGGTGGAGTTTGCATTTACGCTTACTTTTCATAACTTTACATTGCTTTAAAGGTAGTACTTAGGTGCACCTGTTAAACCGATGTGTTCCCGCACGTCGGTTTTTTTTATGCACCAAGCTTAAAAATTAAAAAAAATCTTTTGGAAATAATCCGATTAAATCAGAAGTATAGACATATACTTTCCCGCCAATCTTGAATGTTCTGAATAACCCTTCTCTTTTAAACTGTTCAAACTTCGAGCGTGACCAACCCATTTTTTTACAGACTACTGATGGCTGCATAACGGATGGAATTTCTGGTTTGACAGCTTTCTGGATTGTGTTTTCAAGCTGTAAAAATTTGCTTTCTACAATAGAAATGAAGTAGCGAGTTTCCTCACTTAATTTTGGTTGAAAATTTGATTTTTGGTGCATAAAAATAATGGTATGATTTACTATGCAATATTAAATAAAAAAGTTGGAAGTAGTACAACTATTTTATTAATATTTTTTACTTAGTCTAAAAAATAAAAAAAGCCTTTATGTTTTTTCATAAAGGCTTCGTTGTCAATTTATTATAAGATGTTCTATATTCTCAATCATTTGTTTGAAGTTATCATCAGGATAGTGTTCTAAAAACATTTTTTTGAAATTCAAATATTGAAGGTCAATTTGAGTTGCACCAAGTACCCTATATTCTTTGCACAGATTTTTGAACTGAAAGTAATGAAGATTAAAAAACCAGATGTAAGGATGAAATTGTTCTTCAAATATTTTCCACTCTGCTTTTTCACTTTTTAAAAACTGTAATAATTGATAACTATTCAAACCTTTAGATTGCTCAAATATTCCAACATAATCATCATAGTCATTAATGTATTTTGCATAGTCGGCCATTGCTTCAATCAACTTTTGTTCAACCAAGTAAGGTAATTCATATTGATTGTAGTCATAAGAATTAAAGACTTGATTAATATCAAAACCTCTCTTTACTTGCTCCAAGCTGTAAGGCATATCTCCAGCCCAATTGTAATTCTCTGGAAATAAATTAGTAATATAAGCTTGATTCGATGTATCAGTAAATGCTTTAATAATATTGCAATAAATGCTACTTACAATATTCGTTAAAGCCAAAGCTTCTCGTCTAATCTGAAGTATATCTTCATCCTTTAAGTGTTGAAATTCAGTCAGCGAATATGAGGTATTAATAGCACTTTTAATCTTGACAGATTGCTTATTAAATATCACTCGAAAATAAAGCGGATACCTATCTTCTCCATTACTATCTTTACTTGTCGGAAACAGATAAGTATTCAAATAGTGTTTAATGGATATTTTCTTACGTGTATTATTTACAGAATCAACTAAATTATCAGTCAATAGTACCTCCATCATTGGTACTTTTGTTGCTGGGCTTAAATATTTTCTGAAGTCCTTCATTTTGAATTTGTTCTACAAAGTGAACGTATTTATCTGTTTGTTGACTCTTGCTATGTTGTAATTGCTTCTGTACTAATTTAGCATCACCAGAGAGCATGTAGAGTGTCGTTCCAAATGTGTCTCTCGATGCCTTAAAATATAGACCTCGATGCACTTTTGCCATTTCTGCAATAACTTTCAAAAGTCTATTAACCTTTGGATTAGTCATACCTTTAAAAAGCTTCTTATTCGCTTCAGTTGGCATATACTTTCTGGCAATTTCTTGTGGTTTACCATCAAAAAGTAAATATAGCGGACGAATTGCTATTTTTTCTGTTTTCATTGCTCGAAATTTCAATATCAAACCTTCATTACTTTCGCTAAAGTTATCATTAGTAAGTGCATAACAGTCTGAAAATCTTAATCCAGTATAGCAGCTAAACAAAAACATATCCCTTGCCTTTTCCAAAAATTGATAGTTTTTGATTTCTTCAGGGAATTCTAATTGCTCAATTCTAACAGTTTCTTCAGGTAAAAGGAATATTGTATCAGTTTCTTCAACTTTTAGTTTAAAGTGCTTGTAGGGATTCTTGTTATCGGCAAACAAATTTTGTTTGATAGCAAGATTGATATATTTTCTTAGGTGACGGTGATATTTTTCAATTGTGTTGGTACGTAAGTTTTTGGTTTGTCGCAGAAAAATTTCAAAATCCTGTATAAAGTTATAGCTCAAGTCATTAAAACTGATAATAGCTTTAAACTCTTGCAATTTCTTAAAAGTATTCGCTTGATTAGTATGGGTTACTTTCTTTAATAAAATCTCTTTTTCAAGTTGCTGTTTATAAAAGTCTGTAAATGTAATTATTGTCTGAATGGCCTTTGCTTCTTCAGGGTGAGTGAATTTATCAAAGTCTGATAACTTGAAGTTTTTGTGTAATGCTAGAAATTCAACTTCATATTGTTCAAATTCGGCAATTCTATCCCTTAATAATTGAGCCCAATAAGCATCTTTTACATTCAATTTCTTGTTGTCCCATTTTTTGGAGTAACGTAGATTTTTGTTGAGAAATGCCTTCTTTTACCATATAGATAAACTTGAATTTGAATTAAACCCTTCTCAAGGTTTTTTTTAGTAATTTCTTTCTTTCGAAAATTAAGCTGTACGATACTTTTCTTTTGATAGCTGTTTATATTAATAATGGCATAAATCTAAGGTAGAAAAATGGAAACAAAATGAGTAGCAAAAATATGCTAAAACATACTAAAATTTGCTATGTTTTTGGGGTAGGCTTTGAAACAAAAAAAGCACCCATTTCTGAGTGCTTTTGAAAATTTTGGCGGTCTGGACGGGATTCGAACCCGCGACCCCATGCGTGACAGGCATGTATTCTAACCAACTGAACTACCAAACCAAAACTATATGTACTTTTCGATAAAAAAAGCACTCATTTCTGAATGCTCTCGCGATTATCTCGCGGTCTGGACGGGACTCGAACCCGCGACCCCATGCGTGACAGGCATGTATTCTAACCAGCTGAACTACCAAACCGTATCATTAATAAACTTGAAAATATTTCTTCGTTTGTTTAATGTGGTGCAAAGGTACAACGATTATATTTGTGTGTCAAGACTTAACACAAAAAAAATATGAAAATTTCTCGACCTACCGCAAATGAATACGATATAAATTCGTATCAAAATCGTTATATTCAGGCAGTTATGGGTGATGATGCTCTGAAAATCCTTGCAGAAAATATTTCAATTGTGGAAAATTTCTTTAAAAATATTCCCCTTGAAAAGCTTCACTTTCGTTATGCAGAAGGAAAATGGTCACCACTCGAAATGCTCGGCCACATTGTAGATACCGAAAAAATCTTACTTTATCGTGCTTTATCGGTGGCTCGTGGCGAGAAAAAATCACTTTTAGGTTTTGAAGAAGACGATTATGTAAAGGCTGCAAATTTCGATAAAAAATCGTTGAGGAGTTTATTATTACAGTTTAAAGCACAACGCAAATCAACAATTTTGTTTTATAAATCATTAGGAAAACGCGAACTTAGTCGCATGGGTCTTGCCAATGGCTTACCTACTAATGCACGTGTATTGGCTTGGTTTATTGCTGGACATGAGTTGCACCACCTCAATATTCTAAAAGAACGTTATTTGTAAACAAAAATATTTTCTTAATTCATCTAACCTAAATAAAAATCAACAATGAAATTAAAATCATTCTTATTAGTATGTGTTCTTTATGCTAATTGCTTCATTGATACAAAGGCTCAGTCATTGAGTGCAGTGGAGAAAAAAATAATTGAGCATGTGAAAATTAATATGCCGCAAACAGAAAAACTTTTGATGGATGCCGTGAATATCAATAGTGGTACTCTGAATCATGAAGGGGTTCGTCAGGTAGGGCAACTTTTTAGAAATGAATTTGATGCGATGGGCTTTACTACCGAATGGGTGTCTTTACCAGACTCACTCAATCGTGCAGGACATTTGGTTGCTTATCGTAAAGGCAAAAAGGGTAAGAAACTCTTTTTGATAGGTCATTTAGATACTGTTTTTGAGAAATCTATGCCCGCTGGGCCGTTTACACGCTTAAATGATTCAACAGCTACTGGGCAAGGTGTCAATGATATGAAAGGTGGTGATGTAATGGTAATTGCGGCATTAAAAGCCCTTCATGCTCAAGGTTTACTCGAAGATACCGACATCACCGTTTATTTTACTGGTGATGAAGAAAATGCAGGAAAGCCTACTAGTATTAGCCGAAAAGATTTTATAGAGCGTGCGAAAGCAACTGAGGTTGCCTTAGCTTATGAAACCGCCGTTGGATTTGACATTGCCGCCACGGCACGTCGTGGGGCGAGTGGATGGCACCTAACAACGCATGGGAAAACGGGGCACTCTTCAGGTGTATTTAATAAAACTATGGGCTATGGAGCAATCTATGAGGCTGCTCGTATTTTGGACGAATTTCGTGAAGCATTAAGTCAAGAAAAGTATCTAACATTTAATCCTGGTGTAATTGTTGGCGGAACAGAAGTAAACTACGACCCCGCCCAAGCAAAAGGTACAGCCATTGGTAAAACCAACATTGTCGCACAGAAAGTAGAAGTTACTGGTGATTTACGTTTCTTGACTGAAACTCAAAAAGAAGCTGCTCGTGCCAAAATGCGTGAAATTGTTTCTAAAAACTTGAATGCTACTTCTGCTCAAATTACATTTTCTGATGGTATTCCTGCCATGGAGCCAACTGAAGCTAACAAGAAATTATTAGAGGTTTTGAGCAAAACAAGTCAAGATATGGGCTTGGGAGTAGTGAAAGCAGGTGACCCAGGTTCTCGTGGGGCAGGAGATATTTCCTATATTGCTCAATATGTAAGTTGTTTGGATGGCCTCGGAGCATCGGGTAGGGGAGCACACGCACCCGGTGAAACTATCAATCTAAAAGAATATCCTACTCTGATTCAACGTTCGGCAGTATTGCTTTATCGCTTAACAAGATAACGCATCTGTTTTCAGTTTACAGTGGGCACTAAAATACCTACTGTAAACTGAAAGTTACCAATTATTTCTTTTTATACTTACAAGTAGTGTTATCGGGCTCTAGGTAGTATGATTTGAAATTTAATGCTTTTTTATCCATACAGCCTTTTAAGTTTAGTAATTCAATATTTCTGAAATCAATGGCGTGGCTTTCTGCTTGTAGGGCAATATATCCTTCGCCCAAAGGTGTACCATCTTTTTTAGCCCATTCTTCGCCATTTTTTACATTATCAGTTGCATAATCATACGGTTTTCCAAGAAATCCACCACCAATTCTTGCGTTTGTAAATGTTAAAACCGTATCTCCTTCAATTAAATGGTGAACGATTTTACTGCCAATGACAATAGCTTCTGCTTTTACCCATTGATCGCCATCATAAGTTTTAGATTTCGAGTCAATGCAGTGTGCCATATCTAATCTACCGTTGATATCGACAATCGTTCCGGGAGTACAAAGATTACCCGTATGGCGTGGGCCATTACCCAAACCTCCAAGTAATTGCATTTCGAGCGAAACAGGAAAATCTTGGTCGATGCCATTACTAGCCGCCGACTGTGAGTGAAGCATAATTCCACTATTTCTTACATTCCATGATTCTCCACCCGGTACTTGATTTCCTTGGAAACGATATTCAAATTTGATACGATAATGTGAATAAGGAGTTTTGTAATAGATATGTCCATATTTATCATCGAAGTTCTTGTATTCTTTATAATTCACTCGCATCATGCCATCTTCTACCAGAAAAGTATTCTTATAATTGTCATTTACTTCGTGTCCTGATATTTTTATATCCCATCCACTTAAGTCTTTTCCATTAAATAATGAAATCCAATCTTTCTTCTGAGCTTGTTTTTGAGCGAAAATTTCTTTGGAAGAAAATAAAAATAAAGCAGCAATAAAAAGTTTTTTCATGGTTGAATAGCGATTAAGGTTGAACTATTGTCAACTTGTCGATTTTGATTGAAATAGATGAATAATTGACCAAATATTTGGCGTAATTTTGTAGAATCAAACTTACAAAAAAAGGTTTTAGGTTTGGGTAAAGAATCAAAATATTTAGATGATAATCAAAGAAATAACAAATTATCTTGAGAGCATTGCTCCATTGGCCTATCAAGAAAGTTATGATAATGCAGGCCTAATTGTTGGAAATGCAACTGCCGAGGTGACAGGCATATTAGTTACCCTCGATTCTACTGAAGAGGTGATAGATGAAGCCATTGCTAAAGGTTGTAATTTGGTAGTGGCTCATCATCCGATTATTTTCAAAGGATTGAAAAAGCTTACTGGAAAAAACTATATTGAACGAACTGTCATCAAAGCAATAAAAAACGATATTGCCATTTATGCTACTCACACGAATCTTGACAGTGTAGTTGGTGGGGTGAATTTCAAAATTGCAGAAAAGTTAAAACTGGGAAATGTGAAAATTTTGGCTCCAAAGAGTCAAGTTTTGATGAAATTAATCGTTTTTGTACCAACTTATAATACCCAAGATTTACTCAAGGCCCTCCATACGGCTGGGGCTGGAGTGATTGGAAATTATAGTAATGTAAGTTTTAGGGCTGAAGGAACTGGAGCGTTTCGACCTAATGAAAAAGCAAATCCTACCATCGGTGCCGCAAATGTTGATGAAGAGGTGCACGAGCATAGGGTAGAAGTGATTTTTCCTGCCTATTTAAAAAATCAGGTTTTGGCTGCTATGTACAGTACACACGTGTACGAAGAAGTTGCTCATGATATTATTACGCTCGAAAATCAAAACCAAGAAGTTGGCTCAGGTATTGTAGGAGAATTGAGTGAAGCTCTTTCAGAAACTGATTTTCTGCGTCATTTAAAAAATAGCATGGGGGTTTCGGTTATTCGCCATACCAAACTTTTAGGCAAAAAAATAAATAAAGTAGCTGTCTGCGGAGGCTCTGGCGGATTCCTACTTGGTGATGCCATCAGTCAAGGTGCAGACGTATTTATTACGGCCGATTATAAGTACCACGAGTTTTTTGACGCTGATGGACGCATAATTATTGCAGATATTGGTCATTATGAGTCAGAACAATACACAAAAGAACTTTTGAAAGATTATATTTGTAAAAAATTCATTAACTTTGCAGTCCATTTGTCGGAAACTCCTACAAATCCTGTCAATTATTATTATTAAGAATAAATAAAAAACTGGTTAACGGTTATTTGTTATTGGTTTTTAGAAGTAAAGGCTATGGAATTAGAAGCTTTTTTCTCAATTAAACTAATAACCAATTAACCAATAACTAATAACCAAATTAGTTTTAGATATTATGGAATTAACAGTTGCACAAAAATTAGAAGCACTTCTTAATCTTCAAACCATTGATTCAGAATTAGATGAATTAAGAAAACTTCGTGGTGATTTGCCAGATGAAGTACGAGATTTAGAAGATGAAGTGATTGGCTTTGAAACTCGTATCGGTAAGTTCAAAAAAGAAATCGAAACTTTAGAAGTTGAGTTGAATGGCTACCGTGCTGGAAAAAAAGAAGCTGAGAAGCTTATCCAGAAGTACAAAGACCAACAAATGAATGTACGCAACAACCGCGAATATGATGCGATTGCAAAAGAATTAGAATTGCAAGAGCTTGAAATTCAATTGGCTGATAAACGTACGCGTGAAACTGAATTCAAGATTAAAAATAAAAATACTGAAATTGCTGATGTAGAATCGGCAATGGCAAATCGTAAAAAAGACCTTGAAGTAAAACGCAAAGAATTGGATGTATTGATTGCAGAAAGCCAAGAAGACGAGAAGAAATTAACTGTTAGCCGTGATAAAGCAGCTACACACGTTGAAGAGCGTTTAGTAAATGCTTACAATCGTATTCGCGGAAATGCAGAAAATGGTTTGGCGGTAGTTCTTGTAAAACGTGGTGCTTGTGGTGGATGTTTCAATATCGTACCTCCACAACGTCAGGCTGATATCAAAGACAAAAAGAAAATTATCGTTTGCGAACACTGCGGACGTATCTTAGCGGATGTTGACGTTGTTGAGATTGTAAGAAGATAATCTTTGCTTAAAATAAGAAATTTGAAGATAGCTAAGTTTTCGGAAGAGAACTTAGCTATTTTTGTTTTACTAAAACTATTTAAAAAGTTAATTCGTATTTTAGAATAAGGCTAAGCCTACTAAAGTATAAAAACTAAACTTTCATACAATTTCATTGAGAAAACTAAAATACATATTAGGCTTTATTTTAGCCTTTAGCACTTATTCAGAGAACACTTTTGCTTCGTCTGAAACAGATTTCAATGCTAATTTACAAAGAGCTTACGCAGAAATATTTAAGTTAAAAATCCAATCGGGAAGGGCAATTTTAGCCAAAGAAAATCCAACAAATCCTTTCAAGGTTTTTTTTGAAGATTATGCTGATATGATTGAATTGCTTAATTCTGAGAATGAAGTAGCTTATGAAAAATTAGCCGATAAAGAAGAAGAAAGACTTGAGATAATTGAAAACTTTGATGAAAAATCGCCTTATAATCGGTTTCTTCGAGCAGAAATTAAAATCCATTGGGCATTATTAAAAATACGTTTCGGGCACGAAGTAAAAGCAGGTTATAGTGTTATTCAAGCCTATAAATTATTAGAAGAAAATCAGCGGTTATTCCCGTCTTTCACACCTAATCTAAAATCTTTAGGTTGCTTGCATGTATTGATTGGCTCTGTACCCGATAAACATAAATGGATAACAAAATTAGTTGGCCTTCGCGGAAATATTCAACAAGGTTTGAATGAACTTCGAATGGTTTCTAAAGATAAAATTTGGGGTGTAGAGGCTCGTTTTTGCTTGACTTTCATACAAGCTTATGTTTTGAAGTATGATGCTAAACAAAATGAGGAAATGCTGCAATTCCTTGAGAATCACCCTGATAATTTGAATTTTTATTTTTTAGGAACAGCTATTTCTCTGAAAGATAATAGAACCGAGCAAGCCATAGAATTGCTAAAAAAAACGCCCAAAGATGCTTCTTATTTATATTTTCCAATCTTTGAATTATATAAAGCCGAAACGCAATTATTTAGGGGGAATTTTGCCCAAGCTATATCGGCGTATGGAACTTATCTTAGAAACTTTCGTGGGAAAACATTTGTAAAAGATACTTATTACAAACTATTTTTATGTCATTGGCTTTTGGGCGATGAAGTGAAAAGTAGGCAATATTTACTTAAAATTAATACGTCAGGAAGTACTGTTGCAGAATCAGATAAAGCTGCTCAAAAGTTTTATGAGAATTACTTAAAAACATCTACGCTCCCAAATAAAACTTTACTCAAACTTCGAATTGTTTTTGATGGAGGCTATTTTTTAGAAGCCAGTGAAATATTAAGCAATTTATCTGAAAATAGTTATAATACAACAAAAGACCAGGCCGAATTTATGTATCGTGCTGGTAGAATTTACCAGAAAACCAGTCAAACTGAAAAAGCTATTGACGCTTTTGAGCGGAGTATTCAGCTAACTGCTGGTCAGGACTGGGCATTTGCTCCAAGTTCGGCTTTACAATTAGGCTATATTTTTCAGCAGAAAGGACAAAAAATAAAGGCAAAGGCTTATTTTGAAAAAGCCCTTGCCTATAAAAATCACGAATATAAAACTTCTATTGATAATAAAGCTCGTGCTGCTTTAACCGAAATGGGGATGTAGACATGAGACATGAGACATGAGATATGAGATATGAGATATGAGATATGAGATATGAGATATGATGATACCTATTTACCTTTAATCTTTTATCTTTTGTCTAAAATCTAATATCTTTTTACAGCTCCATTTCAGGAATTTCACCTTCGATTATCAAATTTCCTTCAGTAGCAGCCACAATTTGTTCAACACTAATTCCTGGTGCACGCTCTAATAATTTGAAACCACCTTCGGGAACAACCTCTAAAACGGCAAGTTCAGTAACGATTTTTTTAACACATCGTAAGCCCGTAATTGGTAATGTGCAAGATTTTAGCAGTTTTGATTCGCCAGCTTTATTAACATGTTGCATGGCAACGATGATATTTTCTGCTGAGGCTACTAAATCCATGGCTCCACCCATTCCTTTTACCATTTTTCCCGGAATCTTCCAATTGGCAATATCGCCATTTTCTGAAACCTCCATAGCACCCAGAATTGTTAGGTCAACGTGCCCTCCTCGTATCATGGCAAAGCTTTCTGCTGAACTAAACAGAGCTGAGCCATCAAGTAAGGTAACAGTTTGTTTACCTGCATTGATTAAATCGGGGTCAACTTTATCTTCAGTAGGGAAAGGACCAATACCCAAAAGCCCATTTTCAGATTGTAGCACTACATTTATTCCTTCAGGAATATAATTTGCTACTAATGTTGGTATTCCAATGCCCAAATTTACATAATAACCATCCTTAACCTCACGTGCAATGCGTTTGGCAATTTGATTTTTATCGAGACCAAGACCTGTATTTACTTGAATTGCAGATGTTGTCTGCTCTTTTTCTGCTTGAGGTTGGCTGATGGTTCTTTGTTCAATTCGTTTCTCGTAGTTTTTTCCTTGAAAAATTCTTTGAACATAGATACCGGGTGTATGAATTTGTGCAGGGTCAAGGCTACCCGCAGGTACTAATTCTTCCACTTCAGCAATGGTAATTTTACCTGCTGCGGCCATCATCGGACTAAAGTTTTGGGCAGTACCTTTAAAAATTAAATTTCCCGCAGTATCGCCTTTCCATGCTTTTACGATAGCGAAATCAGCTTTTAGCCAACTTTCACGAACGTACATTTTTCCATCAAATTCTTGTATTTCTTTCCCTTCTGCCACTTCTGTTCCTACACCCGCTGGTGTAAAAAATGCTGGAATACCCGCACCTCCTGCTCTTATACGCTCGGCTAATGTCCCTTGCGGAGTCAACTCCACTTCGAGTTCGCCTGAGAGTAACTGACGCTCAAATTCTTTATTTTCGCCTACATACGACGAAATCATCTTTTTAACTTGTCTTGTTTTGAGCATTAAACCAATGCCAAAATCATCTACACCTGCATTATTTGAAATACACGTGAGGTCTTTTACGCCTTTACGTAAAAGGGCAGCAATTGAGTTTTCGGGAATACCACATAAGCCAAAGCCTCCCAACATTAGCGTTGCACCATTTGGAATATCCGCAACTGCTTCATCAGCTCCACTGATTACTTTGTTTATCATAGTTATTTTTAATTTGTGTGCAAATATAAGGCAAGAAAGGGGGAAATTGAATTGATTATTCTGAGAAAATTATAATATAAACTTAGTTTTATGCAAAATTAGATAATACCTTTAGATAAGTAATTGATAATCAGAATATACTCCATCGAATACCCACAAAACCTCTGATTTTTTGTAATGGTGCATAATTATAACTTGGGTCAAATTGCTCACTAAAAGGCATTTCTGGTCTGAATATTGGGTTTTGTGGTAAGAAATTAGTGAAATTTTTGATGCCTGTATAAATCTGAAGCCCATTTGCGAAGCGATGCGTGGCTTGTATATTATGAATTCCAAACCAAGGAGAGTATTCTGGACGGGTATCGCCATACGCTCTCACAACTGGCAAACGCATAGGGCTATAAAAATTACCCGTGAGGTCTATACTTAATTGAAGTTTCGGAAGTGTATAACTGATGGCATAATTAGCGGTGAAGTGTGGCGTTTGTATTTGATTGATTTTCAGACCATTATCTACTCGATAAACATCCATTAAAGTTCCACCCATAAAAACTTTCCAGCTTGATGCTAAAATGAGTTCAGCATTGAGAGCCACACCTTTCGAAATTCCGTAACCTTTCAAGTTATCGTAAACTACTAGTTCGGGGTTTTGGTCATAATCGGCAATAATTTTATTCGAGAAATAGGTATAAAAACCATTTAGTTGAAGATTGCCATAACCATTGCCGAAACTAAAGAAATGCTGATAGTCTAAGTTGGCATTATAAGAGCGTTCAGGTTTTAAGTTGTTCTTAATCAGTACCTTACGCGAACCAGTTAGGGCGGCGTGGTCTTCTGAAAATAAATTGACCACTCGGTAGCCATTGCCTAAACTCAATCTAAAAATATTATCTTTATTGGGTGAGAGTTTCCAGTTGATTCTTGGTGAAGCAATGCCTCCATGTTTGGAATTATAATCATATCGTAGCCCAACTAAAAGCTTGTTGGTTTGATTAAGTGAGATTTCATCCTGAAGAAAAATTCCTGGTAAACTTATATTATCTGGTGTGTTTTGAGCATCAGTATTTTGTGTAACAGGCGTGTTATCATCATAAAAAGTTTGACGAAATGTAGCCCCAAAAAGTGCATCATGTCTTTTTCCAAGTTTTTTATCCCAAAGTAATTGTCCAAATGCAATTCGTTGCGTTGCTAGATAAAAAGTATTGCCATATACAGAATTTTGTTGATGTTGATTAAATGAGAAATTCAATATAATCTTCTGATTATCAATGGGTAATTGATAGCTACCAAGCATTTCTATTCGTTTTGTAAAGATAGACTCTCCGTAAACCTCGCTACCACCTCTATTCTCTTTTTGCCATTGCATTTCACCTCCAAAACGGTCTTCGTAAATATATCTTGCGGCTAAATTAAATACCCTATTGCTCTTACGATTCATACTCCATTTATTAAAAATAGAGGTCCTATTTTGTAGCGTGATATCGGTAAAGTTATCATTGTTCACATCCCAACGTTTATTGAAAAGAAAGTAATTGCCCGAAAGTAAGACATCAAACTTTCCAACTTTAGTTTTACCACTTATATCAAAATTGTTTTCAAGATAAGAGCTAGTATTCACATCAAAGTTTATTTTAGGAGCTTTGCTAGGATTTTTGGTGATTACATTAATCAATCCGCCCACTGCTTCTGAACCATAAAGTGTAGAAGCTGGCCCTTTCATTACTTCGATGCGTTCGACCATTGAGTTCGGGATGCCACTCAAGCCATAAACCGAAGATAACGCAGAAACAATTGGCATTCCATCAATCATTACCATTGTGTAAGGGCCTTCCATTCCATTGATGTGAATATCACCCGTATTACAAACATTACAATTTAACTGAGGTCTTACCCCATTGACCATCGAAAGTGATTCAAAAAGGCTGGGTGTAGGGTTTTTACGAAAAAATGTTGGATTTAGTATTTGTATAGGTGCTGGAGATTCGTTAATACTGGTTTCTTTCATAGTACCAGTTACTACCACTTCATTGAGTTGAGCATTGGTTTCTTCAATTTCGATATTTAATTGATGTGATTTATTTTCCTGAATATTTATCTGAACAGACTTGCTAATGTAGCCAACACTTGAAATGATAATGTTTTGTTTGCCAGAAGGAATGTTTTTTAGATGAAAATAACCTGATTCATCAGCTTGTGTACCATATTTAGTGTTTTGAACACTGATGCTTGCAAATGCGACACCTTTCTCTCGGTTAGTAATAATTCCCTTAATTTCTGAAGCTTTTAAGGGAATCATTGGTGTGAAAACAAGGAAAAATATGTATAGCTTTTTCATTTTTTTGTATTGATAATACAAATTTTGATGAATAAAATTTAATTTCAAAAATAAAACTAAAATAAATTTTAGACTAAACTAAAAATTTATCATTGTTTTGTGAAAATTAATGTTTAGATGTATTTGAAATGTGATGACTTTTTCACGATTTGATGATTCCTAGAAAATAGTGTATTTGTAGGGTTTTATAATCAAAAAAAGTTTTGATTGATTTTTAGAAAAGTTGTAACATGAAGTTGGATTACAACTTTCGGAGAAATGGAGGATGGAATAGAAGTTTTCTAAATCATTGAGAAAAGATAATATTAATTTCGAGCTTGGGAATGACTAATTTATAAACTTGTATGATGTATAAAATTTAGGTAATTCTGAATTTTGAGATTAGACGACTCCTTTTGGGCTAAATATCGACAACCGTTGCTTGGTAGAAAGATTAAATTCTAAAAAACGAGTTCCGTAGGAACGACCTATATATAACTAAATAGGTCGTTCCTACGGAACTCAAAATTGCAAAAAATCACTATATACTATCAATATTTGATCCTTTACAGGGTCTTTTAAAATTGGGGATGACTCATATTAGTTGAGTTAAATCTTTACAGTTCCGCCATTTTGAGCAGCTTTGTAGATAGCTTCTACCACTTTAATATCTCTCAAACCTTCTTCACCAGGGGCAATTAAAGTTGTTCCGTTCATAATTGCAGCACAATCTTCATCTAACTGCTTTGCTTGTTGGCTTTTAAGTGGAAAATTAATCACACCATTGCTATGGCTTCCTTTATTATCAGAATAAGCCGAAAAAGGCTCCATTTTTAACCAACCTTTTTCATAATTTACTTGTAGATAATTCATATTGATACCAAAACTTGTATGGCAGGCGGCTAAAGCACCACTCGGAAATTGCAATTGAAACATCATCGTTTCTTCAACTTCTTTGTAGATTTCTGGCCGAGTTGTACTGGCTTGGGCAGTTACGGCTATGGGTTCTTCACCAGTAGCTAAGCGTGCCCCTTGAAGAGCATAAACCCCCATATCTCCCATTACACCACCACCCAAAGCTTTATTTTGTTTCCAGTGAGTGGTTCGAGCGTCGAAGTAACCCGCTCCACAAGAAATCATTTTAACTTTTCCATAAACTTGCTCACGTGTAATACGCATATACTCTTGCGTATTGGGGTCGTGTTGACAACGATAGCCAATGGCTAGATTTACTTTATTATCTTTACAGGCTTTAATCATTGCCAAACAATCGCTAACAGAGGGAGCCATTGGTTTTTCACAGAAAACATGTTTACCAGCACGAGCTGCTCTTACAACAAACTCTTTATGCATAGAAGGTGGTAAAACCACATAAACTACATCAATGTCAGGGTTATTGGCAATCGAATCGAAGTTTTGGTAGTTGTAAATGTTTTTATCAGGAATATTATATTTTTGTTTCCATTTGATGGCTTTTTCGGGAGTGCCCGTTACAATTCCAGCTAAATAGCAATTAGTGGTTGTTTGAAGAGCAGGAGCGAGTAGATCTGTACTATAATAGCCTAAGCCTACGAGTGCAATACCCATTTTTTCCTTTTTAGTTTTTGTACTTGCTAGTAAAGTATTTGGAGAAAACAAGCTAGCTGTTCCACCAATGATAATAGATTTTATAGCGTCTCGTCGATTAAACATTTTGTTACATATTAAAGGTTGAATAATTGGATTTCATAATGGTATATTTTACTATAAGTAAAGCTAATCAATTAATTTCATTGTTGAATAGATTTTAGACGTATTTTTTGTGTTTGTGGCAGAAGTATTAGCTTTTTGTGAATTGATAAAAAAAGGCGAAGTTTCCTTCGCCTTTAAGATTAATATTTGTCGTAGAATCTACGGATTCTTGTGGTGACTTGGTCGTAAATAGGTTTGGTAAATTCAATAAAGAGCTGCTGTGGCGGAGGTGGAAGTTGTTCTCGATTTTGGGTCAAATTGTATTCTACATTTGTTAAAGCTCTTTCATCACCATTGAAACTTGCCCATTCATTTACCCAAGTGTATTCACCCGGCACTTCTTCTCTTAGTAAAGTTTTATTCGTTTGGTAATCGTAAATTTCCATCGATAAAAGCCCTCTTGAACGTACTATCTTTCTTGATTTGATAATCGTTGCATTTACTTTACCATAAACGGGCATTTTTTTTCCATTAATGGTAGCCTCGCCTGTTTTTACACTGTCTTTGCTCGTAACCGTTTGGCGGTCAGTCTGAATATTGGTTTCGCCTACTACAAAATCAATAATTTCAAGTCTAACCACGTGGTCGGGGCTTAGTTTTACACTTTTCGCCTCATCTGGTGAATAAAATCTAATAAACTTATTTATTCTTCTGTTTGTACGTAAGAATTCATCAATTTTCCCTTGAAAGAATTCGTTGCTGTATTGATAAATTTTCGAGTTTATTTTTGGTTGTTCCACAACTACATGTACAGAACCTAAATTTAATGCTTCTTCCACACGATTACGTGCATCTTTGTAGTTTGGAGCGAAAGCCATGATTCTGTCAAAGTGGTCGTAAGCTACACGAGCATCAAGTTTACTAATATTCCTACGGCTCAAAATTTCACTTCCTGCGGCATATCTTTCGGCCGCTGCATTATCTCTGGCTTCTTCAGTCTCACGAAAATACGTTTGTGGACTCACAATTCTGCGGCAAGCCGTACAACGCTCAATAACCTCTTGCATTTTATTAAGTTTATCGTAGTAGCCCAAAACAGTTTCCCATCGAAACTGTTGATTTGCATTTCTTACTCTAGCAATATCACGTGTAAGTTCATCTTGGGCATTACGATAAGCCACAGGTAGTACATCAAGTGATTTACTATTGTCGGAATCTTTTTTTAATTTTTCGGCTGATTGTAACACAGCTTCATAATAATTGCCTTTTTCAAGAGCTTTGGTACCACTTTTCGAACAAGCTGCTATGAAGATGATACATGAAAATAATAGTAGTTTAATCGGAAGTTTCATGATTTATGGTTTATTTGGTCAAAAACCTTGCTATATAAATTTGTGCAATATAATTGATTTTGAGGATTTTTTAGTTCAATTAAATGTTTGATTAACATTTTATTAGGAAAATTTGCTGACAAAAAAAGTGATAATTCAAATTCGAATTATCACTTATAGTTTGATTAATGTATTGATTATAAGTCGATTAGCTTTCTTCTTTAAGTGCTGAAAGACTTTGTGTTTTAATTTTTTCTTGTAATTTTAAAATACCACCAATTAATGCTTCGGGGCGAGGTGGGCATCCTGGTACATATACATCAACTGGTATAATTCGGTCAACTCCCTTTACAACATGATAACCATGTTCCCAGTAAGGTCCTCCACAATTTGAGCAACTTCCCATCGAAATTACATATCGTGGTTCGGCCATTTGTTCATATAAACGACGAACACGGTCAGCCATTTTGAAAGTTACCGTTCCTGAAATAATCATTAAGTCGGATTGACGAGGAGAATTTCGAGGAAAAACCCCAAAGCGTTCGAGGTCATACGATGATGCATAAGTGGCCATCATTTCGATTGCACAGCATGCCAAACCAAATCCCATTGGCCAAATAGAGTTGGCTCTTGCCCAGTTGGTAATTTCATCAAGTGAAGTTAGTATAATTTCACTCTCACCAGTTTTGATATGTGCTTCTTTCTCAAGCGATTCAAAGTTCATTTATCACCGTATTTTTCGTTGACTTGCTCATAAATTTCCATTGGAATTTTACTTTTGAATTTAGGCGTTCGGTATTCAGGTTTAATCCAATCAAGGTGTCCCTTTGCCCAAACATAAGCCAATCCAAGTGCTAAAACTACAATAAAAATACCCATTTCTGCTAAAGTTAACCATCCCCAAAGTCCATTGGTATCTTTTATGTATTGTTCGTTACCAAAAACAGTAGCCCAAGGAAATAGAAAAACTAACTCTACATCGAAAAGCAGGAATATAAGTGCAACAATATAGAATTTAACGTTGAATTGTACATTGGCATTTCCGATGGGGTCTTCACCAGACTCATAAGTGGTGAGTTTTTCTTCATTGGGCTTATTGGGACGTAATAACCAAGCAATACCAAGTACTGCTAATACCGCCACCGCTGCCAAAATGATTGCCAGTAGAATAATGCCAAAATCTGATAACATTGTATAAAAAGCTTAGAATTATTGAATTACCTAATGTTGAACTTTTCAATAATTCTTTGATGAATCAATTACTCCATATCACGGTAGGCCATGATGCCTCCTAATACATTATGTACTTTTTCGAAACCTTGTGCAATGAGGAATTCTTTTGCTTTTCCGCTTCTTGCACCGCTACGGCAGTGAATGTATATATCTTGTCCCTTAAGGGCTTCAAATTCGTCTAAATGCTCAGGGATTTCGCCAAGTGGAATTAGTTTTGCTCCGAGGTTGTCATCCTCATACTCATATTCTTCACGTACATCGAATAAGTTAATAGGTGTTTCGCCTTCTAATAACTCTTTTAACTGTTGAACGGTAATATCAAAATTCTTATCCATAGTTTTATTTTATCTTAATTATATTGATAGGTATATCTTAATGCAGAACTACAATCTTACGAATAAAATTCTTTTTTCCATCCGAAAATTTCAACAAATATGTATTCGGAGGTAAGCTTTTCAGATTAAGTTCTTGATTATCAGTTGTTTCTTTATAGAATAATTCACGGCCTGAAATATCGAAGATACTAACTGATT
The DNA here is from genome assembly GCF_000263195.1 of Emticicia oligotrophica DSM 17448. Lineage (GTDB taxonomy): Bacteria > Bacteroidota > Bacteroidia > Cytophagales > Spirosomataceae > Emticicia > Emticicia oligotrophica. Next base: position 3,478,719 of record NC_018748.1, read on the forward strand.
TGATATTTGGGAAATCCCACTTTACTACGTCACTTGTTGGGTTTGGATATATACTGAAAGCATTTTCAAATGTTGTTTCATTGCCCAAAGGAGCATTGATTTGACCATTAGTTGATTTGAATCCCATTACAGGACGAACCATTAAACTTCCTTTTAAAGTAGTGTTTTGTATCCAATCACTACCTTTGTTATAGTATATTTTATCGGCAAATTGAGGGGAGTTTTTATCTACTCCAATACCAATTACATCTTCATTAACCTTAGTCCAAGCAACAAAAAAAGTATCTTTTACAGCAATATTTTGGTCGAGAGGGTATTCTACAAAACCATTGATATCGTTAGGGTATTTTACTTTTACTGATTGCTGATGGAGCGGTTTTCCCGGTTTTCCATTCGTACTTTCTAAAATTTGTAAAAGAAAGAATTGCCCAGAAATATCCTTAAAATATGGTGTAAAGTTAAATCTCACTGCATTGATAGTATCAGCTCTGCTGAGTATAAATTTTATAGCTACTTTTCCTAAACTTTGGTCTGTATCTGCACCAGTTTCAGCAGTGCCGTCATCATAGGCATAATAGTCGAGTAAAGGGGTATAAATTGAAACGGAGTCATTGCTTAACAAAAGTGCTTCAGGTATATTATTGGTAGAATCAGGTACAATAATAACTCCCGAATTCTCATATATTATTCTTTGGGTAAACTTCAATGAGGCTTGTTTTCCTTTAAAATTATTAAAAAGAGGAACGGGATTATTCTTGATTGGTGGATTTGGGGTAGTGATAATTTCATTATTGCCCCTAATATTATACAAAATTTGTTTCGAAACCGTATCAGTTACAGTGAATGTTAGGTTTACTGAGCGTGCATTTTTTTGTAATGTACTTACTGAAACATCTAGAGAATTATTTACTTCTGCCGATGGATTAACTAAAAACTGGCGGAGAGGCATCGCAGAATACCTCTTTAGATAGTTGTTTTTGAAACCTCTAAGTGCTATATCTTGTGTATAAATATCTTTTTTACGTCGATTTTTATTAAGGTAAACAAAATCTATATGCCACATATCAAACGCACCCGATTGGCGGCCACGTGTTTGGAATCTGAATTGAAAATTTTGGTGTAAAAATTCGGTTTTATTAATGGGTAAAAGTGCTTGTGTAAATTTATCTTTACTCGTACCCTGTTGACGCCAAACGACTTTCCATTGGTTTTTATCATTTAAGAGTGAAACCACGAGAGAATCGTCTTCGTCAGGCAATTCTCCTAAGCCCTTCGCTTCCCAATAAAAACTTAAATAGACTGAGTCTGATATTGCCAAACCTGCTAAGTTTATAGGACGTGAACTTAGCGTATCAGTATTCCCATAAGCAAACTTATTTGAAAAGTTATAGGGTATTCCGGCTGCATTGCGACTATCAAAAGTAGCTACATTGACAGATGGTTGATTGATAGGAAAAGAATTATTAATACTTACTCCTCCATTAATCCAAAGTTGTGGATTGGGTGATGAAGTTTTATTAAGAGAAAAATCATCAAAAAATGGTAGGGTCAGCGATTGTGCGTAAGTAAGTTGTGTGCAAAAAAGAACTAATAAAATAACAGACCTGCAAATACTTACAGGTCTGTTGTTTTGAAATATCTTCATACAGTTGTTTGATACGTTAATTATTATCTTCGACGTTTTCGGTAGGTGCATTCCCCGCAATTTCTACATCAATAACGTCGCCAATATGGATTTTATTTCCTTCAGCTGATGGTCTTTGCTTGATAATTGTACCATCAGGATAACCATCAACTGGCCCTACATATCGTTTAGCGATGCCTAGATTTTGTCCAGAAAGTAATATTTCAGCTTCATCAGCTAGCATTCCAACTAAATTTGGTATTTCAACCATTTGGTCGCCAAGGCCATCTCCAACCACAAAAACTACGGTAGAACCTTTCGGAATCATGGTACCAGCTTTGACTTCCTTTCCATTAAATTTAACTTTTAATACAGTATTTTCCTCTAATGCTGGAATAACTTCTGTTGTACCTGCCACTAAGCCAGCAGATAATAACTGATTTTTAGCACTTGATTCTGAACGCCCAAAAACATCTGGTAGTTTTACCATTGGTGCGGTTTCGCTGACAATCGTTAAATAGATTTTTCTCCCTTCTTTCACGCTTGACCCCGGTTTAGGAAATTGCGTAAGTATTGAGAGAGGTTTTGCTCCTGCTACGAAAGTACAATCACTCACTTCATAGTCAAGGTCTCTGTCATCGAGTGCTTTTTCCATTTCTTCGATGGACATACCTTTCAAATCAGGAACCGTAATCGATTGTCCATGATTAGTACTCCAAGGAAGATAAATAAAGAAAAAACTAAAGAAAAACACCAAAAATAAGGCAACGATTATGCCAATATGAACAACAATATCAGATTTTGAACTTGTACTAAATTTTGCCATTTTTTATGGATTTTGGAAAAATCTGACAGTTTCTGGATGAAGCTGTCAGATTTTAAAGAGAATATTCAGCAAAAAAAAGATATTTTATCGGAAATAACAAAGGTTTTATTTCACACCACCCATCCAATTTTTAATTGGTTTGTATAATACAATCATTACCAAGCCCGAAACTGCTCCGATTAAGAATACTTGATGAAATAAATCTGGCATGGCTGCTACGTTGCTTTCATCAAAATTACCTGCAAATAAACCTGCAATTAAATTACCTAGTGCGGCACCAACAAACCATAACCCCATTAACTGGCTGTAATATTTTTTAGGAGCTAACTTAGTATAAGAACTTAAACCCACTGGACTTATACATAATTCACCAAGGGTGTGGAACATATAAGTAATGCCTAGCCAACCAAGACCAGCCATAGAGCCGTCTAATACTCTTTTGGCCGCTAAATACATGACAAAAAAGCCTAAACCCATTTGTAAGAGTCCTAAACCAAATTTAACGGGTACAGCAGGATTCAAGTTTTTACTATTCAAATATACCCATAAGAAACCCATTGGTGCTGAGAAAATCAGGATAAACATTGAATTAGCATTTTGAAGCCATGAAGCAGGAAGTTGCATTCCTAAGAAATTACGGTCGGTGTGGCGGTCGGCAAAAATAGTTAGGGTAGTAGAGGCTTGCTCAAATCCTGACCAAAAAATTGAAATGCCAATAAATAAAATAAAAAGTACCCCCACTCTTTTCTTTTCAACAACGGTAAGAGAGGAATCTAAAAAACCAATATAAGCAAAGTAAAGAATGGTAATCGTAACGATGATGTATTTCATGTATTGTGCTAAAGAAATACTATCTAAAATGCCTGATACTAATAATACTCCAACTAATAAAAGTGCTGCAATCACTACATATAAATAGGTTAGCGATGATTTTTGTAATGGAGGATTCCCCACTTCTTTAAGATATTTTCCATTTACTCTAAAATTTATAACTCCAAAAAGCATGGCAAAAGCGGCAGCTCCAAAACCATAGTGCCAACCAACTTTTTCACCTAGATAACCTACGATAAACATCCCTAAAAATGCTCCGAGGTTAATACCTAAATAGAATATAGAAAAACCAGCATCTCTTTTGGCTCCGCCTTCTGGATACAATTCGCCAACAATTGAACTTATATTGGCTTTTAATAAGCCAGTTCCAATAGCAACGGTGGCTAAGCCCAAGAAAAATATTTCGTTTGAACCTGGAATGGCTAAAATTAAGTGTCCACACATAATACAAATGGCACCATACCAAATTGCTTTCTTTTGTCCTAAGATATTATCAGCAATCCATCCACCGGGTAATGTAAGAAGATATACAGAAGCCATGTAGAGGCCCATAATTGCTCCACCAGTTTTTTCGGGGAGCCCCAAAGCTCCTTCTTGAACGCCTTTAGTTAGGTATAAAAATAAGATGGCACGCATTCCATAGTAGGAAAAACGCTCCCACATTTCGGTGAGAAACAATACCATCAAGCCCATTGGATGGCCAAAAAAATTCTTTTCTTGCATGTAAGGTTTAGTTTATTTGGTTAGAATAATTTATCAAGTGTATGCCAAAAGTAATGCCTATTTATCGAATATTCCAAATCTTGCTGCAATCACTAACGCTTAAAAGTATAAAAATATATGAAAATGTGTAATTATATTATTGAAAAATAAAAAAGGTGATACAAATTCTATTGTATCACCTTTCTAGTAATTCTAAGTAAATAACAGTTTTAATTTTGATGGATTTAGATTCTTGCGGAATCTTACATGTATTTTAAATCATTGTTGATTTTTAACTTAATAATATGAAGAGCATCTAAAATCTTAATTAATGGATACGTTGGGTCGAACTCATGCCATTTGAATCCAAAATTTGCTCTTCCGCCATATTTATGGTGGTTATTATGATATGATTCTCCCATCATTAATAAATCGAGTGGTAGAAGGTTTTTGGCAGTATCATCAACCTCAAAATTTACATAACCATATCGGTGGGCATACCAGTTGATAATTACACCATGAATAGGTCCCATTAAATAATGAATCGGCAATAGTAGGAACATCCACCAAGCGGTTGCAAATTTTATGTAAAAGAGCGTGTATAATACTCCCCAAGCGAGTCGGCAAATCCATAAGTCTCCAAGCCATTCCATAAATTTCCAATTCGGGACACCCTTTTTAAATTTTGCCTCTACTGAATCTTGGTTATGCAAAATTCTATTATAAATCAATCTAGTTTTCCACATCATATCAAGGATTCCCTTTGAATAACTTGGTGAATGTGGGTCTTCTTCAGTGTCTGCGTGTGCATGATGCAATCGATGCATGATACCGTAGGCTCTCGGACTTAAAAAAGAAGAGCCTTGGGCAATAAACGTAAGTATGTAAAATACTTTCTCCCACGATTTGCTCATCGTAAACATTTGATGCGAAGCATAGCGATGAAGAAAGAAGGTTTGCATTAATATTGAGAAATACCAGTGCAATACAAAAAAACCTAAAATAATCATTTGATAATTCTATTTGTAACAATTGAGCTACAAAATTAGTACGGACTTTAGAGTCAAATTATGATATACGTCAGGTTTTATGTATTCTTCTGCAATATTGTTGCATTTTTTTTGATTGGTTTTTCTTGTGTTTTTCTAATATTTTCTCTCTCAACTTTTAAATAATTTATTACTGAATGATACTGAATTTCAATTTGCTTTCTGTGCCAATGTATTTCATATCAAATTTTAGAGTCTTTTTTAAGACTTTCTTCTTTGATTTGAATACAAAATGTCATAGTTAAAAATTGTATTATTTTAATAAATTAAAATTTTAAGCGAAATTTCGCTAAAAATATTTGTTTCGCATTTTTTTGTTAAATACATTTGTGCTATGATTCGCTCATAAAACCAAAACATGACTAAACAAGAAACACTTGCAATGCCTGTTGGCGTAACCTTAGACCGCTTCATTAAGCGTCAGCAGAGTGCTATGCCATTTGCCTCGGGAGAATTATCTCAGTTATTGAGAGATATTGCCCTTGCAGGAAAAATTATCAATCGTGAAATAAACCGTGCAGGTTTAGTTGATATAACAGGAGCTTTTGGAAGCCAAAATGTACAGGGAGAAGAGCAACAAAAACTTGATGTAGTAGCTGATATCCGCTTTTTAAGAGCATTGAAGAATGGGGGTGAAGTGTGTGCAATAATTACTGAAGAATCAGATGAAATTATTTATACCGACAACGATGAAGGGAAATATGTTGTAGCCATTGACCCACTCGATGGTTCGTCGAATATTGATGTGAATGTTTCTATTGGAACTATTTTTTCAATTTATCGACGTACAAGTCCAATCGGTACTCGGGCTACATTGGAAGACTTTATGCAAGGAGGCAGAAACCAAGTAGCGGCAGGTTATATTCTTTATGGCTCTTCAACTATTTTGGTTTATACAACCGGACAAGGCGTAAATGCTTTTACTTATGAAAATTCTTTAGGCGAGTTTTTCCTTTCGCACAAAGACATTGTAAGTCCAGAAAATGGAGCTATTTACTCCGTAAATGAAGGTAATTATAATGATTTTGTGAGTGGTGCAAGAGCATATATTGTGAATTGCAGAATGAAAGAATATTCGGGTAGATATATTGGTTCATTAGTTGGTGATTTTCACAGGAATTTATTGAAGGGGGGCATTTATTTATATCCAGCATCAAAAAAGTATCCAAAAGGTAAGCTTAGATTGCTATATGAGTGTTATCCATTGGCATTTTTAGCCGAACAAGCAGGTGCTACATCGACCGATGGTTATCAGAATGTGTTAGATATAGAACCTAATTCTTTACACCAAAGAAGTCCATTTTATGTGGGTGCTAAAGAAATGGTTAATGAGTTATTACTTCATTTTTAAATGTTTTTAAGTGAAAGAAACTTCTATTGAATTACTGATAATCAGCTAATTGTATGATTAATGTCATGTCAAAAGAAGTTTAAAGTTTGTTATTTAGTTGTCAATTACACTTCATCAATATAAAAACTAAAATAATGGAACTTTTAACAGAAGTTGCTCCAACAAAATTAGCTTTAAAAGCTAAACAAGTATTTTTTAATCTAAGCCCAGCTGAGCTGATAGAAGCCGCCATTATAAATGGGGAAGGTGTACTTACTGACACAGGGGCTTTGATGTGCGATACTGGAAAATTTACAGGTCGTTCGCCCAAAGATAAGTTTTTGGTTTGCGATGAAAAAACTGAAAATACCGTTTGGTGGGGAGATGTAAATTTTAAGTTTTCGCCCGAAAAATTTGATGCTTTACTCAATAAAATGCTCGTATTCCTTGAAGAAAAGCGAGTTTATGTTCGTCAAGCATTTGCTGGAGCAAATTCTCAGTATCGTTTAAGTCTCGAAATAATCAATACTCAGGCATGGCATAATTTATTCTGCAATAATATGTTTATTCGTCCAACTCAAAATGAATTGGAAAACTTTAATGCAGATTTTACTATAATTTGTATTCCTGAATTTGAGGCAGACCCTGCCGTTGATGGAACTCGTCAAGCAAACTTTACGATAGTTGATATGAGTCGTCGTATATTGCTTATCGGTGGAACTGGATATGCCGGAGAAATGAAAAAGGGAATTTTTACTGTACTCAACTATTTATTACCACAGGAAAATGAGGTTTTATCGATGCATTGCTCTGCAAATATTGGTGAGCAAGGAGATACTGCAATTTTCTTTGGTTTATCAGGAACAGGAAAAACAACACTCTCGGCAGACCCTAATCGAGGTTTGATTGGCGATGACGAACATGGGTGGTCGGAAACTGGTGTCTTTAACTTTGAGGGTGGTTGCTATGCAAAGGTAATAGACCTGAGCCGTGAAAAAGAACCTGAGATTTTTGATGCCGTTCGCTATGGCTCTATTGTTGAAAATACAAGATTCATTAATGGAACTCGTACTGTAGATTACCACAATAATTCAGTCACAGAAAATACACGTACGGCATATCCAATTCATTATATTCCGAATGCTGTTGAGCCTTCGCTCGGAGGAATTCCAAAAAATATCTTTTTCCTTACTTATGATGCTTTTGGGGTTTTACCTCCCATTTCAAAACTGACAGTTGGACAAGCGATGTATCATTTCATTTCTGGATATACCTCTAAAGTAGCAGGTACAGAAATGGGTGTGAAGGAGCCACAAGCAACATTTTCGGCTTGTTTTGGAGCAGCATTTTTGCCACTTCATCCAACTAAATATGCTTCTTTATTGGGTGAGAAAATTCACCATAATAAAGTAAATGTGTGGTTGATTAATACAGGTATGACAGGCGGAAGTTATGGTACTGGTACTCGTATGAAATTATCGAATACAAGAGCGATGATTACGGCCGCTTTAAACGGTGATTTAAGTAAAGTTTCTTATACAAGGCACCCAATTTTTGGAGTGATGATTCCTGAAAATTGCCCGTATGTTGTTTCAGAAATCTTGAATCCAAGAAGCACTTGGGCAGATAAAGAGGCTTATGATGCCACAGCCCAAAAATTGGCCGATATGTTTGAACAGAATTTCAAAAAATACGCAGACTTTGCCGATGATGAAATTTTAGCAGGAGCACCAGTCAATTAAAAATGCAATAGAAAATGTTTTAAGGTTAAATAAATGCGATGCTGATAGACTCAGTAGGTTAGAAAAAATAAGTATTAAGGTTGAATAGATTTTAATTTTGCTTAGAATCTAAGGTTAAAATGCCCTGCTAATAGCGGGGCTTTTTTTGTTTGATACTTTATTAAGTTTGCAGTTTTAATTTTTTCATTTTATACATAATCTTTATATTGCGGTGTACTTCTGTATTTAATCAAAAATCAACCAAAAACTATGAAAATATTTATCCCTGTGTTATTGCTATTTATTGGGGTGAGCTCATTCATGTCAATGAGTAAATCATCAGAAACAGTTCAAGTAAAAACTGTATTGAAAGATACACTTATGCTTGACCGTGAAAAATATATTACAAAACTCAAAGATTCTTTAAAAGGAAAAGAGTCGATGGTAGCTGATTCAGTCTTTAAAAATATTAAATCTCTAAAAGGGAAATCGGTTGAACAAGTATTGAGCATCATGAATAACTGGGGCCATGCTTTAGGTGTAACTTGTAAGTTTTGTCATGATGTAAATGATTGGACTTCAGAAAAGAGCCGTAATCACTTACGTACAAGAGAAATGATTGTGATGAACGACCGCCTAAATCGTGAATTGCTTTCTCAGATGAAAGGCTTCCGTCAGCCAGTTACAATGGGTTGTATTTCTTGTCATAATGAAATGAAAGAACCCCCACACGATGGTCCACGCCCGCAAGGCCCACGCCAACGCCCTGAAGGTGCAAAAAATTAATATATTTCGATAATAAATTAATATTTGCTTATAAATTTCCAGACGTGATAGAATAAACTCTATCACGTTTTTTTGTACTAAATATTTAAGGATTAGTCAATTTTGAAAAAAAACTATGAAAATAGTTTTAAAACTAAAAACTTAGTTATATATTTACATCAGGAAAATTTACCAAGAAAATGGAATTAAGAGAATTAACACGTGCCGAAGAAGAAGTCATGCAAATTATGTGGGAAATAGAGCCAGTCTTTGTGAAAGATATTTTGGAATATTTCCCAGAGCCTAAACCTGCCTATAATACAGTTTCAACGATTGTCAGAATTTTGGAGCAAAAAGGTTTTGTTGGGCACAAGGCATACGGCAAAACGCACCAATATTACTCCCTTATAAGTAAAGAACAATATAAATCTTTTGCTACCGGCAAATTGATGGAGAGTTATTTTGAAAACTCAGTAGAGGAAATGTTTTCGTTTTTTGTGCGTGAAAAAAAGATTGATATGAAAGAGGCCGATGAAATTCTAAAAATGATTGATAAAATGAAAAACTCTAATCAATAGTTAGCGTTGGTAGACTTTAGAATTAAGCCCTTTCTGCTGAAAATTTTATATTTCTATGATATAGACAAGTAAGTTCTTGTTGATTATAAACTATTTATCAAATTAGTATATCAATTTTTTATTCCAACTCTTTCTTAAAAATAAATTATGAAAAAGCTATTCTCAATTTTTGTATTTGGCTTAATCGCCAATTTCGTGCAAGCACAAAATATAGAACCCGTTTATGAAAAAGTTGATGCCATGGCCGAATTTCCGGGAGGTATAACTGAAATGATTAATTTTATTGGTCAGAATCTGAAATACCCCAAGCCCGCCGCTCGTGCCAATGTAACAGGGAAAGTATTTGTCAAGATGATTATCGAGAAAGATGGTTCTATTTCATCTCCCAAAATCGTAAAGGGTATTGGTTTTGGTTGCGATGAAGAAGTAATGCGTGTCGTTGGATTGATGCCTAAATGGTCAGCTGCTCGATTAGATGGTAAAGTAGTTAGATCTTCAATGGTAATGCCCGTAATGTTTGCTTTAGACCATAAAAAATCAAAATGAAACCATAGAGTCTTTGATTGAAAGGCTATATAGTTTACAAATTCTCCGCAGACTATGGATTTCTTACATTATCTTATTCAAGTAAATATTTACTTGGCACTGTTCTATGGTTTTTACAAGCTGTGGCTTGCAAACGAAACCTTTTATAATCTCAATCGTGCATTTTTGGTTGGGTCGGCAGTTTTAAGTTTTGGTATTCCGTTTTGGTACTCAGATTACATCCAATCTTTGTTTATCACGCAGCAGGTGAATGTCGTTTTTTATACGATTCTTAGCCCGGCGGTTTTAAAATCTAAGCCTTCTCATGAAAACCCATTTACTTGGTATGATTTAATAAGAATTGCCTATCTGATTTGTACTATCTTCCTGACTTTCAAGTTATTATTCAATTTCCTGAAACTTAATAGTCTTTTAAAAGATACCGATAATCACTCAAAATTTGGAGCTGGTTTTTCATTCTTTAATTATGTTTTTGTGGATAAAGACCTACAAAAACATGAGGTTGTAATGGAGCATGAATACGTACACATTCGGCAGTTACATTCTGCTGATGTAGTATTGTTTGAAATCATTGCGGTATTGTGTTGGTTTAACCCTGTGGTTTACTTATATAAAAAATCAATTAAGCACATTCATGAGTTCATTGCCGATGATATTGCTTGCCGATTAGAACCTTCGAAGGCTGACTATGCTATGTTATTATTTTCTCAGCAATTTGGACTAAATCAAAACCAACTTACGAATCAATTCATTGATAAATCAACCCTCAAAAGAAGAATCGAAATGTTAAATAAGCCCCGCTCTCGTAAAATTGCTTTGTTAAAATACGGACTTACCGCACCACTTTTTGCTTTAATGCTGGTCATTGCTTCGGCTAGCATTGCTAAAAATCAGGAAATCAGAATGGTGAGTGATTTAGTTAATACAACCGAGAAAGTTTCAATAACAGAATCGCCAATCGAACCTTTAAAGTTGATACTTACTAATAAAGAAACACCTATTAAAGGTAATGTTATTTCAGCTGAATCAGGAAAACCATTGGTTGGAGTGGCAGTTATTATTAAAGGAAAAAATAAAGGAACAATTACCGATGATAATGGAAATTATACCATTCAAGCAACTGCTAATGATGAGTTAGTTTTTAGTTTGGTAGGTTTTGAAAATACTACTGTTGCCGTTGCTGATAAAAAAGAAATTAATGTAAAGTTAAGTTCGGGTAGCCAAGTAAGTATGGAAGGTAGGGTGCAGGCCCTAAGTGAAATTGTTGTAGCAGGTTTTAAACCAAATGAAGATGCCGCTGGTGAAGAAGTTTTTACAACCGTTGAAGAAAATCCGTCTTTCCCCGGAGGACTTGATGAATTATACAAGAATATTGCAAGAAACTTACGCTATCCTGAGCCAGCACGTCGTGCCAATGTACAGGGTAAAGTGTTTGTAAAGTTTATTGTCCGAAAAGACGGTTCTGTATCAGACCTCAAGGTGTTAAAAGGTATTGGTTTTGGCTGTGATGAAGAAACAATTAGAGTTATAGGGTCTTTACCGAAATGGAATCCCGGAAAACAAAATGGTGTTTCTGTAAATGTATATTTTACTATGCCAATTAGTTTTGTGCTTGAAGGCGGAAAAAATAACATAGCCAATAAAAACGATTTCCCTTATGAGAAATTAATCATTATTGAAGATGGAATCACAAAGACATTAACAGATAAAGAGGAGATTCGTTTAGAGAATGAGCGTTTGAAAAAAAATATTGATGCCCATGAAATTTCGATTAATTCGATTGAAAAAAGTATGACTATAAGGGTTAAAGGTAATCCTAGTGAAGTTCTTCCTTTGTATATCATTGATGGAAAAGTTGCGAGTAAAACTGAGTTGTCAAAAATTAACCCTGATGATATAGCCAGTGTTGATGTTTTGAAAAATGCTTCATCTACGGCAGTATATGGCGAAAAAGGAGCAAATGGCGTAGTAGTAATAACCTCAAAAAAAGCGGTTCTCGCGAAAGAAGAACAAAACTTTACAATTAAAGGTCGCCAACTTTATACCATAAAAATTGGTAATAAACGCCAAATTGTAAATGCGAAAACGGCTAATGATTATTCACCAGAGCGGATTATGCAGGTAAATGTAGTCAAGCAAAATGAAATAAAAAGTCGTAAAGGTCAATTAAACGAATTTGAGCAAAAAGTTATCAAAGAAGGTTATGATGGTTGGGTTGATATTTGGTTGAGAGAACAATAAATAACAACTATTTAATATGAACTGAGTTTATGAAGTACAAATGACTTAAATTTGAATTTCATAAACTCAGTTTTTTATTTGAATATGTCGATTATTAAAGATTTAGAAGGATCTTATACTTGGCTCGATTTTACCGCCAATAATCAAGAATTAGATGATGTTGATTTGACTAATACTGCAGTTTTTTCAAAATATGTATTTAATAAAATAGCAGAATCTAGAGCAAAGTTTGGTGTGGGCGGATATATGGAGCATCGGGTAATTTATCGTCGCTCTGAACACTTTTCAGATGGTCGGATTTTTGGTCAAGTACAATCCGAACCTCGTTGTATTCACTTAGGAATTGATATTTGGGCTTCTGCCGAAACACCTATTTTCGCTCCGTTCGATGGTGTTATTCATAGCTTTCAGAATAACGATAATTTCGGAGATTATGGTCCAACGATTATTTTAGAGCATAAGCAAGTTTTTAATTTTACCAATCATAAAACTTTATATACGCTTTACGGGCATTTGAGCCTTGATTCGCTTGATGGTTTATATGAAGGGAAAGAAATAAAATCAGGCGAAGCTTTTGCAAAGATTGGGAATTACCCAATCAATGGAGATTGGCCCCCACATTTACATTTTCAAGTAATGACCGATATGCTAGGAATGAAAGGCGATTTTGCGGGTGTTTGTGCTATGTCAGAGCAAGAGAAATATCAACAAATATGCTTAGACCCTAATTTTATTTTAGGACTTAAATAAAACTACAATTAATTGAAAAATCGGTGCGGTGGTTGAGCGAAGCCGAACGGTAGTTGAGTGAAGCCGAACGGTGGTTGAGCGAAGTCGAACGGTGGTTGAGCGAAGTCGAACGGTGGTTGAGCGAAGTCGAACGGTGGTTGAGCGAAGTCGAAACCATCGCACCAATATTTTTGCAAGTAGCTTCGGCTTCGCTTAGCTATCGACCGATATGTGCATTTAATTAACTCAGCTATCTAGGTATTTTGTATTTACTTTTTAAATTACCGTTATCTAAATCATATTTAAAGACAAAAATCGGTGGTTGAGCAAAGTCGAAACCACCGATTTTTAAAATGAGCTACCGCTTTATTTTTAGCCTTTATAGAAAATCCATTTGCCAATTTCTTTGAAAGTAGCTTTTTTGCCGTACATCAAAATACCTACACGGTAAATTTTTGCAGCTAACCAAACCATTCCTAAAGTACCAGCCACGAGTAAAGTCATTGAAAGAATTAATTCCCAAGGCTCTACACCAAACGGAAGACGTGCCATCATCGTGATTGGAGATGTAAACGGAATAATAGAAGCCCAGAATAATAACTTGTTATCAGCTTGTCCGGCAGTCATGAGACCAATCATATAGCCTGCTAATAAGGGCAACATGACCGGAAACATAAATTGTTGAGTATCAGTTTCGTTATCTACCGCAGAACCAATTGCACCATAAACTGATGCATAAAATAGATAGCCAAACAAGAAGTAGAATAAGAAACATCCAATAATTAATGGAATATTTAAGCCTTTAGCACTTTCTAAAAACTTCATTACTTTATTGGCATCAGTTGGCGTTTGCTCCATCTTTTTAGCTACTTTATCTTTTTCTTTTTGTGGCATATCTGCCATTTGTTCCTGAGCTGCTTTGGCGATTTGCTGAGAAGGTAGAAGAGATGAACTAATGGTTGTTAAGGCAAATGTAAGGGTAATCCAAAGGGCGAATTGCGTTAGTCCAACGAGTCCAACACCTAAAATCTTTCCTAACATCAACTGGAAAGGCTTCACTGAAGAAATAATTACCTCAATAATACGATTGGTTTTTTCTTCAATTACACCTCTCATTACTTGCATTCCAAAGCCTAATACTGTTGAAAACATCAAAATAACTGTTACAAACCCTAATACCGTAGAAGCAAGCGTATTTTGTTCTTTTTGTTCACCTTCTTTGCTTACAACTACCACCTTCGATGAAACATTTACATCTGCGTCTTCAAGTACTTTTTGGTCGATTCCAGCACGAGCAAGTTTTACGTTTCGTATTTCGTTTTGAATGGTATTTTCAATTTTTGATTGTAATTCAAAGCCTACACCTTTACCTGTAAAGATTTTTAGGCTTTTAGGGTCTTCGATAATATTTGTTGGAATAAGGGCTACAATATCAATTTTCTTTTGATTGAGTTGAGCCATGGCTGAATCAAGGGGAAGCTTCGAAAATTGAAACTTGACTTTCTCCGAATCCTTGAACTTTTGAGTAAAAACATCACTTTCATCAAGAATCATTACTTTTTGCAGTTCACGAGAATTAAATACTCCCCAAAAAAGTAAAGCATAAAAACCAGAGATGAGTAATGGCATGAGAAGAGTCATTATCCAAAACGACTTTTTCTTGATTCGTACCAAGTATTCTCGGCGAAGAACGAGTAATATATTTTTCATGTGTATAGAATATTTTTAGTATAGTGGTATAAAACCACTATTTAGATTAGTCAATAGTTTCGTTTACAACCATTTTGAAAATACTATTCATCGTCGGAATGTTTTCACCGAACGAACGTACTTCAACTTGTTCAATTAACTGCTTAATCAATTGATTAGAAGGTACATTTGGTTTAAGTTTAATGGTTGATTCCTTGAAGTTATCACTAATAATTTTAGTGTCTAGAATTTCGAAATCTTCATTGTTTGTGGTCAAATCTCCCCAATAACGAGCTTGATACGTGTGTGTTTTGAATCTTTCTTTAATTTCATTTTTTTCACCATCAAGCACTTTTTGCGATTTGTTGATGAGAGCAATGTGGTCGCAAAGTTCTTCAACTGATTCCATTCGGTGAGTAGAGAAGATAATGGTTGAGCCTTTTTCTTTCAACTCTAAAATTTCGTTCTTAATTAAATCGGCATTAATTGGGTCAAATCCAGAGAATGGCTCATCTAGGATAATGAGTTGAGGCTCATGTAAAACCGTCGCCACAAATTGAATTTTCTGTTGCATACCCTTAGAAAGGTCTTCTACATTTTTAGTCCACCACGATTTAATATCGAATTTAATGAACCATTCTTTAAGTTTTTCGAGGGCTTGTTTTTCAGAAAGACCTTTAAGTTGTGCTAAATAAAGTAATTGCTCACCAACTTTCATCTTTTTGTATAGCCCTCTTTCTTCTGGTAAATAACCAATTTCTTTGATGTGCTTAGGAGCGAGTTTTTCTCCATCAAAAAGCACATAGCCTTCATCGGGGCCTGTAATTTGGTTGATAATACGAATAAGCGAGGTTTTTCCAGCACCATTAGGTCCAAGAAGACCAAAAATTACTCCTTTGGGAATATTGATGCTTACATTGTCGAGTGCAGTGTGTTGCGAGTAACGCTTCACAACATTGTGAACTTCTAAAATATTATTCACGGTTGGTTTATGTTTGGTTTAGTTGATTCAAATATACTTGGATAGTAAGAGATTCGAAAAAAATATATACGAAAGGATTTTTTTTTGAATAAATGGCTAAAAATCAATTATGTTGTAGATTGATTCATATCGTTGCTTGAAATATTATTATTATTATTTGATAATTTCTCGCAGAATCATTTACTTACAAACGTATTTTTCAAAACTTTCATGTTTCTTTGTACTTCAAATTAGAAACAGGCGTTGATTAGCCAATCCACGGTGAATAAACAAAAATTATGTACTCATAACCTATGGTAGATAAGTTAAGAAATATTTTAGAGAGTATCAGTACTAAAACTAGTAATGCATGGTGGTGGATTTTGGATAAAATTTACCTCTTTCTTTGTAAAGCTTTTGGTAAAGAACGAGTAGAAAAAGTATTCGTTAAGTTCAATCAACAAGTTGATGAGGCTAGGAGTTACTTTGTATCAAAATTTGATACTGACGGAAATTATTACCCAATAATTTCTAAGATTTACAAAATTACCTTAAAGGTTGTTGCAGGGGTTTTAATCTATTTGTTTTGTATTGAAACAAATTTTTTATGGCTTTGTGGTAGAATGCCAAGTATTGAGCAATTGACAAACCCAAAGATTTCTCAGTCTTCAGCCATCTTTACTGCTGATGGAGTAGAAATTGGTAAGTTCTTTACCGAAAATCGAAAAACCATTGATTCTGCTCAAATGTCACCTTGGTTGTTCAAGGCTTTGATTGCCACTGAAGATAAACGTTTTTACGAGCACTCAGGAATTGATTTGCAATCAATGGCTGGTGTGGCTGTAGGTATTTTTAAAGGAGGTGAACGTGGTGGAGGAAGTACCGTTTCTCAACAATTAGCCAAAAACCTTTATAGTACTCGTAAGAGTGAAATGAAGGGGCTACTCTACTATATTCCAGTTGTAAAAACTTTGGTTTACAAGACAAAAGAATGGTTGACAGCCATTCGTCTGGAGCGAAATTTTACGAAAGGAGAAATACTTACAATGTATTTGAATACGGTTGATTATGGAAATAATGCGTATGGTATTCGAACCGCTGCTAAAACATATTTTAATAAAGAGCCAATCAACCTTTTGCCTGAAGAAGCTGCCATTTTGGTTGGTTTGCAAAAGGGTACTACACTTTATAACCCTATTCGGAATCCAAAAAATGCTCTGAAACGCCGAAATACGGTATTGCAGTTGATGGCTAGTAATGGTTCATTGTCGCAAGATGAAGCAGATAAATTATCTAAGACAGAGATTAAGCTCGATGTAAATATGGAAGATGCCTCTGATGGGCAAGGCAATTATTTTAAGGTAGCTTTGGCAAAATTTATCGAAAATTGGGCTAAGACTAATGAAGTTGACTTAGATTTATATCGTGATGGCTTAAAGATTTATACAACCATTGATTCGAGAATGCAGACTCATGCCGAAACTGCTGTTTCGAGCCACATGAAACGTTTGCAAAAGATTTTCGACCAAGAATGGAAGGGCCGAAATCCTTGGACTTATGAAAATGGACAAGAAATTCCTGGATTCTTAGATACAGTTGCTAAGCGTACGCCTATGTACAAACGATTGGTTAAGAAATTTAAAAATAATCCTGATTCTGTTCATTATTATATGTATGAAAAGAAAAAGCCTGTTAAGGTGTTCAGTTGGGAAGGTGAAAAAGAATTAATGTTGAGCCCAGTAGATTCTATAAACTATTATAAACGTTTCTTGCAAACGGGAATGATGGCCATGGATCCATACACTGGTTTTATCAAAGCTTGGGTAGGAGGTATCAACTACGATTATTTTAAATACGACCACGTAAAGCAAGGGCGTCGTCAACCAGGTTCAACTTTCAAACCGATTCTTTATACAGCAGCCATTGATGGACCATTGAATCTTTCTCCTTGTGACCGTCGCACTGACCAACCGTTTAAGAAAGAATGGGTAGAGAATGGCGAACCAAAGGTTTGGGAACCTAAAAATGCCGATGGTGTTTTCACTTATTCAGAGATGACGCTTCGTCGAGCAATTGCTCGTTCGGTTAACTCAGTTGCAGCACAATTAGCCGATGAAGTTGGCCCAAGAACAATTGTAAATTATGCACGTAAAATGGGTATTACTGCTCCTCTTGAGCCAGTTTTATCATTGGGTATTGGGACTTCCGATGTTTCGCTTTATGAAATGGTGGCAGCATACGGTATTTTCCTAAATGAAGGGCAATACACCGAGCCAATGCTCGTTTTTAAGATTGAAGATGCTAAAGGGAAAGTATTATTTGAGTTTGAAACTAAACATCGTGAGGCAATTAAGGCAGAATCAGCGTACTTGATGCAGTATATGTTGCGTGGTGGTGTCGAAGAGCCGGGCGGAACTTCTCAAGGATTATTTGAATATTGCAGTGCTTTATTTGGTAATGCTGGACAAGCCGCTGGAAAAACAGGTACTACTTCTAATTATTCTGATGCTTGGTATATTGGTTTTACTAAAGATTTGATATGTGGTGTTTGGGTTGGAGGTGATGACCGTAGTATTCACTTCCGAAGCCGAATGGGTGAAGGTTCTAGGTCTGCTTTGCCAATTTTTGGTAAATTTATGCAGAGCGTATATACCGATAAAAAGTTAGGGTATAGTCCCGGCCCTTTTCCTAAACCAGGCATAAAGATTACAAAGGAATACCAAGGATGTGTTTCAATTGGCGGAATTGATGCGGAAGGAGACTCTACCGCTTTAATGGGTGATTCTTCAAGTATTATTGAAAATGTTGAGCGTTTACCTTCAGTTGAGCCGATTAAACGAGATACAACGATTGATAATCGTTAAGATATTTTATTATTGATAGTATTTGATTTTGTTTTAAGTGGTTGATTATTAGGGCTTTATGGGTGATTTTTTATTCATAAAATAATAATCAACCACTTATTTTTTTATCCAATACAACTATTTTGAACATTTTGTGGTCATTGCTATAAAATGCTTCATTTTAAACCCTTTTAGTTAATTATGAATTTGAAATTACCTATCCGCACCTCAACTATTCGTTTAACTGGAAAGAAAAAAGTAAATCCAGCAGATGTATTATTTTTAAAAGCAGATGTAAATTATACAGAGGTATTTTTGCAAGGTGGAGAAACATTAGTTGTTTCGAAAACATTGAAAGAACTTGAAAAACGTTTTAGCCCTTTTGATTTCTTCCGTACGCATAAATCTTACATGGTAAACCTCAAACACGTGGTTGGTTATCAGATTCATGATGGCCTAATGGTGAAATTAGATGAACAGTATAATGTTAATCTTTCACGACGTAGAAAAGAAGAATTCCTTAAATCATTCCATAATTTACCAAGAAACTAACCTGAAAATGAAGGGTACTGGTTTAGAGATCGTCCAGTACCCTTTATGATTAACTGGTATGGTCAGAAACAATCAACCATTTTCCGTTGATTTTTTTGAGTATAAGCGTAAAATACCCACCAATATCACCCTTTTCAGGGCGTGTTAAATGCCACTTTCCCAAGACCCAGCAAGTGGTTTTTGAATGAAAATCAGTTTTCTGAATATCAAACTTCAAAGTCCCCATTGTCGCACGGTCTGGATAACTTTTATGATAGCGGTCTAATGTAGCTTTCCAACCGTAAACAACCCCTTTAGAACCAATAAACATCAATGAGTCTGATTTCCAATAATCTTCCATAAAAGCTTCAATATTGCCCTTGTTCCAATTATCATTTTGGCGAGCTAAGACTTTCAAAACTTCTTGACGCTCATTAGGAGCCTGTCCGAAACTTACTTGTGCTGAAAGTAGCAAACATAAAATAAGGTATTTGTATTTCATGGGTCTTTTGTTTGATAAGATGTCTTCTCCGTACTGTATTTTTTTTTATATCTTTGCACGAAAGCATAAATCTATTAAATTTTCGTGAATAAACAAGCAATTTGGTTTATTGTAAATCCGATTTCGGGTGGCAAAAATGCTCATCAAACTATCGTTAAACTAATTGATAATCAGTTAGATAAAAAAATATATCAACCAGTAGTCCGATATACTGAATATGCAGGTCATGCTACAAAAATTGCTGCGGAAGGCGTAGAAAATGGTGTTGAGATTATTGTTGCCATTGGTGGAGATGGAACGGTCAATGAGGTTGGAAAGGCCTTAATTCATACAAAAACATCTTTAGGAATCATTCCAACTGGCTCTGGCAATGGATTAGCTCGTGAATTAGGTATACCCATGAAGGCCGCCGATGCCATCGCTTCTCTGAATACACCCATTACTAAAATAATTGATGTATGTAAAGTGAATGATATTCCTTTTTTTTGTACTGCGGGTGTGGGATTTGACGCTCATTGTGCCGAAGTTTTTTCTCGAAAAAAAGGTAGAGGTATGTTAAATTATGTAAAGGTTGGCTTTAATGAGTTTTGGAAATATAAGCCTTTAAGATGTGTTTTTGCCGCCGAAAATTATGAGGTCTTTAGTGTTACTTTCGGTAATGCGAGTCAATTTGGGAATAATGCGTATATAACACCTACTGCGAAGATAGACGATGGACTTATTGATTGTACGATTGTGCATCAGCCATCAGCTTTTCAGGCCATGGACTTGATTTCTAAGCTTTTTAATGGGAATATTCTTTCATCAAATTTGACGGAGAATTATCAAGGTACTAAATTCAAGCTTTCTTGCGAAGATAATTTTTTGATTCATTATGATGGTGAACCAATGAGACTTTCAACGAATGAGCTTACAATCAGCATTTTAGAAAAGTGTTTAAAAGTTATGATATGAAAAATAAGAAGCATAAAGCGGGTACTCCGCAAGGAATAGTGTATTCTACAAACCCTGATTTTGAATTTAATTTTGGCGATGACGAGGAAGTTGAAACATTAGCAGCTAATCAACAGAATTTAAAAATATGGCTTGATAGAAAGGGTGGGAATAAAATAGTGAGTAGGATTGATGGTTTTATCGGTAAAGATGAAGATTTACAAGCTTTAAGAAAAAAATTACAAAACCTTTGCGGAAGTGGCGGAACTGCCAAAGATGGAGAAATATTATTGCAGGGAGACCATCGAGATAAAATTCTTATCTTTCTCCAAAAAGAAGGTTATAAAGCAAAAAAAGCAGGTGGGTGATTATTATACTGAGAAATTTAAAGCATGAAAGAGCATCAAATCAAAATAGAGCGAACTGCACGTTATTATACACTTGGAGAATTGAATGAAAACACCAAAACCATTTGGTTTGTGGTGCATGGTTATGGACAGCTTTCGCAATTTTTCATCAAAAAATTTGCCTCAATTCTAAGTGATACTACCTTTATTGTCGCACCTGAGGCACCTTCGAGGTTTTATTTAGATAGTGAATTTAAAAGAGTGGGTTCTTCTTGGATGACACGTGAGTTGCGTCTAACAGAAATAGAAGAGAATAATGATTACCTCAATTCGCTTTATATACATTTGTTAAAAGACCATGATTTAAGTAAAATTGAAGTAAATATTTTAGGTTTCTCACAAGGTTGTGCAACTGTTTGTAGATGGATAAATACAGATAAGATAAAATGTAACCGTCTTTTGCTTTGGGCTGGATTTTTCAGTAATGGTATCAGAGAAGTTATTGAACCAGAAAAGCTGAAAGGTATTGATACTTATTATATTTATGGTGATAAAGATGAGTTTTTAGTTGCCTATCCCGAAATCTCGGAGCAATTTAGAGCTTCGATGATTAAAGATATTAATCCCAAGGTTGTATGTTTCGAAGGAAAACATACGGTTGATGAACCAACTTTAAAATCGATTGTTGCTAATTTTTAATGAGACTTACAGCATCTCCGATTTTAATTTTACCACTTTTGATTACCATACACGTAATGCCACCATGTCCACGCATGGCGTTATAACCGCCAGTGCCAAGATTTTGCTCCATTCGGCTGCATGGATGGCAATAACCTGTCATTTTTAGAATTGCATCGCCAATTTTAAACTCTAAATTATTAAGTGCTAATAAATTAAGTCCTGAGACAACAATATTTCTACGAAGCAAAGAAGGGTCAATATTTTCTTTCTTTAATATTTTACTGACAGCCTCAATGTGTTCAGCTTGAATTATGGTTACTTGGCGTTTTTTATTACTTCCTCTGTATCTATCGCCTTCAATTCCTTGTTTTTCAGAAACACTGATTTCATCAACGACTACTATTTCCCCACGAGAAGTTGGGCCAGGGCGAAAACTTAGCCATTCAACTTTACCATCATGTGGAAAAGTCTGCATCAATTCATTAATTTCCATGATTTATTCGGTGGGAAAATTATAAATTTATTATTCTTAACATCCTTTTTACAGGTTGGAAACCTGTCCTACAAATTTATAAGTGTGGAGTGTCAAATTTTTGTTTTTCAAAGGCATTGCAGAATGCTTTCAAATTACATTCAAAGCATTTGGGTGTACGAGCTACACAAATATATCTACCGTGAAGTATCAGCCAATGATGAGCCACTGCAATTTTATCCTTAGGAATATGTTTAATTAATTCTTTCTCAACCAAAAGGGGAGTTTTAGCAGTTTTAGGTACTAAGCCTAAACGATGTGAAGTACGAAACACATGTGTATCAACTGCCATCGCTGGTTGATTGAAGATAATTGATACGATTACATTGGCGGTTTTTCGGCCAACACCAGGCATTTTTTGTAAATCTTCAATCGTATTAGGTACTTCAGAATTGAAATCATTAACCAAAATACGAGCCATTCCAACCAGATGTTTTGACTTATTGTTTGGATAACTCACGCTTCGAATATACTCAAAAACCTCTTCAGCATTTGAAGTTGCCAAACTCTCTGGCGTTGGAAAACGTTGAAATAGTTTTTCTGTTACTATGTTCACACGTTTATCAGTACACTGAGCAGATAAAATCACTGCCACCAATAATTCAAAAGGATTTGAATAATTTAATTCAGTTTGGGCTTCTGGATAATTCGTACTAAAGTATTCTACTAATGCCTTGTATCGTTCTTTTTTCTGCATTGGCTAATGTAAAAGGAGATAATTTCCTCAGTAATATTGCGAATTATTTTAAGTTTTTACGACGGTTTCTTTGGAAATCTTCTAAAACAAAACCCCCTAAACCATTTAAGCCACTATAATAGGCTCTTCCATTATTTACTTGGGTAAATTGTTGAACAAATTGTTTTAGATATGGGTCGGAAGCAATCATAAATGTCGTAATTGGAATCTCAAGTCGGCGTGCTTGGGCTGCGATTGTCAAGGTTTTATTGACAATTTTTCGGTCGAGGCCAAAACTATTCTTGTAGTATCTAATTCCTTCCTTTAAGCAAGTCGGTTTTCCATCAGTAATCATAAATACTTGCTTGTTTTTGGTTTTTCTTCTACGCAATAAATCCATGGCTAATTCTAAGCCAGCAACAGTATTGGTATGATAAGGGCCAACTTCAAGGTAGGGAATATCTTTCAACTGAATTTGCCAAGCATCATTGCCAAAAACTAAAATATCAAGCGTATCTTTTGGATATTTAGTGCGAATGAGTTCGGCTAAAGCTAAAGCTACTTTTTTAGCAGGGGTAATTCTATCTTCTCCATATAAAATCATTGAATGTGAAATGTCAATCATCAAAACCGTTGAGGTTTGGATTTTTGACTCACGGTCAACAACTTCTAAATCGCTTTCAAGTAGCATAAAATCATCAATGCCACCATTGATTTGGGCATTTTTCAAAGATTCAGTCATGGAAATTTGATCGAGTGTATCGCCAAATTGAAAGGAACGAATATCACTGCTTAGTTCATCTCCAGTGCCTGTATATGGGGTATGGTGAGTGCCGCTACTTTTACTGCGTTTGAGTTTACCAAAAATTTCATCGAGCGATTGTTTCCTGATACTTTGCTCGCTTTTAGCGGTCATTTTAAACTCGCCTGATTCAGTTTCTTCAGAAATATAGCCTTTTTTCTTCAAATCATCAATGAAATTGGCCATACCATACTCATCGTTTGTGAGTTGATATTGACGGTCGAGGTCACTCATATAAGCCAAAGCTTGACTTACATCACCGGCCGTAATTAAAAGTAGTTGTTGGAAGATATTAAGCAATTGCTCAAATTTATTACCTCCCTTCATTTCAGGTTTGAATTCAGAAAAACGAAAGCCTTTCATATCGTATGCTTAAATTATATATGATGTAAACGATATTTTTTACTTTAAAGTTTGAGGTAAATTAAAAAAAGACCCCTAAAATTAAGGGGTCTTTCAGAGATATTTTAATTATATTTATTGAAGCATAGAAATCCAATAATTTTTATTCTACCGCTAATCTTACTAATTCAGCAGTATTTTTAACATCTGTTTTACGTAAAATATTTGCTCGATGATTTGAAACCGTACGAACACTCAGTGAAAGTTTATCAGCAATTTCCTGACTACTTAGTCCTTCTGTGATGTATTTCAAGATTTCACGTTCTTTTTTCGAAATCTTAGTAAATAGACTGGTATTTTTAAGTTTTGGAGTTGTTTTTTGTTTTCTTTGAGCTAAAAGTCCATCAATAATCATGGCCGAAACGGTAGGAGGGAAGTATTTATTGCCCTGCGAAACACTACTTAAAGCCTTCAGTATTTCTTCCTTACTGGTATCTTTCAATAAATACCCCATTGCACCATTTTCGACCGATGTGACCATGTATTCTGGGTTATTATGCATCGAAAATATAAGCGACTTGGTATTTGGGTATTTTTCTGAAAGAATTTTAGCAACTTCAAAACCTGACATCTGTGGCATCGTAAGGTCAAGAAGCACAATGTTAGGTTTGAGATTCTTTACTTTTTCGATAGCTTCTAGGCCATCTGATGCCTCACCAATAATATCAATGTAAGACTCTTCTTCAAGTAAATTCTGAATCCCCTTTCGCACTACGGCGTGGTCATCTACGATTAGTAATTTAATGGTGGCTGTCATTTGTTTCTCAAGTGTTTGGTGTATGTATTACTTATTGGCTTTTAGTATTGTATTGTTTAATTGATAGTCTAACTTTGGGCAAAATAGCTTATAAATCAATTATTGTAAGGGAATTTTTATGAAAATATTGGTCCCCTTGTTCAGTTCCGATTGAATTTTGATGGAACCATTTAATAGTCTTACTCGGGTTTGTAAATTTCCAATTCCGTTTCCCATACTTTTATTCTTTTTTCGTTTTTTCAAATCAAAGCCTTTGCCATCATCAATAATTGATAGTGTTATATATTTATTCTTTTCACTAGCTAAATTGATAGTTACGTTACTCGCTTGGGCATGCTTGATAATATTATTGAGTGCTTCCTGTGTAATTCTGTAAAGGTTATTTTCAATTTTATTAGCAATCCTAATATCATCAACTAAGTTATTGAATGAAACTTTAAAACTGGCTCCTTTAGCTGTGCGTTCAACCAAAATTCTGATAGCCGATGCAAGACCGAAATCAGTCAGTACGGCAGGCATAAGGTCAAACGAAACACTTCGAGTCGCTTCTATTGTTTCATCAATAAGTTTTTGGTGTTCTTCAAAAGATTTTCGCTGTTTATCATTTAAAAAAGGTAGATTCTTCAAATGTTCGCTATCTAGTTTTAAACCAGTTAGCATTTGCCCAATTCCATCATGCAACTCACGAGCCAGTCGTTTTCTTTCTTCCTCTTGCCCTTCTATCAATGCAGCGGCTCTCACATTATCTTCATGTCGTTGTAAAGCGAATTTTTCTTCGGTTGTACGTAATAACTCTTTTTGGGTTATAATGAGTTGTTCGTTTGTATCTCCGAGTTGTTGATTTTTTTGTTGTAATTCAATTTCAGAATTGCTTAGCCTTGTGATTACATCCGTCACATAATCAACTAAAGGTTTAAATATGAGGAATGCCTCTAAAACAAGCGTAATGACTGTAAGCCCAAATAAAATCAGTTCAATTTTTTTTACATACTTTACTCTTTGCTGAGCTTCCATATCATATTGTAAAACAATTTTATCCATTATTTTAAGAAACTGCCTTTCATTGCTTAGCATGTTTGATAAAATATCTGAAGAATGTTGTTTTTTATCTATTTGTATGGCTAGTGCATTTGAATGAATTACTTTGAAAATTGGCTCAATTTGTTCAAATAACTTATTTATTTGCTGACTATTTTTTATGTGATATGTTTTATCGAGTTGTAGCTGCCCTTGTTTCAAGCCATAATGACATTTTTGCCAGAGCTGTAATACTTCTTGAAAATCGGTTTTATAGAAACTTGCTTCCTTTGTAAATTGTTGTTGGTTGGTAAGTAATATGGCTATCTTGCATAAGCGTTGACTCAGCATACGTTGACGGCCCGCTAGATTCACAACGTGAGAGTCGTCAATAGATTCATTAAGCGATTTCTGTATCAGAAATTGTCCGAACAAAGATAATATGGCTACTACCAAAAGAGCAACCATGTATAACCTCGTAAGCCGCTTTGAAACTTGTATATCAAGATTTTGCATATTGAAAATATAAAGTTTTTTTTTTGAACTGGCAAGCCAATTTAGAAGTTCTTTATTATTTCAAAGTTTTTATACATTTTGTACTATTTGCAAATTGAGTATTTTTACTCATTCTTGTATTTTATTGATAAATATTTGTTTGAAATTAATTATTTTGAAATATTATTCTGTGGCTTTGCCTTTCTGGCAAATTTTACTTTTAACTTTATAACCATAAATTATGCACTTGGCTACCTATAATTCATTCTAAAGTATTGCTAGAAACAAATGTACTTAACTATTTATACTCATAAAATATGCAATCGAAGCTAACACTTGTGGGGGCAGGTCCGGGCGACAGCGAACTGATTACACTAAAGGCGATTAAAGCTCTGCAAGGGGCAGATGTTGTTTTATATGATGCTTTAGCTAATGATTCATTTCTTGAATATGCACCTAGTCACGCTGTTAAAATAAATGTAGGTAAACGTAAAGGTCAACACTCTTTTAAGCAAGATGAAATTAATAAATTGATTGTTGACTCTGCTCTAGAACACGGGCATGTAGTACGATTAAAAGGGGGTGACCCTTTTGTGTTTGGTCGTGGATATGAAGAATTAGAATACGCAAAAAAATTCGATATTGCTACTGAAGTTATTCCAGGTGTATCTAGTTCGATTGGCGTGGCAGCTAGCGTACAAATTCCAATTACTCATCGAGATATTGCACGCAGTTTTTGGGTAGTTACAGGCCATACAAACGATGGAAGTTTACCTCTTGATATTGATTTGGCTGCACAATCATCGGCTACAGTGGTTATTCTGATGGGAATGAGCAAACTTCAAGAAATTCTTGGAATTTTTGATAAACACGGAAAGTCAACAACACCAATTGCCATTATTCAAAATGGCACAATGGAAAATCAGAAATCAGTTTTTGGGCGAATTTGTGATATTAACTCAAAAGTAAATGAATCACAAGTGACGAATCCTGCTGTGATTATAATTGGTGAAGTAGTTTCTCTACACCCTGAATATCTTGAACAATATGTAGCTGAATTGACTAAACAATAATAGTAGCTATATCTTAAACAAAACGTGCCATACCTCAGAAAGTATGGCACGTTTTGTTTTATATGACATAAAGTTTTTTGAATTATTCTTGATTGCTCACAACTAGATTTCCTCTAATTTAAAAAAATAAGATTAGAATTTGAAAAGTGAACAATAATTAAAATTTAGGTGGAAAATGGCTTTTAAAGGAAAATAAAATTGAATTTATCTAAAAGTAGGTTTTAAAATTGCATAAAATTTGAATTAAAATTGTAAAAATTTAAAAAATAGGTTACATGAATTTTTGATTGTAAAACATTATTTGATACATTTAAAGAAGCAAACTAAAAAATTTGAGTATAAATAATCAACTATTTTTCTAATAGTTATATGAATCATAAAATTGGAAGTGAGTATTAAACTATTTTGTATAAAACGTGAAAGAAAACACCAAAACAACTGCATGTAGTGTCATAGTAGAAGTGGGGGCTTCTATTGGCACCAAAAGAAAAACCGACCAGACATGGGGGTGTCGAAGTCGGTAAGTGAATCATAATACCTAATTGTTAGTTTATAATTCAATTCAAAAAAAATGAAAAAAAAACTATTTAACAAGCTTGCTCTTATAATTTAGTTTTTCTAAATATTCCATTCTCGGTTAGATTTTATTTGTATGAGTATAGAGGTTTATGAATCATTTATAAACTTATTCTATTTATCAGAAAATTATTCAAATTTGTTTAGCGGTAAAATTTTACTTCTTTAAAATTCTTTGGCATAGATTTTCGTTAGTTTTGTGGATAAAATAGTTGACGAATTGAGTGAACTATCTAATTTCAAACAAACAAAACCATGCTTAAGAATTTTATTCTTTTACTACTTTTCCCAATCTTTTCGTTTGCACAAAAAACAGTTGGTTTTTCGATACCTGACAGTACCGATATTTTTGTAGAATATGGAGATGGGCACATCCTAAAAAAGGCCGAAGAATTGATTGGAAATACTGATGCACAAGCATTTTTAAAGGAGTTTCATAAAAAATTCCCCAATACATTTGATAAAGATATTCGATACGTTCATTTGATTTCATCGAATGTAGATGATTGGGAAATGACGCTTTATGATGAGCGTAAAAGTCAGCTTAATTTCCTAAAAAATTATTCAAATTTATCAAAACTTAATCCTGAATTTCAATCTTTGGTAGAAGCCAATATTAAATGGAATTATTGGCATTTATTGCTTGCTTACTCAATTATTCGTAGCAATATTGATACAAAACTCACACGGGTCGTTTCGCTTCCTGCGGTTATGACCGAAGAACTCGACCCTTCAAAAGTTAATGACGAGAAACTCATGATGGTAGAAAGCTACCGTAATTTCTTGCCTTTTTTTGTCACCTACTTCAACTCTCAGGAACAAAAATTTATCAAATACACCGACCAAGTCAAAGCCATTGCTGATAAAGGTAATTATGCTCAGAAATACCTCAAAGGTCAGGTTTTAGATTATACTTTAGCTAAATTATTGTATGATAATTGTGGCAAAATTACGGCTTCTTCGGCCAAGTTTTGGATTAGTCAGATTGCTGCCAACGATTATCGAAATATGCTACTTGAACATTGTAAAGAAACCCTGAGCAAAAAAGAAGAAGTAGCTTCAAAGAAAGAAAATAACAAGGTTAAACAAACACATGAAGAAGGCGACTCCCCAATTTTGATTGGCCTTGATGGTAAGCAATTCGATTTTACTAAATACAAAGGAAAAGTGGTGTATGTAGATTTTTGGGCAAGCTGGTGCGGCCCTTGTCGTGCAGAGTTTCCATTTTCAAAAAAAATGCATAATGGTTTAACCGAAAAACAAAAGAAGAAAATTGTTTTTCTATACGTTTCGATTGATGAAGACCTTAATAATTGGAAAGAGGCTGTTGAAAAATTAAAACTTAATAATGGAGACCACGGACTTTCGGAAGGTGGTTGGGTTTCGGGAGTGACTCGAAAATACCAAATTAATAGCATTCCACGTTATATGATTATTGATAAAAATGGCACGATTATCAATGCAAATGCACCTCGTCCGAGTAGTCCTGAAACTTTAGATTTACTTTTGAAGTTATTGGACTAAAGATTTCTTTCATTGGCTAAAGATTAAAATACTTTAGATTTTTGAAAATATTTTTCTCGAAAACATACTTGATAATCAGAAACCAATAATTTTGTGTTCAATAAAATAAATTTTTGATTTAAGACCGAAACACGACAATGTTTAAATATATTCTTATACTTTTTTTATTGATTGCCTTTGTACCAGGTATCCGTAGTTTTTTATTTGAACTTTTGGTGGGTCGTCAGATTGCCAAAGAGCAAAAACGCTACAATGATTTTATGGAGAAAGAGCGTGGTAAGGAAGGAGAAGTTAAAGTGAAGTCAACTGGTACTAATCAGAAAGGTAAAGATTTTGATGGTGGTCAGTATGTTGATTATGAAGAAGTTAAGTAACATTTTTCGATTGTTCAAAAAATGCAAAAAAAATATTTAAAACCTGCTTCACTGCCAAACCAAGTAAGTTTGGCAGTTTTAGTTTTACGCCTAAGCTTTGGTTTTTTGATGATTCCACATGGCTTTGATAAATTTCAAGAATTTTTAGCAGGGCATCATGATTTTCCTGACCCTCTGCATGTTTCTCCTGTAGTATCGCAGATACTTACTGTATTTGCAGAATTTATATGTTCTACATTGCTCATATTAGGTTTATTTACCCGTCCGGCATTGATAATTTTACTTGGTTGCATGAGTATCATTGCTTTCAAGATTCACGGCTCTGACCCACTTGGTGATAAGGAACATGCTCTTTTATATTTATTCGGCTATCTCAGCATATTCATTACCGGTGCTGGAAAATACTCGCTTGATTCCAAACTTTTTAAGTAAAATTCATCAAAGAAATTTCTTTATATAAGAAGGAATAATCAGGTAATTTTCATCTGAATTGCTGATATGTTTATTTTGAGTGATAAGTATGCTTAAAACGATTAGGAATTGACTATAAGCATAAAAAAAGAAGCTTGCATAAGACATCAAAATATTTTCGATATTTAAAAAGACCACACACGCATAGAAAATATCTGATAAAACCCTGAATAAAACTGATGCTAATGCCAGTTTTTTGTAGGTTTGATTCGTGTCTAAATAAAGAGCATTAAGTATAAAAAGGTAGGTAAAAATCGAATAAAAGACTCCTGAAAAATAAACGTACTCTTTGTTAAGTGTTGAGCTAGTAATAACAATAGAGAAGAAAGCACTTGGAATAATTGGTATTAGAAATTTCCATAAGTCACTTTTATCTGAGTATATGATTAGTTTTCCTTCTAAGCGAATCAAGTAATATATAATTATATTATTTAATAAAGAAAGACTTATCTGTATAGTAATTCCGAGGTCTCCAAAATTAGCATAAGTAAAAACATCACTTAAAAAACCTCCAAAGCACATTAGATATATTATTATATCAATGTTACTAAATTTCCAATTTCTTGTAAATCCATATAGTAAAAATAAAATAGGCATTACTAATCCATAACCAGTAGATACGAGCGGTCTAAAATTGAAAAAATATCCTATGAATGTAAGCACTAAGCTTAAATGGAAAGTTAGTTTCAGGTAAGAGTTCATAAGTAATAGCTAAATAGGTAAAAGTACAGCAATTTTTCAAGTAAGGTTCATAATATAAACTATTGAGGAAGAAATATGTTATGAATGTAAAAAAAAATCATTAAAAACTAATAAAACGAGTATAATATTTTTAATGCTTAAAATCGCTTATAATCCAATTTATCGCCACCCATTACCCGAAGGCCATCGTTTCCCGATGATGAAATATGAGTTAATTCCTGAGCAATTATTGTATGAAGGGACGTGCACCGAAGAAAATTTCTTTTCGCCAACGGTAGTTGATAAA
Source organism: Emticicia oligotrophica DSM 17448 (assembly GCF_000263195.1). Classification (GTDB taxonomy): domain Bacteria; phylum Bacteroidota; class Bacteroidia; order Cytophagales; family Spirosomataceae; genus Emticicia; species Emticicia oligotrophica. Next base: position 3,509,835 of record NC_018748.1, read on the forward strand.
CGTTGGGTTTTGGGTGTTCATAATGAGCAGTATTTCAACGATTTACTAAACCTCAGCATTGACCCAAAAATGGAACGTAGGATTGGTTTTCCTATTTCAGAAATGTTGGTGAAGCGAGAGCTTATCATTACTCAAGGCACGATAGATTGCTGTCATTATGCCTTGCAATATGGCATTTCGATGAATATCGCGGGCGGCACGCATCATGCTTATTCCGATAAGGGCGAAGGTTTTTGCTTACTGAATGATGTAGCAGTAGCAGCCAATTATTTGCTTGAAAATCAAATAGTTAAAAAAGTTTTAGTCATTGATTTAGATGTACATCAAGGCAATGGAACGGCAGAGATATTTCAGCAAGAGCCGAGAGTTTTTACATTTTCTATGCACGGGAAAGAAAATTATCCACTCAAAAAAGAAATATCAGATTTAGACATTGAACTACCAACTTATTGTAAAGATGAAGATTATCTAAACATTTTGTATGATACCTTGCCACGTTTAATTGAAGTGGAAAAGCCTGAATTTTTGTTCTACATTTCGGGCGTTGATATTTTGGCTTCTGATAAATTGGGCAAATTGAGTGTTTCGATGGAAGGGTGTCGACGTCGAGATGAGTTTGTTTTCGAACAAGCCATTAAACACAAATTACCCATTGTTGTTTCGATGGGAGGAGGCTATTCACCCCGAATCGCTGATATTGTAGAGGCTCATTGTAATACTTATCGTTTGGCCGAACGAATGTACTTCTAAAAAATCATGCTCATTTGGTGTAGATTTAAAGTATTGTTGTTGATAACTGCTTAAATTAGTATCATTATTCGAACCTAACGATGAGCTTAGTACAAAACCACTTCATTGGCTACTTTTTTCATGAAAAAAATGACCTTTGGCAAACGGTAATTTCTTTAAGAAGTAGTTTTTCTGAAGCTATTTATATTACTGATGAACACACCATTTCTGAAGCCAAAACCAATCTTAACGATATACAGATTGAGGTAATGTCTTCGGATGATATTGCTTTGCGTGAGCAAGTAGTGAGAGCCAAACCGGTTATTTCTTCATTACAAGATAAAATTAAAGAGTTTTTACCTGAGCAGCTTGTCATTTTTATTGAAATGACTTGGGCTGTACGAACGCCATCAGGAGATATTTATCTACGAGAATTTCATGAAGCATTTCAGGTGTTTCTAACGCAATTTCCTACAACTATTGTTTGTTTGTATAATGAGTCTATTTTGCTCGATGAGCAACTAATGTTGTCTTTAAATTCACATCCTTATATATATGCGGGCAATGAATACATTGAAAATCCCTATTATTTACCGCCAAACATTCTGCAAAAAAATCAAATTAAACTACGCTTTAATTATCGCTTAAATAAACTAATTCCCGAACGCAAAGCATTTTCAAATCAAATTGCCGAGGTATCGCAAGAAGATAAAAGTGACTATCCACTTCAAAAAACTTTTTCTTCGCCCATTGCTCAAACCAATGAAGGACGCTGGAAAATTAGGTGTTTGGGTGAATTGCGTATTCGTCGAGAAAATGGTGAGCTAATCGAGTGGAATACTAAAGCGGGTTCTACTCGAAAACTAAAAACACTGTTTGCTTTTTTGCTCATTCGTGGCGACCGTGGGGCAAGTACCGAAGAATTAGCAGATTTACTTTGGCCAAATGCTGATAGTACCGACCAAGCCGTTAATCGACTTTATCATGCTATTCGATATTTGAGGCTCATTTTAGAAGGCGAAAAGGCCGAAAAACAAAAATCTGCTTTTATTACTCATCAAGGTTCGCATTATTACCTGCGTTTGCCCTACGATAGTTGGATTGATTTACCAATGTTTCAGGAATTATGTTTTAAAGGCAACCAGCATTTAAAAGAAAATAACCTCGAACAAGTGAAAATTTGTTATGAGTCGGCCGAGCGTCTTTATACAGGCGATTTATTCAATGATATTCCCCAAAAATATATTGATAATAACGAAAACGACTGGCTGTGGAGTAAGCGTTTTTGGTATCGTGAAATGTATCATAAATTATTGTATAGCCTTGCCAATATTAATCGCCAATTGGGTAACCTTGCTTTATCTATCAAATATTGTGATAAAGTTTTGGCCGAAGACCCAAGTCTTGAGGCTGCCCACCGAGAAAAACTCCTTTCCTTAGCTGCTTCCCAACGCTTCGATGCTTTGCATCGCCAATATCGAATTTACTGCGAATCACTCAAAAAATTCAATCTCGGACAACCTTCTGAAGATATGCGAAAGCTTTATTTGAATCTTTCAAGAAAAAATTAAAATATTACCAATAAAACCAAAGAAAAACCAAAGATTAGGTTTTTAAGTTTGTTACGGAATCAATTAAAAAACAAAATAAGTACATGAACACTGCGATTGGATGTCCGTATCATAAAGTGAGCGAATCGTTTAAACCTTTCGACCTCACCAATCCTTTTCCGTTCTACAAACAGGCACGAGAAGAAGAACCTATTTTTTTTAGCGAAGAACTTGGTTATTATGTTGTAACCCGTTTTCAAGATATTAAAGAAATCTTTGGTAATTGGAAAGTATTTACTTCTGAAAATGCTCAGTCGCCTTTCAAACCTATCGCTCCAAAAGCTAAAGCATTAATGGAAGAGGGAGGCCTTATCGGACTATCGGGCCTATCGGGTAGAATTCCACCTGACCATACTCGTATCCGTCGCATTGTGAGCATGGCATTTAATGTGGGACGTTTCCGCAAACTTGAGCCAAAAATCAGAGAGTTGGCAATTAATATGATTGAAGATTTTGCGGCAAAAGGTAAAACCAACATTATTAAAGACTTAGCTTATGATTTACCTGCTTATGTCATTTTTATGTTACTGGGAGTTCCAAACGAGGAAGTACAACAAGTAAAAAGTTGGGCCGAAAGCCGTTTATTGCTCACTTGGGGCGATTTATCGGAAGATGACCAATTGATGCACGCTCAAAATATGGTGAAATATTGGAATTATTGCCAAGGATTAGTAGCCAAACGTAAAGAAAACCCAACTGATGACCTCCCAGGTGATTTAGTTCGCTATCAAGCTGAGGGTTATGAGATTTCTGACCGTGAGATTGCAGCTATGTGTTATAGTGCTTTATTTGCTGGCCACGAAACAACAACTTCTTTGTTGGGAAATGGTATCAGAGAATTATTGATTCACCGTAAAAGTTGGGAATCTCTTTGCACAAATCATGAAATGATTCCTAATGCAGTTGAAGAAGTACTACGTTATAGCCCTTCTATTGTCTCGTGGAGACGCCGCTCAACCGAAGAAGCAACGGTGGGTGGAATTACGATTCCAGCAGGTTCAAATATCCTTCTGGTGATGGGTTCGGGGAATAGAGATGAGGCTCAATTTGAGAATGGAGAAGACTTTGATATCGAAAGAAAGAATGCCAATCAGCACCTTTCAATGGGAAGTGGCATTCATTTCTGCTTAGGAGCACCACTGGCTAAATTAGAAGCTAAAGTTGTTTTAGAAGAACTTACTAAACGCTTACCGTCGCTTCGCCTAACACCTGAACAAACTTTTGCTTTTGCACAAAATACCTCTTTTAGAGCTCCAGTAGCTCTCGAAGTAGAATGGGATGTATAAACCCTAAAATATACAATCAAACCTAATAAACGTAAACGTCCTTCGTCATTCAACATGAAATATACCTTGTTTTTTAATCAAGCTCAACCTTCAGACTACCAATATTTAGGTGGAAAAGGAGCAAGTTTAGCGAGTATGAGTGTAGCAAATATGCCTGTACCAGTTGGTTTTTGCGTAACTACACACGCTTATGAGCAGTTTTTAGATGCTTCAGGTTTAAAGCATGAAATTATGCAAATGGTTGAGTCGATAGATTTTAACCAAGTAGATGAGCTTGACCGAGTATCTGCTACCATCAGAGAGATGTTCATGAAAATGGCAATTCCAGCCGAAATTCAAGAATCTATCAAAAATACATACGCAGAACTATGTATTTTATGTAGTTATGAAAATGATTTACCCGTGGCGGTTCGTTCGAGTGCTACCGCAGAGGATTTACCCGATGCAAGTTTTGCTGGGCAACAAGATACTTACTTGTGGATTGTTGGTGAAAATGAAGTGCTTGAACATGTAAGAAGATGTTGGGCTAGTTTATTTACTTCAAGAGCAATTAATTATCGAAAAGACCAAAAAATTGCCGAAGATGAAGTATTAATGTGCGTAGTTATCCAAAAAATGGTGAATGCTCGTACGGCAGGGGTAGCTATGACGCTTAATCCGACCAATGGCGACCGCTCGAAAATTGTGATTGATTCTGCTTGGGGACTTGGAGAGGCTGTAGTTTCGGGCGAGGTAACACCTGATAATTTTATTGTAGATAAAATTATGCTTCAAGTGATAAAAAGCAATATTCAAAATAAGCACATTGAGCATGTTCCTGATAGAGAAAATCGCAAAGTTTTAACTCGAGAAATTACAGATGAACGAGCAACACAGGCGAGTATCAATGAGACAGAAATCAAAGAGCTTTGCCGAATTGCTAAGTTAATTGAAAAACACTATGGTTGCCCGCAAGATATTGAATGGGCGATTGATGCCGACCTCCCTGTTGGACATAATTTTACATTACTTCAAAGTCGCCCCGAAACGGTTTGGTCACAAAAGAAGGTCGAAAACACTGGAATTAAGATGGGGATGGAGGGTATATTGAATACTTTAATGAATCCTATTAGTGCAAAAAAATAAGTACACCAAAACCTAATATTAAACAATGTCAAAAAAGTTCATCAGCCCCTACGACCACAAAGCTCCTGCTGGAGCCGAAGGTTGGAAAGAATTGTATCCCTATTACATGGTTTTTCAAGATAACTTGAAAGAAACCGAAGAAAATAAGTTCTTTTTTTGCGACTCACAACACTGGCCAAATGTTTTCAAACCATTTGATGCAATTACCGTTGAGTTTGCGGTAAAATGTTTAGGTCAATATAATACTCGTCAATGGTTGATTCCACCAGCAAATGGTATTGACTTTAAGATTCATAACGGTTATTGCTACATGAGTCCAGTAGGGGTTGCTCCCGAACTTATCGGCGACCGTGTGCCACAATTTTTAGAAAGAGCAGGTTTTTATTTTCAAAATTGGAATACGCTCCTTGATAATTGGCACGTAAAAGTAAAGGGTGTGATTGATGAAATGGAAGCTGTGAAATTTGAACCACTTCCAGAAGTGATTGATATTGAATGGGTTAAGAACGGTGTAGGCCTCGACCCAACTTACCATTTGATTCAGAATTATGATAAAATGATAGACCTTTGCTATAAAACTTGGATGTATCACTTCGAGTTCTTAAACTTAGGTTATGCGGCATACCTTGATTTCTTTGGTTTTTGTAAAGAAACTTTCCCTGGTATTCCTGACCTTTCAATTGCTAAGATGGTGCAAGGAGTAGAAGTTGACCTTTTCAGACCAGATGAAGAGTTAAGAAAGTTATCGAAATTAGCTCTTGAATTAAAACTGACAGATATTATTTCAAGCAATAGTCTTGATGCTGCTTTAGTGGCATTGGGTGCATCAGCCGAAGGAAAACAATGGATTGAAGCGTGGGAAAATGCCAAATATCCTTGGTTTAACTTTACTACTGGAAATGGTTTTTATTCTACAGATAAATATTGGATTGAAAATCTTGATATTCCATTTGGGTATATTCAAGACTACGTAAGCCGCTTAGTAAATGGTGAAAATATCGACCGTCCAACTGAAGAAATCGCAGCCGAAAGAGATAGAATTACAGAAGAATACCGTGACTCGATTCCGAGTGCCGAAGCACAAGCGGCTTTCGATGGCAAATTAGGTTTAGCTCGTGTGGTATTCCCGTACGTTGAAAACCATAATTTCTATATCGAACACTGGGCGATGTGTGTTTTCTGGAGAAAAATGCGTGAATTGAGTAGTGTATTCGTACAAACTGGTTTCTACGATGACATCTACGATATGTTCTATTTCCGTAGAGAAGAAATTCACCAATTATTATTCGATTATGGTCGTGGTTGGGCGATGGGTGTGCCTTCAATTGGCCCAGACTACTTGCCAAACGAAATTGCTCGCCGTAAGAAAATTGTTGATGCTCTCTCGACCGCTGCTCCAAAACCAGCTTTCAATGAGCCACCAGCAGTTGTTACCGAGCCATTCACAATCATGCTTTGGGGTATTACAACCGATAGCGTTCAGAGTTGGCTCAATAGCGGTGAAACTTCTAATCAGCTGAAAGGAATGGCTGCTTCGGCTGGAAAAGTAGAGGGTATCGCAAGAGTAATCAATAGTCCAGAAGAGTTAGGGCAGTTACAATTAGGCGAAATCTTAGTTACTCGCGTAACAGCTCCAAGTTGGGCTCCAGTTTTTGGTAAAATCAAGGCTACTGTAACCGATATTGGTGGAATGATGTCGCACGCAGCTATCGTTTGTCGTGAGTATGGCTTACCTGCCGTTACGGGTACAGGCTCAGCAAGTACGACTATCAAAACAGGTGATTTGATTGAAGTAAACGGTTCAACTGGTGAAGTTGTTATCTTAAAAGCAGCATAAAGTTTTATTAACGAGTTGCGGACTCCAGAAAAGTCCGCAACTCGAAACCTTCAAAAACCATGAATAAACACCTTCAAGTTTATAAGGCTGCCGAAAAATACATGCGTGTTCGAAAAAACGATGTACATATACCACTTTCGTACAAATATGCCTTGAAACTCATAGAAAAATATCCAAATGCCGATGCCGATTTAGCGGCTATTTCAATAATCTTACACGACATTGGTTGGTATTCGATTGACGAAGACGATATTTTCAAAAAAGGTTTTCAATCTGAAAACTTCATGCAAAGTGATGTCAGATACTTGCACGAGTCAGAAGGAGTAAGGTTATCGACTGAACTACTAAAAGATTTAGGGTATTCTGAAGAGTTTATTCAGAAAGTAGCTGCAATAATTGATGGCCATGATACAAGAAATTTCTCCAAATCATTAGAAGATGAAATTGTGAGAGATGCCGATAAACTTTGGCGATTTACCGTAACGGGTGTAAGTGTTGCATGCGATTGGTTCAAACAAACGCCATCGAGATACTGTAATCGCCTCGAAACCGATATTATTCCGCAATTACACTTACCCGAATCGATTGAAATGGCTAAGGCAGATTTAGCCGAAACTCGCAAAGAACTTTTGTGCGATGTAATCTAATGACGATAAAGTTTATTAATTGAAAATTCAAATGCAAGTCATAGAAGTCATAAATCCTTGCAATGGTGAGGTGGTGGGAGTATGCCCAAGAGCGACCGAAAACGATGCTGCCAAAAGCATTGAAGCCGCTCATGAAGCATTCAAGAAATGGAAAAAAGTTTCGGTAGCGGAGCGTGTAAAACTACAGCATAAAGCTGCCGAAGGCATGCGAAAACACGCCGAAGAGTTAGCCCAAATCATTGCTAATGAATTGGGAAGACCAATCGCTGGCTGCTTGACAGAAATAAGTAGAAGTGCAGATTTGCTTGATTTTTACGCCGAAGAAGGCCTTCGATTAAAAGGAGAAATTCCACTGCATAATATTGAAGGCGAAAAAGCACTGATTATCAGAGAACCAATTGGGGTGGTAGTTTCAATTACCCCATTTAATTATCCGATAACCTTGCTTACCATGAAATTGGGAGCTGCTTTGGTTGCTGGCTGCACGGTTGTGGCAAAACCTTCGGAAGATACCCCACTTTCTACGGTTCGTTTGGGGCAAATTTTCGAAGAAGTGGGTTATCCTGAAAATGTTTTTAAAGTCATAACAGGTTATGGTCACGAAATTGGGCATACGCTAATCGAACACCCTTTAGTGTCAAAAATTGCTTTCACGGGTGGAACAAATACAGGTAAGCGAATTGGTCAAGCAGCGGCCGCACATAATAAGCGAATCACTTTAGAGTTAGGTGGGCAATCGCCAGCCGTTGTTTGTGCAGATGCCAATATTGAAGTAGCTGCGGCGGCTATTGTTCGACACGGCTTTGCTAATAGCGGACAATTCTGCTATCGTGTCAACCGAGTTTATGTGCATGCGTCTATTTATGAATTATTTGTTGATAAAATGGTTGAGTTAGCTCAGAAACTTACGCTCGGAAGTCCATTTTCGGGTTGCGATATGGGGCCAATTATCAACCAAAAAATCTATCAGAATAGCGAAGTACAAGTAGCCGATGCTCTCGAAAAAGGGGCAAGCATTCGCACGGGTGGAAAAAGGCTTACGGGCGAATTGTATGATAAAGGCTGGTTCTTTCCACCAACAATCGTCGCTGATGCAAACCATTCGATGAAAGTAATGACCGAAGAAACCTTCGGACCCGTAATAGGAGTAATGCCATTTAATTCCAACGATGAAGCGATTACTTTAGCCAATGATTCAGAATATGGTTTGGCTGCTTATGTTTTCTCTGAAAACTTGGCTATTGCTTTACGTATGGCAGAATCATTTGAAGCAGGTTCGGTTTGGATAAATAACATTCACCGAAGCTACCACGATGTGCCATTTGGAGGTGTCAAACAGAGTGGAATGGGAAGAGAAAAAGGGAGGTACGGTATTGAAGCCTACACCGAATTGAAGACAATTTATCTGAATTATTGATATGAGAAAGCAAGACGAAGCAATTTGGGAAGTAGCTAAAACCCATCTAAATGTGCGGAATAATGATGAACACACCTTGTTTTCGTATTTGTTGGCTCAAAAAATAGCAGAAAATTATCCTGAATCTGATATTGAAATTATTTTGCCAGCCATTTTATTACACG